>JAGCLT010000028.1 GCA_017646825.1 Clostridia bacterium | reverse complement strand
TTATAATAATGATAGGAATACAGGGAAGCGGAAAAAGTACTTTCTGCAATAAATTTCTTGGAAACTACAAAAGGATTAACCTTGATACCTTGAAAACGAGACATCGCGAGCAAACGGAGATAGATGAATGTTTTAAAACAGGTGAAAGTTTTGTGGTAGATAACACAAACCCACCAAAAGAGGAACGTGCGAGGTACATATTACAGGCAAAAACAGAAGGATACAAAGTGGTAGGTTATTTTCTGGAATCAAAAATCAAAGACTGCATTGATAGAAACAACAAAAGAACAGGAAATGCCTGTGTTCCTGCAAAAGCAATAGCAGCCACCTCAAACAAACTGCAGTTACCCGGATATTCCGAGGGCTTTGACCAACTTTATTTTGTAAAAAACGACGGAACAGATATGACCGTTTATGAATGGAGAGACGAAAATGAAATTTGATGATTTAGATAAAAAAATGAGAGTTTACGAGCAATCAATAGACCAGACGGTATTAAATGAAATGTATCTTGTTGCACGTCTTGACGGGCGGAATTTTTCGCGGCTCACCAAGGAAATATGTGATTTTGAAGCGCCATTTGATGAAAGATTCAGAGATATGATGATTAAAACTGTAAAAGTTTTAATGGATTGCGGTTTCAGGGTTGTGTACGGTTATACAGAAAGTGACGAAATTTCTCTTTTGTTTCACAAAGAAGAAAATACTTTCGGCAGAAAAGTCCGTAAATTCAATTCAATCCTTGCAGGAATGGCAAGTGCGGTGTTTTCTCTTGAGTTAGGGCAACCTGTTGCGTTCGACTGCAGACTGGTACCGTTGCCAAATGTAGAACTGGTACAGGATTATTTCTTATGGCGACAGGCGGATGCACACCGCAACGCTCTTAATGCTCACTGTTACTGGATGCTCAGAAAAGAGGGCAAAAGCGTAGAAGAAGCAACAAAAATGTTAGAGGGCAAATCCGTATCTTATAAAAACGAACTATTATTCTCAAGAGACATTAATTTTGACAAATTACCCGGTTGGCAGAAACGCGGAACAGGGGTATTCTGGACAGAGGTTGAAAAAACAGGGTACAATCCTGTAACAAATTCCGAAGAGAAGGCAATAAGGCGGGAACTTAAGACGGATATGGAACTTGAACTTGGCGAAAAATATGCACAGTTTATAAAAGGTCTTGCAGAATAAGTTTAATATCAGCAAAAAAACGGAAGTTAATATTTAACTTCCGCTTTTTTAGTCGTTTTTCTTGAAATATGCCTTGGATTATAATTGACTAATTTAAAAATTTAGGTTATACTTAAGTTAAGTAAAATTTTTACGGGAGGATAAAAAAATGGAAAAACTATTTAAGTTAAAAGAGCACGGCGCTAATGTAAAAACTGAAATTATTGCCGGCATCACCACTTTTTTGGCAATGTCTTACATTTTAGCGGTTAACCCAGGTATGTTAGGCATTATTCCTGACGGTCCCGGTGCACCTGCCATCTTTATGGCAACAGCACTGTCTGCTGCAATTGCTACAATTTGTATGGCATTTTTTTCCAACTACCCTGTAGCATTGGCGTCAGGTATGGGTCTTAATGCTTTCTTTACTTACACAGTATGTTTGACTATGGGTTATTCATACAAAGTAGCATTAACGGCTATATTGATTGAAGGTTTCGTATTTATGATTCTTTCGATTTTCAAGTTCAGAGAAACTTTGGTTAACAAAATTCCAAAGAACTTAAAACTTGGTATTACAGCAGGTATAGGTTTGTTCATCACAATTATTGCATTAATCAATGCAGGGGTTGTCGTAAACAACGATTCCACATTGGTAGGTCTTGGAAACTTGGGTTCACCTCAGGTTGTTTTAGCAATGATTGGTCTTTTAATCATCGGCGTATTACATCACTACAAAGTTAAAGGCGATATCCTGATTGGTATTTTGGCTACATGGGTATTGGGAATTATTGCACAGTTAATTGGCTGGTATGTAGTTGACGTTGAAGCAGGAGTATATTCTTTAATTCCATCTCTTTCATGGGAATCAATTAAAGCAAACTTTGCGGCTCCTGCACTATTCCAGTTTGACTTTGGTTTTATCGCTAAAAACTTTGTGTCTTTCGCAATTGTAATGTTTACATTCCTTTATACAGATATTTTTGATACAGTAGGTACATTGATTGGTGTAGCACAAAAAGGCGATTTGTTGGCAGAGGACGGCTCACTTCCAAAAGCGGGCGGTGCATTAATGGCAGACGCTGTAGGTACAGTTGCAGGTGCATGCCTTGGTACATCAACAGTTACAAGCTATGTTGAATCTTCAGCCGGTGTAGCAGCAGGAGGAAGAACAGGTCTAACAGCATTAACAACAGGTATAATGTTTTTAATTGCAATCCCCTTTGCACCAATTTTCCTTGCAATTCCAGGATTCGCAACAACACCTGCTATGTTGTTCGTTGGTCTTCTTATGTTGTCAGCAGTAACAAAGATGGACTTTGACGGTGATGTTGCAGATGCTATCGGCGGATTTTTGGCAGTTGTTATGATGCCTTTTGCATATTCAATCGCAACAGGTATTATGTTTGCTATGATTTCATGGGTTGTACTAAAACTTTTAACAGGCAAAGCAAAAGATATTTCACCTGTTATGTGGATTTCAGTTTTATTATTTGCAATCTATATTTATACAACCATAGCATAAGAGTTATGTTTTAAAAGCTCGCAATCTGAAAGATTGCGAGCTTTTTTTATTGATTTTACAGTATAAAAATGTTATACTTAATATTATAAATCCAAGTCCGAGGTGAAAATTATGCAAAAAGTTACCGCTTTAATAGTTGCAGCGGGAAGCGGAACACGAATGAACACCAGTATTAAAAAGCAGTTTTTGTTAATTAAAGATGTTCCTGTGCTTGTCCATACAGTGCTGGCGTTTGAAAAGTCAGAAAAAATAGATGATATAGTAATAGTTACTGCAAAAGAGGACATTGCAAAAGTGAATGACCTTGTAAAGCAATACGGACTTAATAAAGTTTCAAACGTTGTAGCAGGAGGAGATACAAGAACAGAGTCTGTAAGAAACGGACTTATGTATGTAAAGTCAGACTTTGTTGCAATTCACGACGGGGTAAGACCGTGCATTAAAGAAGAACGCATAAAACAGGTAGTGGAAGAGGCAAAAAAACACGGCGGTGCGGCATTGGGCGTACCTGTTACGGATACACTAAAAGTAGTTGAGGGTGACGAAATCAAAAACACTGTTGACCGAAGCAGTCTCTGGCAGATACAGACTCCTCAATGTTTTGATACAGAGGTTTTAAAAGACGCCTACGGGAAAAATGAAGGACTTACATATACCGATGACTGCCAGATTTTTGAAAGCAGAGGAATAGGTGTAAAGGTAGTTAAGGGTGACAAAATCAATATAAAAATCACTACTGCAGAGGATTTGGAACTGGCGGAATTTTTACTTGCAAAGAAGGAATAAAGATGGTTGTAGATGTTAAAACAAGCAAAGGCGGTTACAAGGTAATAATTGAAAACAATATACTGTCACGATTGCAGGAAGAAGTAAAAGAAATATCGGGAACAGGCAAAATGTTTGTAGTAACAGACTCAAATGTAGCTGGCATATACGGCAAAAAGATAAAAGAAGCACTAAATTGTGACTGCTATGTTTTGCCTTATGGGGAACATACCAAAAGCCATAAGTATTTAATGGAACTGTATGACCAGTTTTTAAAAGCAGGGCTCACAAGAGACGATACTGTGGTTGCATTTGGCGGAGGAGTAATAGGAGATTTAACGGGCTTTGCCTGTGCAACGTATCTCCGCGGAATTAAGTATGTTGGTGTTCCTACTACTTTGCTGTCACAGGTGGACAGCAGTGTAGGCGGAAAGGTGGCGGTAAATCTTCCTCATGGGAAAAATCTTGTAGGTAACTTTTACCCCCCGTCAAAAGTAATAATTGACCCGGAGGTTTTAAGCACTCTTCCAAAACGCGTATTTTCTGACGGGATGGCAGAGGTAATAAAATACGGTGCAATTAAAGAAAAGGACCTGTTTATGTCCCTGTTTGAAGATAACATTGACATAGGCAAAGTTATTAAAAAGTGCGTAGAGATAAAAAGAGATATAGTGGAGAATGATGAATTTGACACGGGCGAGAGAATGATTTTGAATTTCGGGCATACTTACGGTCACGCAGTTGAGTGCTATTACAATTACGACAAATATACTCACGGCGAGGGTGTGGCAACGGGGATGCTTTATATAACTGAAATTTCGGAAAGAATGGGAATTACCAAAGAGGGGACATGTCAGTTGATTAAAAAGTTGTGCGAAAAGTACAATCTGTATTTCCCCGAGGCGACAGTGCCTGAGAAAGAAGCAAAGGAAATAATAAAAAAGGACAAAAAGGCAACAACAGACGGAATAAACTATATAGTATTAGAGGAACTTGGCAAAGCAATAATTAAAAAGGAGATTTTGTAATGGGTGCAGTATTTGGTAAAAATATTCAGTTTGCAATATTCGGGGAATCTCACGGTCCTGCCATCGGGGGAGTAATGTCCTCATTCCCGCACGGAGTTAAACTTGACCTGCCCTATATTGATATGTTTTTAAAACGCAGAAATCACAAGGCGTTATACACTACAAAACGTCAGGAAGCAGACAATTACGAAATACTTTCCGGTGTAAAGGACGGCGTAACAACAGGGGCACCCCTTGCTTTTATAATAAGAAACGGCGACACAAGAGGAAAAGACTACAGCGAACTGGAAAACCTTGTAAGACCGGGACATTCCGATTACCCGGCCTTTATAAAATATAACGGTTTTAACGACGTATCAGGGGGCGGACATTTCAGCGGACGTTTAACTGCACCTCTTACTTTTGCAGGAAGCGTAGCAAGACAGATTTTAAGGGATAAAGGTATAGAAATATATTCCTATGTGGTGTCAGTAGGCAATATAAAATGCCCCGTAGACTCAGACAATGCGAAAGAAATGCAAATGGCTGATTTTCCCGTTGCAGATGAAAGTTACAAAGAAAAGTTTATTAAGGAAATAGAAAGCGCCGCAAAAGACGGAGATTCTGTGGGCGGAGTAATAAGATGCGTAATAAAGAACATTCCTGCAGGAGTGGGAGAGCCCTTTTTCCATTCTGTAGAAAGCGAAATTGCAAGTATGATGTTTTCAATACCTGCAGTAAAAGGGGTAGAGTTTGGAAAAGGCTTTGAAATTACCCGTATGCGAGGAAGTGAAGCAAACGACTGCTACGAAGTACAAAGCGGTAAAATAAAAACAGTTACCAATAACAACGGAGGAGTAACAGGAGGAATTACAAACGGAAGCGATGTGGTTTTTCAGGTGGCAATAAAGCCAACACCGTCGATTTTCAAACCCCAGAACACAGTTAATGTTAACACCAAAACCAACGAGGTATTGCAACTGAAAGGCAGACACGACAGTTGCATAGTGCCAAGAGCAACAGTGGCGGTTGAAAGCGGTGCTGCATTGGTTGTTCTTGATTTGCTTGGAGGAAAATAAAATGGAACAGTTGCGAAAACTTATAGATGACACTGACAGAGAAATTACAAAATTGTTCGAGCAAAGAATGAATATTGTAAAGGAAATAGCAAACTATAAAAAAGCAAATGGTGTTGTTATAAACAACAGCATCAGAGAACAAGAGGTAATCGAAAAAAATATTGCTCTACTTAAAGACAAGGGACTTGAGCCTTTTTTGAAAGAGTTTTATATATCTCTTATGGATATTTCAAAAAAATACCAGATGGAGTTAAATAAATGAAAAACATATATTTAATTGGTATGCCAGGCTGTGGAAAAACTACTGTTGCGAAAATACTTGCAAGGAAATTAAGTATGAGTCTGGTAGATACAGATAGTATTATTGAAAGTAAATACGGCAGTATTTCTGAAATTTTTAAAACAATGGGAGAACAGTATTTCAGAAGTCTGGAAACCGAAACATTAAAAGAAATAAAAGAAAATACGGTAGTTTCTACAGGCGGCGGAATCGTAAAGACAAACACCAACAGAGAAATAATGTCGAAAGGGATTGTTATTTTTATTGACACTCCTCCTGATGTTTTAAAAACAAGAAGTCTTTTCGGGAACAGACCGCTTTTAAAAAGCAGTTCTGACATAGAAAAACTGTATAGTGAAAGATATGATTTGTATAAGGCGTGGGCAGATGTGGCGGTAGATGGAAGCAACAGCCCAATGTTTGTGGCAAAGGAAATAGTAAAAAGTGTTAAATAGTGGTGAGAATATGGGTTATTTAAAAAACGGAATCAATCATTTTAAAACAATTACAAAGCACCGCCATCAGGTGATTAAGCACTGCTTTATGGCGGGTATTGGTTTTCAGGGTTTGTTTCACGACTTGTCAAAGTACAGTCCTGTGGAGTTTGTGGGCGGAGTGAAGTATTATTTTGGAACAAGGAGCCCAAACGAGGGAGAGAGGGAGAAGTACGGCTACTCAAGGGCGTGGCTTCACCACAAAGGAAGAAACAGACATCATTTTGAATACTGGACAGATTATAACCCCGTAGCAAGAAAAGTTATGCCTGTTAAAATGCCAATTAACTATGTAAAAGAAATGTTTTGTGACAGAGTTGCTGCAAGTAAAATTTATCAGGGCGACAATTACACAAACAATCATCCTATTGAGTATTTTATGAGAGGAAAGGGCAACAGAAGTATTCATGACGAAACTTCTGATTTAGTAGAAAAGTGGCTGACAATCCTTGCGGAAAAAGGCGAGAAAGAAGTATTTAGAATTATAAAAAACACAAAAGAGTATTAAAAAGTCGATATGTTGCTTTTGCAACTCGATATGTCTTACAGACTCGATATGTGCTGACGCACTCGATATGCCCTGACGGGCGAGAGAGTAATTAAAAAAGCCGAACAAAATTTGTTCGGCTTTTAATGTTTTACAACTTACTTTTTAAAGAAGAATGGTGGTACATCAATATCATCATCAAGTATTGTTGTGCTGATGATTTTTTCTTCGTCATCAATTTTACTGATGTTTACGAATGATGGAATTTCGGGGTCGTTATCTTTATCCAATGCTTTTGCTGGTTGCTGATATGTATTACCGCCATCAAAGCCTGTTGCAACAACAGTAACTTCGATTTCGTCACCCAATTCTTCTTTGATAATTGCACCAAAGATAAATTCTGCATCTTCGTCTGCAAGTTCCTGTACCATTTCGTTACATTTACTGATTTCAAGCATACCTAAGTTTGAACCACCGGCAATGTTTAAGATGATACCCTTTGCACCTGCAATAGAAGTCTCCAATAAAGGACTGTTGATAGCCATTCTTGTTGCTTCTTCTGCTCTGTTTTCTCCAGCGGCATGTCCGATACCCATGTGTGCGAAACCTGTATTTTTCATTACAGTCTTAACGTCAGCAAAGTCAAGGTTAACGATACCGGGAACAACAATTAGTTCAGCAATACCCTGTACGCCCTGTCTTAACACGTCATCTGCCATTTTAAATGATTCTGTAAACGGTATATTTTTCTGATTATTTGCAAGTTCTATTAATTTATCGTTAGGGATAATTACCAATGAATCGGAATTTGCTTTAAGTTCAAGAATACCTGCTTCTGCCTGTCTCATTCTTTTTTTGCCTTCGAAAGTAAAGGGTTTTGTTACAATTGAAATTGTAAGAATTCCCATTTCTTTTGCAACACTTGCAACAACAGGAGCAGCACCTGTACCTGTTCCGCCGCCCATACCTGCAGTTACGAATACCATATCGGCACCTTTTAGTGCGTTTGCTATTTCTTCGCGGCTTTCTTCTGCGGCTTTTTTGCCGATTTCGGGGTTAGCACCTGCACCCAAACCTTTTGTAAGTTTCTCACCAATCTGAATTCTCTTTTTGGTGGAACTTCTCTGAAGTTGCTGACTGTCGGTGTTAACTGACAAAAATTCAACTGAGTTAAAGCCTGATTCAATCATTCTGTCAACTGCGTTGTTTCCGCCGCCGCCTACGCCTATAACTTTTATATTTGCTGTTTTAATTGTATCCAATTCTAATTCTATCATTGGTAGAACCTCCCAAAAAATCTAATATTACAATTATATTACAATTTATTATATACAAAATTTCATCATTTGTAAAGTAGTTTTATAAAAAATTTACAAGTTTTTTGTTTCCTTTTTTGACATATATCGTTCAAGAACAAATCTTCTTAAAATCGCAAAGTTCTGGAATATACGGGTACCGAACACAACGATTGCCGCAATAGTTAAATCAATGTTAAGTAAAGAGCCCATATAGGTAAGCAAAAATGCCACCAAAGCATTTCCGAAAAAGCCCGTTACAAAGATTTTCATTTTAAAACTGTTGTTGGCGCTTGCTGCAAGACCGCCGAACACGGAGTCAAGGGCTGCAAGAATTGCAACAGAAACAAATTTTGAAACAATTGAGGAGAAAGTAAAAGGCAGGGAAAGTGCAATTACCACTCCCAGAAGAAGACATACTATTATAATCATTTATTGACCTCCGTTTGTTTGGGTGTTTGTTGTAATCTTTGACGGTACGGCGTACTTGTAGTTAAGAGGGCCTGTGTAGGCGCCTATCTTTATTGAATTAACCTTTTTAACCTCAACATCAAAGCCGTAGAAAGTAAGACTGTCAACTACACCGTTTCTCATTAAAAGAGCGTTTTCCATATTTACCGGGTCGCCGATTGCGGTAATAACATAGGGAATAGAGTATCTGTTGTTATTAACGCTTACTGTTGCACCTGCGCATCTTATTTCGCTGGTTGAAACAATACGCTCACCATTTAAGGCGATTGCTTCAGCTCCTGCATCTCTTAAC
>JAGCLT010000027.1 GCA_017646825.1 Clostridia bacterium | reverse complement strand
CTAAACTATGTACTCAGAGGTGAGTTTATGATAAGAATTACACTTGATTCGGCTCTTAAAAATTACAATATTTCAAGATATGAACTGGCAAAGCGGACAGGTATCCGTTATCATATAATTGATAACTATTACAAAAATAAAGTTATAAGATACGACAGTTTTATATTAAATAAAATTTGTGTTGCATTAGATTGTAAAATTGAAGATATAATTACATTTGAAAAAGAATAGCACCCAAGTTAATTGGGTGCTATTTTTATTGTTCTACTCCATATTTTTCTTTTAAGTTATTCCGTCTTTCTGTTACCTCATAAGTTACTGCAGGGACAAGTACTGCAAATATTGTATCAAATACAAGGTTAAACAGTCTTAAATTAACGTCAAGGTTTGATATGCCAACAAGGTAGCCTGACAAATTAAGTGAAATACCTGCCATCAGTACAAGGGAGATTAAAAGGAACAAAATTCCGCCGTACTGTTTTTTCTTTTTCCAGAAAATCACGGATATTACAATTAATAAAACCATCATTCCTGCAAACATCCATATATCAACAGGCATTATCTTTGATTTTGCAAAGCCCCAGACACTAAAAGGTGCAGTTTCTCCCACATAAAATGCGTTATTCATAAGACGTTGTGAGAAGTCCTTTTTATATGAGAAATTAGTCATATAAAAGCCAATTACGTCAAACTTATCCTCCGGGGTGAAGTTCTGGTCATACATAGACGTACCGTAAGTTACAGCCGTTGCCATATTGTCCTTATAATTTACGCCTTTATATCCCACAAAGAACGAAAGGCACAATGCAAACGTAAGGACTCCGCAAACCAAAGCGGTGATTTTTTCCTTTTTGCCTTTTGACGCTGTGTATAAAAACATTATAACCAATGACAAAATGCAACCCAAAAGGGCAGTTACGGTGTCATAAAAACCAAGTGCCAGAGTAACCAGCGTTACTGCGATTATTCCTTTTACCGATGCTTCTTTTTTTATAAAATTACTTGCAAGAAGCATTACTGCGGAAATTAAGAAAGTGTAAATGCCGCCGAAAGGAAGCACCGTAAACAGGTGTGCCCAGTAAGTTTTTGTTACCAAAAACAAAACCGCCGATACTATTACCACCTTTTTATATTTCCCAGACGCCTTTAAAAGGGTATAAAAGGACAGTCCCAGTACCAAAAGGTAAAACAAAGAAATAACCATTGTTGTAAACACGCCTTTAACCGCCGTAAACTGTGCCACATTAAGCAGCAGGTGGTTGGTATTAAGAGGCGTCTGCAAATCTTCGGGAGCACCCATAAGAACGCTGTTCACGTTATACATTCCAAGGTATTCAAGGTCTTTATAATATGCGGAATTATCAGGTACTGTTCCAAAAGGAACAAGGTTAACAAGCAATAAAACCGCAACAATTACCAAAAAAACTACAGGTTTTTTCATAATATTCTCCTAACGATCTTTTGATAATTTTTTAATTCCTTTTACTATTTCAAGTTTAACTGCGATTGACTCTGATTTACAGTAGCATAAAAGAAGTGCAACTGTGCCAAGAAGTAAGCCTGTAAATACTGAGCCTAAAGCAAGGCGCACGTTTGTTAAGTGCTCTGTTACACCTGCAAACACGCCGTAAGCAATTGCTCCGCAAAAAACTATCCAGCCGAAAACTTTTAAGAAACCAATCATAAATCTTAAAACGGGGTATTCTTCTTCCTCTGTGTTTTCTGAAACTGCTTTAGTTTTCTGGATTTTTTCTATTTTATCAGCTTTCTTTTTAGGTTTTTCTTCTTTTTCTTCTTTAACTTCGGGAACTTCTTCCTCTTCTTTAGCAGGAACAGAGTCACCCTCGATTATTTTCTTTCTTATTAAATCGCCTAAAAGCTGTGCATAACTGTCCTCTAAATGTCTTGTATTAACTTCTGACAGAATTGCTTTTAAATCATTAAGATTATATGCAATGCTTCCGTCTTTAAGACTTCCAATCAGTTCGATAATGTTTTCGTCTGTGTAGTTTTTAAGATTTCCAGTTACCATTTTTCATATCCTCCTTTTATTCTTCTGTAGTTTCTGTTTCTTGTTCAATGTGGTCTGTAAGTGCTACAGACACAACGCTTACACCCTCGTTAAATCTCATTAGTGTTACACCTTTTGTAACACGTCCGAAAGTGCTTATGTCTTTTGCTGCAAGTCTTATAATTGTACCGTCGTTTGTTATAAGCATAATATCCTGCTCGTCGTTTACAATTTTAATTCCTGCAATGTTACCTGTTTTTTCGCTTATGTTGTATGTCATTACACCAAAGCCGCCACGGGACTGAACTTTGTATTCTGAAATAGGTGTTCGTTTACCGAAGCCAAGTTCTGAAACCACAAGCAAGTCAGCGTCCTCTTCGCAGACACACATTCCCACTACATAGTCGTCGCCCTTTAACTTGATACCTCTTACGCCGTGGGAAACTCTTCCCATAGGACGTACATCTTTTTCGTTAAATCTTATGGCAAGACCGCCGTGAGTACCGATTACGATTGTCTTTGTGCCGTCAGTTAAGGCAACGTTTATAAGTTTGTCGTCTTCTTCTAAGTCTATTGCTCTTATACCGCCTTTACGGGCTGTATCGTAAGCGCTTAGTGCTGTCTTTTTAATAGTACCCTTTTTGGTTGTCATTACAAGGTACTGCTCATCGTTAAACTCTTTTACTGCAATAGTTGCGTTTACCTTTTCGTCAGGCTCAAGTTGTAACATATTAACAATCGGTGTACCTTTTGCAGTTCTTCCTGCTTCGGGGATTCTGTAGCCTTTCATACGGTACATTCTTCCCTTGTCTGTAAAGAACAGCAAGTGGTCGTGAGTTGAGCAGGTAAGCAATGTTTCAACAAAGTCTTCTTCCCTTGTCTGAAGACCGATAATTCCTTTACCGCCTCTGTTTTGTGCTCTGTAAGTATCGACAGGAAGACGTTTTACATAACCTAAGTGAGTCATTGTAACAACGCAGTCCTCAACTTCTATTAAGTCTTCGTCCTCTATTACATCTATTGCAGGTTCAATAGATGTAAGTCTTTCGTCGCCGTATCTGTCACGAATATCAAGTAACTCTGTTTTAATCTGCTCCATAAGTTTTGTACGGTCACCTAAAAGTTCCATATACTCGTTTGCTTTTTCCACAAGTTCCTGATACTCTGTCTCAATTTTTTCGCCGTTTAGTTTCTGAAGCTGACCTAAGCGCATATCAAGTACGCTTTGTGCCTGAATGTCTGACAAACCAAATCTTTCCATAAGTTTTTCTTTGGCGTCGTCGTAAGAATTTCTTATAATCTGCACAATTTCGTCAATGTTGTCAAGGGCAATTCTTAAGCCCTCCAAAATGTGCATTCTTGCTCTGGCTTTGTCTAAATCGTACTGTGTTCTTCTTGTTACGATTTCTTCCTGGAACTTGATGAATTCTTCCAAAACTTCTTTTAGTCCCATGGTTTGCGGTTTGCCGTCTTTAATTGCAAGCATATTTACCGAGAAACTGTCCTGAAGTCTTGTAAATTTATAAAGTTGGTTTAATATTACCTGAGGATTTGCATCTCTCTTTAAGAATATTTCAAGTCTTATACCAACTCGGTCTGAAGAGTGGTCGTCAATATCGGAAAGACCTTCGATTTTCTTATTCTTAACCAAGTCTGCAATAGACTCAACCAGCATTTTTTTGTTAACCTGATATGGAAGTTCAGTTACAATAATTGAACTTGTGCCATCTTTATGTGTTTCTATTTCGCATTTTGCACGGACAATAATACGTCCGCGGCCTGTCTGGTATGCAGACCTGATACCGCTTTTACCCATTATTGAGCCTTTTGTGGGGAAGTCAGGTCCCTTTACATATTCCATCAGTTCTTCAACTGTAATGTCAGGGTTGTCAATTTGTGCAACTACGCCGTCCAAAACTTCTGTTAAGTTATGGGGCGGAATGTTTGTTGCCATACCAACTGCGATACCTGATGAGCCGTTAATTAAAAGTGTGGGAATACGTGTAGGAAGTACTACCGGCTCTTCACGTTTTTCATCAAAGTTAGGCAAAAAGTCAACGGTATTTTTATCTATTGACTCAAGCATTAAGTTTGAGATTTTGCTCATTCTTGCTTCTGTGTAACGGTAAGCAGCAGGGGGGTCTCCGTCTATTGACCCGAAGTTACCGTGACCGTCAACTAAAGGATATCTCATTGAGAAGTCCTGAGCAAGACGTACCATTGCATCATATACTGATGCGTCACCGTGGGGGTGGTATCTACCGATAACGTTACCGACGGTGGTAGCAGATTTGAAGAACGGCTTGTCAACTGTTAAGTGTTCTTCAAACATTGAATATAATATTCTTCGGTGAACAGGTTTTAAACCGTCACGTACATCAGGAAGTGCTCTTGATATAATTACGCTCATGGCGTAATCTATAAAGGCCTCCTTCATTCGTTTTTCTATATCTACATCCACAATAGTCTGAGTTTCCAAGTACTCTTCAAAATGTGAATCTTCGTATTTCTTATGTTTTGCCATTTTTATCCTCCATCTGACAACTAAATGTCAAGGTTTGTAACATACTGGGCATTTTCTTCTATGAAAATTCTTCTTGGCTCTACTTCGTCACCCATAAGTACGCTGAAAATGTTGTCTGCTCTTTCCGCATCGTCCAATGTTACTTTTAATAGTACGCGGTTTTTGGGGTCCATAGTTGTTTCCCAAAGTTCTTCGGGGTTCATTTCACCAAGACCTTTGTATCTGCTTATATCCACTTTTGCGTCGGGGTTTCCGTCTTTAAATTCTTCGCTTATTCTGTCACGTTCCTCGTCGCTAAAGGCAACTGCATTCTTTTTACCCCTTGTTAATTTGTATAACGGGGGTTTTGCAAGATAAATGTGACCTGTTTCTATAAGAGGTCTCATAAATCTGAAGAAGAATGTAAGTAGTAGTGTCTGAATGTGAGCACCGTCAACGTCGGCATCCGCCATAATTATAATTTTATCGTATCTTAATTTTTCTAAATCAAAACCGTCTGCGATACCTGTGCCCAAAGCCTGAATTACAGGTGTCAGTTTATCGTTTCCGTAAACCTTGTCTGCCCTTGCTTTTTCAACGTTTAGCATTTTTCCCCATAATGGAAGTATCGCCTGATACTTACTGTCTCGTCCGTTTTTAGCAGAGCCACCCGCACTATCACCCTCGACGATGTAAATCTCTGTTTTTGTAGGGTCTTTTACAATGCAGTCTGTAAGTTTTCCGGGCAATGTGCTTGAGCCAAGAGGAGTTTTTCTTGTTGCCTCTCTTGCTTTTCTTGCGGCTTCACGTGCTCTTGCTGCAAGTAATGTTTTTTCAATTATTGCCCTTGCAACAGTTGGGTTTTCTTCTAAAAATGCCTCTAATTCTTCGCTTACGATACTGTCAACTAACGGTCTTACCTCGCTGTTACCCAGTTTCGTTTTTGTCTGTCCCTCAAACTGAGGCTCTTCAACTTTAACTGAAATAATTACTGTTAAGCCCTCTCGTGCATCTTCCCCTGACAGATTCTTGTCGTTGTCCTTTAGCAGTTTATACTTTCTTGCATAGTCGTTAAGTACTCTTGTCAGTGCAGTTTTAAAGCCCGTTTCGTGAGTACCGCCCTCTGTTGTATGAATGTTATTACAAAAACTTGTTATATTTTCGCTGTAATTGG
>JAGCLT010000026.1 GCA_017646825.1 Clostridia bacterium | reverse complement strand
GGTAATCCCGATATTTTGATTTTTGACGAGGCTACATCAGCTCTTGATAACGTTTCAGAAATGCTTATACAACAGGCAATGGAAGAGCTTATGAAGACGCACACCGTTTTGATTGTTGCCCACAGACTTACAACAATAAGAAATGTTGACAGAATATTAGTGTTTAAAGATGGTAAAATAGCGGAAGAGGGCACTTTTGATGAACTGTCAAAAACTGACGGAGCGTTTAAAGAACTTCTTACATTTAAAAATTAAAATTTTCGGTCTTTCTAACGAAAGACCGTGCATGCGAACATGGTGGAATAGGCAGACACGCCAGCTTGAGGGGCTGGTCGAAGCAATTCGGTGCAGGTTCAAGTCCTGTTGTTCGCACCAATAAAAAGGCTTCCCGAGAGGGAAGTTTTTTTATTGGTAATAAATTCAGAGGACTTGAACCTTAAGAAGGCACGAGCCGTTAAGTAAAACAGTCCGGGGGACTGTTTTATAGGTGAGTGGTGCGCAGACGGGTACCGAATGCAAAGCATTGGGTCGTCAAGCAAGGTAGATTGCAAAGCAATATACGTCCTGTTGTTCGCACCAGAAAGAAACGACAATTTTCGACAGAAAGTTGTCGTTTCTTTTTGTACTCTTATCTTTTCATTTTTCACTCTTCACTCTTCACTGAAAAATTGTCGTTTCCAGATAAGAGATAAAAGAGAAAAGAGAATAGAAAATGTGGTTTTGCTCCGCAAAACAAAAATTTAAAATATCCTTATGGTTCTGCTTTCCCAATAAAAAGGCTTCCCGAGAGGGAAGTTTTTTTATTGGTAATAAATTCAGAGGACTTGAACCTTAAGAAGGTTTTGCGTATTAAACGACATTCAGGTGGACTGGCCTTTAGCAAATTAGTAATTTCGATCTTTATTGACACTAAAGTGTCATAATGATATAATACTATTAAAATATGTTTTTAGGAGGAACACTTGTGAAAAAACTTATTTTAATTGCTTTGATTTTAATAATACTTGTTTCTTGCACAGTAAATGAGCCTTTGGTTGTAAATGAAGGTGATAATTTATTTGTGATTTCTGTTACTGAACAATCAATAGGCGACTGTGAATTTTTAATTGATTATATGGCTAAACTAATGGGAAATAATGAATTTGTTTATACTGTGAGTAACGGGATGATAACATCTGTAAACGGTGTTGAAAATGAGAATGATTTCAGCAAATTTTGGACGTTATATACTTCTGACCAAGATAATGCAAATGTTAGTTGGGGTACTATTGAATACAATGGAAATGTTTACGGCTCATCTCTTTTAGGTGCTGATAAGTTGAAAATCAAACCAGGTATGTTATATTTTTGGGTGTATAAATAATGAAAAACATTAAAGACATTACATTTATGGGGCTGTTTGTAGCACTTTTAATATCAGCACAATACGTTTTAAGTTTTATAAGCGGAGTGGAAGTTATTACCGTGTTACTTCTTTGTTACTGTTATGTTTTTGGTAGCAGTAAAGGCGTAATTGTGTCAACAGTGTTTTCAATTACAAGATGCCTTGTTTTTGGTTTTAACATAAACGTAATTATACTGTATCTTATTTACTATAATTTATTTGCACTGTTCTTTGGATATCTTGGGAAGAGAACGGGAAGTTTGAGTCTGATTGTGTCAGGTTCAGTTGTTTTTACAATTCTTTTCACTATGATTGATAACATTATTACGCCATTAATTCTTGGGTTCAGCAAAAATGCGGCAATTACATATATGCTTTATTCTGTTTACACCTGTGCTCCGCAAATAATCTGTACTTTTGTTACGGTATCACTGTTATTTAAGCCATTGACAAAAGTACTGTATAAGTTTAAAAACAGTTGACAAAATCATTTATTATTATATAATATCATTACACCATAATTTTGAAATGGAAGGGATTACATGAATATAATTTTAGTTGGATGCGGTAAAGTTGGTAATGCTCTTGTTAAAATACTTTACGACGAAGGACACAACATTACTGTAATTGATACTAACTCAAATAAAATTAATCAGATAACAGAAGAACTTGACGTTATGGGTATAGTTGGAAATGGCTCATCAATTTCCGTTCTGGAAGAAGCGGATTTTGAAAACGCAGATGTTTTGATTGCGGTTACAGGCTCTGACGAACTAAATCTTTTGTGTTGTATGTTCGCAAAAAAAGCAGGGCATTGCAGATGTGTTGCCAGAGTAAGAAATCCAATTTACAGCCAGGAAATCGAGTTTATCAAGCAACAACTTGGTATCTCAACCATTATTAATCCTGAACTTGCTACTGCCCGAGAATTATCAAGAGTATTGCGTTTCCCCTCTGCAAGCCACATTGATACGTTTGCAGACGGAAAAGTACGTCTTATTAAATTTGAATTAAAAGATGCGTACGGTTTTGACAGAATGCCACTTAAAGACATAAGCGACAAATATGGATGCGATGTGCTTATCTGTGCAGTAGAACGTGGCCACGAAGTAATTATTCCTGACGGTAATTTTGTGCTTAATGTTAACGATATTGTTACTGTTATTGCAACAAAGGAAAACGCCGTTGAATATTTTAAGAAATTGCATCTTCAGGTTGCACCTGTTAAGAATTCACTAATTGTTGGCGGCGGTGCAATTGCTTATTACCTTACCAAGGATTTGCTTGAACACAATATTAATGTCAAAATTATTGAAAGAGATATGGAACGTTGTGAGTATCTGGCGGAACTGTTGCCGGAAGCTACAATTATTCACGGTGACGGAACAGACAGACAGTTGCTTACTACCGAGGGAATAGAAGATGCTGAATCATTTGTGGCTCTTACTGATTTAGACGAAGAAAATATGATGCTTTCTATGTATGCTAAAAAGCAGGGCGTCAATACAAGAATTTCAAAAATAAATAGATTTGAATTTGATGAATTGTTAGATGAACTTGATATTGGTAAAGTTGTATTTCCAAAATATCTTACATGTGATTTTATTTTGCAGTATATAAGAGCTTTACAAAACGAGACAGGAAGCAATGTTAAGACTTTATATCAGATTCTTGACAACAGAGTGGAAGTAGTAGAATTTGCTGTTACTGAAGAATCTGAAGTGACAGATATTCCTTTGTATGAGTTGCAACTTAAACCTAATCAACTTATTTGTTGTATTACAAGAGGAGACCAGGTTATTATTCCCCGAGGTAAGAATATGATAAAAGTCGGGGATACAGTAATTGTTGTATCATTAAATCACGGACTAAACGACCTTAATGATATTATTGCAGACTAGTGGAGGAATGGTATGAATCTGGCTGTTGTGTTTTATATTTTAGGCAAAGTTGTTCTGTGTGAGGGTTTTTTACTTTCTTTGCCATTGATTGTTTCAATTATATATAAAGAACCTATCGGTATTAACTCATTTGTAATTACAATTATAATTTGTGTTGCGTTAGGATTATTGTGTCTTGTAAAAAAACCAAAGAGTATGGTATTTTATATTAAAGAAGGTTTTTTGGTTACTGCACTTAGTTGGATAATTATAAGTATCCTTGGATGTATTCCTTTTATTTTAACTGGAGTTTTAACTTCTCCGGTTTCTGCGTTGTTTGAGACTGTTTCGGGTTTCACAACAACAGGAGCTAGTGTAATCACTGACCTTGATATAGTGCCAAAAGGTGTTTTGTTCTGGCGAAGTCTTACTCATTGGATAGGTGGCATGGGAGTTCTGGTTTTTGTTCTTATGTTAAGAGCGCCTTCGGGAGGGTCTGACACTAATCTGATGAAAGCAGAAAGCCCCGGCCCGCAGGTGGAAAAACTTGTACCTAAATTGCAAATGACTGCCAAAATATTGTATAGCATTTATTTTGGTATGACTATTCTTGAGGTTGTTTTATTACTTATTGGTAAATTGCCTTTGTTTGATGCTCTTACCTTGTCATTTGGTACTGCAGGTACAGGTGGTTTTGGTATTACAAACGACAGTATTGCAGGTTACAGTTCCTATGTTCAATGGGTAATTGGTATTTTTATGGTTTTGTTTGGTGTTAACTTCAGTTTTTACTTTTTGTTACTTATAAGAAAACCTAAAAAAGCATTTTCCCTCGAAGAAGTACTGGTGTATTTTTCGATTATTGCTGTTGCGGTGATTGCCATAATGTTTGATATGCATGACGCATTTCCTGTTATATGGGACAATCTTCGCCATGCATTTTTCCAGGTAGGCTCAATTATTACCACCACAGGGTACGCTACTGCTGATTTTAATAACTGGAATATGTTTTCTAAAACAATTCTTGTATTGCTTATGTTTATTGGTGCCTGTGCAGGAAGTACGGGCGGCGGTATCAAAGTTTCAAGAATTGTTATAATGTTAAGAACTATCAAAAAAGAAATCAAACAGTTTATACATCCGAACAGGGTAGGAAAGGTTACTTTAAATAACAAACCCGTTGCTCATGAGGTAGTCCGTTCAGTTAACGTGTTTATTATGGCGTACCTGTTTATTCTCGCTTTGTCAGTAATTCTTATTTCGATTGATGGTTTTGATTTTACCACAAACTTTACGGCAATTGTTTCTGCTTTAAATAATATCGGACCGGGTCTTGAAATGGTTGGGCCAATGGGTAATTTTGCTCACTTCAGTCCTTTTTCTAAAATTGTTATTATGTTTAATATGTTGGCAGGACGTCTGGAAATTTTTCCGTTGCTTGTACTGTTCAGACGTGAAACCTGGAGAAGATTTTAAATATATGTAAAAATATTTCAATGTTTCATTGAAATATTTTTATTTTTATGGTATAATTCAGGGGATAAGGAAGCATATGTTTTTTACCCTATTGTAACACTAACATATACAAAAAGTAAGGTTTAGATGCAATCTAGATTTTCCAATGTGTATGCGGGTTTGAGCCGATTTCGGAAAGGTGACAAAATATATAAGGTAGATGCAAAGGCTGTCCTGACCAAGAGGAACAAAAAATTGAAGTTCTAGCCGATTTACAATAGGTAAAGCGATATATAAAATAGAAAAATTGAGACGATATAAGAAAGAAATAGTCATATCAACCACAGGTGGAGTTGGCATACTGATAATATTTGTAAATACCTTTATAGTTGGAAGTTTTTTGCTTATAATATCAGTAAAATAACTTATACGAGGTAGACAAATATGGATAAATTTAATTCAAATAAAATTAAAGAATTGAGAGAATTAAATCACATAACGCAAAAGCAACTCGGAGATTTACTGGGGATTAGCGACAGGGCAGTTTCAAAATGGGAATCCGGATTATCAAAACCGTCGGGAGAAAATCTTATTTCTTTAGCAAGAATATTTAATGTTCATGTAGAAAGTTTTTTTGAAATTTCAAATGATATAAAAACAAGAAGAGATAATGTTGTAGGCGGTATGGAATCGTTGACAGAACTATATAAAATCGGTCGAGGACCATCAAGTTCACATACAATCGGACCCGAAAAGGCATGCTTGATTTTTAAAAAACGAAATAAAGATGCAGATAGATACAAGGCTATTCTTTATGGTTCTCTTGCTAAAACGGGCAAAGGACATTGCACAGACGAAGTAATTAGGAAAACATTTTTTCCGTATGAATGCGAAGTAGAGTTTAACTACATTTTTGAAGATATTCCGCATCCTAATACAATGGAACTTATTTCTTACAAGAAAAATGTTGAACAAGAAAGAGTTAAGGTTTTTAGTATAGGTGGCGGAAGTATTGCGTTTGAGAATGATGATGTAAGAATGCCAGAAAAGATATATAAGCTTGATAGATTTAGCTCTATAGCAAAATATTGTGAAGAAAAGAACATAAGGCTTTGGCAATATGCTATTGAAAATGAAGGCAAAGATTTTTCAGACTATATGCAAAGCATATGGGATGCTATGAAAATATCTATTAAAAACGGATTGATGGACGCAGGAGAACTTCCCGGTGGTTTGGGAGTTCAAAAGAAAGCAAAATCTTTATTTAACAGTCAACATGTTGACGAAACTCCTGTAACAAAAGAAAACAGAAAAGTTTGTGCTTATGCTTTTGCTGTTGGTGAACAAAACGCATCGGGAGAAAAAATTGTTACTGCACCTACTTGTGGTGCGGCAGGTATTGTGCCGGCAGTATTATACTATCAGCAAGAGAAAAACGATTTTAGTGATGAAAGCATAGTTCGTGCACTTATGACAGCAGGAATAATAGGAAATTTGATAAAAACAAATGCTTCAATTTCAGGAGCAGAGTGTGGATGTCAGGCAGAAGTTGGAAGTGCCTGTGCTATGGCTGCTGCCGCTCTAGGTGAATTGTTTGATCTTTCTATTGATAAAATTGAGTATGCTGCAGAAATTGCGATAGAACATCATTTGGGACTTACATGTGACCCGATTTGCGGACTGGTACAGATTCCCTGTATTGAACGGAATGCAGTTGCTGCAATGAGGGCAATAAATGCTGTTAATTTAGCAAGTTTTCTATGGAATACAAGGAAAATTTCTCTGGATAAAGTTATTCAAACAATGAAAGAAACAGGTTATGATATGCACAAATCATATAAAGAAACTTCTGAGGCAGGACTTGCAAGAATTTATATAAACAAATAATTTTTTAGTCCTAATATGACAGGAACTTGCAACACATATGGTCTGCATCTAAACCTTATGTGTCGCAATCGTCAAACAGACTGGCATCCAGATTATACAGTTATTATAAAACAAATGGTAAATTAAGATTAGAGGTGTACCTATTGCATAACATTTTAGCAATTGAAAGTTCTTGCGATGAAACTGCAGCAAGTGTGGTTTCCTTTGACAAAGAATTTATAATTAAATCAAACTTCATATCTACTCAGATTGATACACATAAAATCTACGGAGGAGTTGTGCCTGAAATTGCCTCAAGAATGCATATTGAAAGCATTTCTGGTGTTGTTGACGGGGCGTTAAAAGATGCAAACCTCACTTTTTCAAATATTGACGCCATTGCTGTGACTTATGCACCCGGTCTTGTGGGCGCACTTCTTGTGGGTGTAAACTATGCAAAAGCTTTGTCGTCAGCACTTAGCATTCCCCTTGTTCCTGTTCATCACATAGAGGGACATATTTGTGCCAACTTTTTAGCAACACCCGATTTAAAACCACCTTTTATGTGCCTTGTTGCATCAGGAGGTCATTCAACTATTGTAAAAGTTTCTGACTATGACAAATTTGATACTGTTGCCAGAACAAGAGACGACGCAGCAGGAGAAGCCTTTGATAAAATTTCAAGAGTTTTAGGTCTTGGTTATCCCGGTGGCCCTGCAATACAAAAAGCTGCAGAAAATGGCGACTGTAATGCTTTTACATTTCCTAAAGTGTCTTTCTCCGAAAATAGTGATTTTAGTTTCAGCGGTGTAAAAACTGCGGTAATTAACACTATTCATAAAATGGAACAAAAAGGGGAGGAAGTGCCGAAAAATGACATTGCAGCGTCATTCCAGCACTGTGTTTGCGACGTACTGGCTTCCCGTCTTGTAAGTTGTGCAAAAGTTCACGGTATAAACACTGTGGCACTTGCAGGTGGTGTTGCCGCAAACAGTAAGTTAAGAGAACTTGTGAATTTGTATGCTCAAAAAGAAAATATGCGATTTGTATATCCTCCAATAACTCTTTGCACTGATAATGCTGCAATGATTGGGGCGCGTGGATATTTTTCATTTTTAAAGGGTGAATTTGCAGGAAGCGAACTTAACGCAGTTGCGACAAAAGACATTATGTAAACCAAAACTGTTAACAATACCTGTTGATAATGTTAACAAAATTGTTAATAACTTGCAAATAAAAGGTTTTGCAATGTTGACAACTGTTGATTTGCAAAAAAAATAATATTTGGTGTGGAATTATGTCAAATAATATTGATTTTTAGAATATGGAGGAATTTTTAGTGGGTTTAAATTTAGCACAGAAAGTAATTAAATCTCATCTTGTTACAGGTGAACTTAAAGCAGGAAGCGAGATTTCTATTAAAATTGACCAGACTTTAACTCAGGACTCTACAGGTACAATGGCGTATCTGCAGTTTGAAGCAATAGGCATTCCGCGGGTAAAGACTGAAAAGTCAGTTGCATATATTGACCATAATACATTACAGGCAGGTTTTGAAAACGCAGATGACCACAAATACATACAGACAGTTACATCAAAACATGGTATTTATTTTTCAAGACCAGGTAATGGAATTTGCCATCAGGTGCAGTTAGAAAGATTTGGTATTCCGGGGAAAACACTTCTTGGCTCTGACAGTCACACTCCCACAGGAGGCGGTATCGGTATGCTTGCAATTGGTGCAGGTGGACTTGACGTTGCTGTTGCTATGGGTGGCGGTGCATATTATTTAACAATGCCTAAAGTAAAAAAAGTAAACCTTGTTGGTAAATTACAACCATGGGTTTCAGCAAAGGATATTATTCTGGAAGTTCTTCGTCAATTAACTGTTAAAGGCGGAGTAGGTTATATTATTGAGTACTGCGGAGAAGGTGTTAAAACTTTGTCTGTTCCTGAACGTGCAACCATTACCAATATGGGTGCTGAACTTGGTGCGACTACATCAATTTTCCCAAGTGACAACATTACAAAGGAATTTTTAAAAGCTCAGGGACGTGTTGAGGACTGGGTAGAACTTCTTCCAGATGCTGATGCAGTTTATGATGATGAAATTACCGTAGATTTAAATAAACTTGTTCCGTTAGCTGCAAAACCACATATGCCTGATATTGTTGACACAGTTGAAAATATCGGTGCAATCAAGGTTGACCAGGTATTTATAGGCAGTTGCACAAACTCATCTTACGCCGATATGATGAAAGTTGCGGCAATATTGAAAGGCAAAACAGTACATCCTGATGTAAGCCTTGTTATAGGTCCAGGCTCAAAGCAGGTACTTAATATGCTTGCGGAAAACGGTGCTCTTGCTGATATGATTAATGCAGGTGCGAGAATTTTAGAATGTGCCTGTGGGCCGTGTATCGGTATGGGACAGGCACCAAAAACAGATGCAATATCATTAAGAACAAATAACAGAAATTTTGAAAACAGAAGCGGTACAAGTTCTGCAAAAATTTATCTTGTAAGTCCCGAAGTTGCGGCAGTAAGTGCAATTATGGGTGAACTTACAGACCCCAGAACTTTTGGCAAAGCACCAAACCCCAAAATGCCCAAAAAGTTCTTTGTAAATGACAATATGGTAGTTGCTCCTGCGCCATCTTATGATGATGTAGAGGTAGTAAGAGGACCTAACATAAAAGAATTCCCCGTTAATGTTCCGTTGGCTGAAACATTGACAGGCGAGGCATTAATTAAAGTTGAAGACAACATTACAACTGACCACATTATGCCGTCTAATGCTAAATTATTGCCGTTCCGTTCAAATATTCCGTATTTGTCCGAGTACTGCTTGGCACCCTGCGACCCGGAATTTCCTGCCCGTGCAAAAGAAAAGAAGGGCGGATTTATTATAGCAGGTTCAAACTACGGTCAGGGCTCATCAAGAGAACACGCCGCATTAGTTCCTTTGTATCTTGGAATTAAGGCAGTAGTTGCTAAATCTTTTGCAAGAATACACATGGCAAACCTTATAAACAACGGTATTTTACCATTAACATTTAAAAATGAGAATGACTATGATTCAATTTCTCAGGGTGACAATCTGGAAATCCCTGACATTTCCGAAATAATTAAAAATAACGGCGATATTGTTGTTAAAAACCTAAGCAACGGTAAAGACATTGCCGTTGATATAAGTTTGTCAGAAAGACAAAGAAGTATTATTTTAGCAGGTGGTTTATTAAACTTTACAAGACTAAACAGTGAGGAAAAATAATATGAACAAAATTATTGAAGAAGCAAAAGAAAAATTCGGCAAGGTTTTGGAGGCTCAGTTAAAAAGAGTAGAAAAAATCAACCAGACAAAAGAGTTTATCGATTACAAATCTCTTGATAAAATTATAATCGGTGTTGTAGGCGGTGACGGAATAGGTCCGTACATTACTGCAGAAGCAGAAAAAGTTCTTAAATTTTTACTTGATGGCAAACCTGTTGAATTTAAAGAAATTGACGGTTGCACAATTGAAAACAGAGCAGCCTGTGGTAAAGCGATTCCTGATGATGTGTTGGAAGAACTTAAAAAATGCCACGTTATTTTAAAAGGTCCAACAACTACTCCCAGAGCAGGTGACCCATGGCCAAACATCGAAAGTGCCAACGTTGCAATGAGAAAAGAACTTGACTTGTTTGCAAACGTAAGACCTGTTAAAGTTCCTGACCAGGGTATTGACTGGACATTCTACAGAGAAAATACAGAGGGTTCTTATGCTGTTGGCTCTAACGGTATTCATGTTAACGACGATCTGGCTGTTGATTTTTGCGTAACAACAACAGAAGGCTCAGAAAGAATAGCAAGAGCTGCTTTTGAATATGCTAAAAAGACAGGAAAAACAAGAGTAACTGCAGTTACAAAAGCAAATGTTATTAAAACAACTGATGGAAAATTTTTAAAGATATGTCAGGATGTTGCGAAAGATTATCCTGAAATCACACTTGACGACTGGTATATAGACATTATGACTGCAAAATTAGTTGACCCAAAAAGAAGAACAGAGTTCCAGGTTTTGGTGCTTCCCAACCTTTACGGTGATATCTTAACTGACGAAGCAGCAGAATTCCAGGGCGGTGTAGGTACTGCGGGAAGTGCAAATATCGGTAAAAGATATGCTATGTTCGAAGCAATTCATGGTAGTGCACCAAGAATGGTAACAGAGGGCAGAGCAAAATATGCAGACCCATGCAGTATGTTCAGAGCATGTGTAATGTTACTTGAGCACATTGGTTATACTGATATTGCAAAGAAACTTGAAACTGCACTTGATATTTGTATGTATCAGGAAAAGAAATATGTAATTACCGGAAGAGACACTGGTGTTACAGGTGCAGAGTTTTCACAGTATGTTATGGATACAATAAAATCATTATAATAAAGGTATGTTATGACAAATTTGGGTTTATCAAAAATACTTGACAATTCCTATGAATTTAAAGAAATAATTGATTGTGTTAAAGACAAGGTGCTACCCGTAAACGTAAGCGGGGTTGCGGAATTTTCTGTTTCGCACCTTGTTTTTTCTGTATGCGAAAATATGGGTAAAACCGCACTTGTTGTAACAGATAACGAAGCATCGGCTAATAAAATCTGCGACGATTTGCAGGTGTTTTATAAAAATGTTATGGTTTTCCCTCACAAAGACCTGATATTTTATAACATTGAAGCCGTTGCCAATGATATAACTGCAAAAAGACTGTCAGTACTTCATTCAATCGTCAATAATACCTGCGACGTTGTGGTTGCATCAGTTGACGCACTTTTGTCACCTACTGCAGATATAAAAAAGTATATTTCCAATGCTTTTGAATTTAATTTCAACAATACTTATGATACAAGCGAAATAATATCTAAATTTGTGTTGCTTGGCTATACAAGAGAGGAAATGGTAGAGGGTAAGGGACAGTTTTCTGTTCGTGGTGATATTATAGACTTTTTCCCGCCCTACAGTGAAAATCCATACAGAGTAGAGCTTGCCTTTGACGAAGTTGATTCTATAAGAACTTTTGATGTTTCATCACAGCGCTCTTTAGAAAAATTTGATACCGTGGCAGTGACTCCTGCAACTGAAAATATATTGTCAAATGATGATTTAATTAAGTTGGTTGACGGTTTGAAAGTGTATCTTAATACAGAAGATGATGTTTTAAGACACAATTTGCAGGAAGATATTGACAGATTGGAGAACGGGGTAAAACTATACAGTATTGACAAATATCTTCCTTTAATTTACGAAAAAACACCGTGCTTACTTGATTATATTTTTAAAGACAGTCTGGTATTTCTGGCTGAGCCAACAAAAATAGGAGATACTGCAAACACAGAGCAAATGCTGTTTTATGACAATATTACGTCATTTGTAGATAAAGGCATTATTCCACAGTTTGATAACTACAGATGGAGAACTGATTTTGACGATTTGTTAGATGAGATTAAGGGGTATGACTTTTTGGGACTTTTTGCAATTTCAAGAAATTGTCCTTACTATAAGCCTAAAAAACTTTTAACCTTAACCACAACGGCACAAGCCTCTTTCCGTGGAAAAACAGAATTTTTTATTGACACTGTTAAGTCGTATAAAAATCAGAGTTTTGCAATAACTGTTCTTGCAGGTAACGAGGCAAAGGCTAAGAATATAGTAACTTCATTAAATGATTTTGGCATTGACGCAGTTTACAAAGAGGAAATCTTAACACCGCCTGAGGCAAAACAGATATTTGTAACTACAGGTGTAATCAGCAAGGGGTTTGAATACCCTCTTATTAAGCAAGTAATACTGTCGGACAGAGAATTTTTTGGCACAGATAAAAAGAAAAAGAAATATAAAACTAATCATAATCAGGAAAGAATCAAGAGCTTTACAGACCTTTCTGTTGGTGACTTCGTCGTTCACCAAAGTCACGGTATAGGCAGATTTGACGGCATAGTTAAAATGGAGGTTGACGGTGCTACCTCTGACTACTTAAAGGTATCCTTTAAAGACGGGGACTGCCTTTATGTACCTACCAACCAGTTAAGTTTAATATACAAGTATATCGGCAAAGAAGGAACACATATTAAACTTAATAAACTAGGTGGTAATGCCTGGGCGCTTACTAAACAGAAAGTTAAGAAAAACTGTGAGGAAATGGCTTCTAAGTTAATTGAACTGTATGCCCAAAGACAAGAAATAGAGGGAATTACGTTCTCAAAGAATACTGAATGGCATAAAGACTTTGCCGCAACTTTCCAGTACGAGGAAACAGATGACCAGATACGTGCTATTGAGGAAGTTGAACAAGATATGGAAAAATCACGTCCTATGGACCGACTTCTTTGCGGTGACGTTGGATACGGAAAAACTGAAATAGCCCTTCGTGCGGCGTTTAAAGCTGTTTCTGACGGGTATCAGGTGGCATATCTTGTGCCCACTACAATTCTTGCAAGTCAGCATTACAATACCTTTTGTCAGAGAATGAAAGATTTCCCCATTAAAGTTGAAATGCTTTCAAGATTCCGTTCTAAAAAAGAGCAACAACAAACTGTTAAAAACATTGAAAACGGTATGGCTGATATTGTAATCGGCACTCACAGAATTATACAAAAAGATATTAAGTTTAAAAAGTTAGGTCTTTTAATTATTGATGAGGAACAGCGTTTCGGTGTTGCTCACAAAGAAACATTAAAAGAACTAAAGAAAAATGTTGATGTATTAACCTTGTCTGCAACGCCAATTCCAAGAACGCTTCATATGAGTATGGTAGGAATCAGAGATATGAGTGTTCTTGAAAATCCGCCAAAGGACAGATATCCTGTTTCAACTTATGTTTTAGAATATAATTTTGATATTGTAAAGGATGCGATTTTAAAGGAAATAGCAAGAGGCGGTCAGGTGTATTATCTCCATAACAAGGTTGAATCAATTGAACTTATTGCAAATAAAATCCGTTCATTTGCTCCTGACATTAATGTTGCAGTTGCACACGGAAAAATGACAGAAACACAACTTGAAAATATTATGCAACAAGTTCTGGAGCAGGAAGTTGACGTTTTAGTTTGCACTACAATTATTGAAACGGGACTTGATATACCAAACGTTAATACCATTATTGTTGAAGACGCTGACAGAATGGGACTATCCCAGTTATATCAGTTAAGAGGAAGAGTTGGACGTTCAAATAAACTTGCATACGCATACCTTATGTACAAAAAAGGTGCACAACTGTCTGAAATTGCTGAAAAAAGACTAAGAGCCATCAGGGAGTTTACCGAATTCGGAAGCGGATTTAAAATTGCTTTACGTGATTTGGAAATAAGAGGCGCAGGTAACGTTGTGGGCGCACAGCAACACGGACACATGGATGCTGTTGGTTACGATATGTACTGCAAACTTCTTGGGGAAGCGGTAAGAGAGGTTAAGGGCGAACAGGTAAAAGAGGAAATACAAACTACGGTTTCTTTGTCTGTTGATGCTTATATCCCTGAGAAATATATAAAGGGAGAGAACTACAGAATCGAAATATACAAACGTATTGCAGGAATTGTTAACCAGCAGGACTGTTATGACGTATACGAAGAAATTGAGGACAGATATGGAGAAGTGCCTGCCTCTGTTTCAAATTTGATTGATATTTCGTACATCAGAAGTATGGGAGGGGTTCTTGGTATTACCGATATCACTCAAAAAGACGATAAAGTTGTCCTTGTTTTTGACAAAGAATACGGCAATGATTTTGAAAATATAGGTAAATTATGTGAGAACTTTGGGAGAGCATTAATGTACTCCCCCGTTAACAAACCATATCTTACCTTAAAGGTTAAAAAGAACGAAATATTGCCAAATGTAAAAAGTTTGTTACAACTATATAAAGACTTGAAAAAAATTGAAGATTAGTGTATAATGTTGGCAGGTGTTTATAGTGTTCGGATATATTACTGTATGTAAAGACGAGTTAAAAATTAAAGATTACACAAAGTACAGGGCATACTATTGCGGAGTATGTCATACATTAGGAAAACGCTATAACCAAATTATGAGACTTGGTCTTAGTTATGATTTGACTTTTCTTGCACTTCTTTTAGATTCAATGGCTACGGAAAATACCGTTACAAAAAACCGCAGTTGCATAAAACATCTTGGTAAAAAACATCCCGTAGTTGTTAACTGCGATGCTTTAAAATATGCATCAGACGTAAATGTGCTGTTGTCATTTTATAAAATTTTAGATGACATAAAAGATTCTTTTTCCATAAAGTCAATGATTCTGTATTTGTTGTATGTATTGCCTGCTAAAAAAGCAGGGAAGAGGCAGGTTTATTTAAATCACTCTATTAAGGAAAATTTAAGTAAACTTTCAAAGATTGAAAAATCAAATACTGATGATATTGATAAGGCGTCACATTATTTTGCACAGATTATGAAAGATATATTTTATGGTAACGACAACCTTGAAAAGTTGGGATACGACCTTGGCAGATATATTTATTTAATTGATGCAATTGACGATTACGACAAAGATTTAAAAAGCAAAAATTTCAATCCCCTTATTGCGAAATTCGGAGATAATAAGAATGAGGTAATAAAGTATGCCGAAGAGTCTATATTATTTACACTATCCCAGGGTGCAAAGGCGTACGAGGAACTTACAATATTAAATAATAAAGAAATTCTTGATAATATTATATATTTAGGTCTAAAACAAAGATTATATACAGTGCTGAAAGGAAATGAAAATGAGAAATCCTTATGAAGTATTAGGCGTAAGCGAAAACGCTTCTGAAGAACAAATTAAATCTGCATACAGGGAACTTGTTAAAAAGTATCATCCTGACGCTTATGCAAATAATCCTTTAGCTGATTTGGCAGCAGAAAAATTAAAAGAAATTAACGAAGCCTATGACTATCTTGAAAGACAGGGCTTTAGAAAAACTACTAATACAAGTACTGCAAATTTTGCAACTATCCGTGCGCATATTAATTCAGGTAATATTTTTCAGGCTGAAAGAATGCTTAATGAAATTTCTGACAGAAATGCAGAGTGGTACTACTTAATGGGCATTATTTCCCTGAAAAAAGGATGGTATGACAACGGACGAAGTTTTTTAAATACTGCAGTAAGCATGGACCCTAATAATATGGAGTACAGAAATGCTCTTAATTCAATTATGAATCAAACAAATTCCTACAGAACATACGGCGGAGTAAATAATGATTCAGCATGTAACTGTTGTTCTAATCTTATTTGTGCTGACTGTTGTTGTGAGATGATGGGCGGAGATTTGATTTCTTGTTGTTAGGAGAGTTTTTATGAAGTCACAAAAAATTGCAACAGGCGGTCTGATATCTGCTTTATCACTACTGTTTTTATATCTTTGCAGTGTTGTTCCAAGCGGAAAAATCGCAATGATTTGCATAAGTTCCTTTTGTATAGGACTTTGTGTTGCATTAATCAACATTAAGTTTTCTTTAATTGCTTTTTTTGTAGTGTCAATACTTGGCTTGATACTTTTACCTAACAAGGTAATTCCATTTTTGTTTATGTTGTTTTTCGGGAATTATCCTATAGCGAAACTATTCCTTGAAAAAATCACAAATGTTTATCTTATGTGGTTGGTTAAAATTTTTGTTTTTAACATTTATGCTGTTGTTACATATTTTATGGTAACGCGCTTTATAGATGTTGAAATAAATTTTGCAGTACCTATAATTATATTGATTGCTAATTTTGCTTATGTTATTTACGATTTCGCTTTCAGTATTTTTGTAACCAAAATTTTAGAAATAAGGAGAAAAAAATTATGAAAAGAATTATTTGCAGTTTTCTTTCAGTATTGTTGATTGTGACAATATTGTCCGGCTGTTCTTCAACTAAGGTGGGAAGTGTTAACGGCGTCTCTTTTGATGCTGACACATATAATTTCTACGTTACACAGATTGAAAAACAATTAGGTGTAAATACTTACGGCGAAGATTGGGAGACAGTAGAACTTGAGGGAAAAAAACTTGTTGACATTGTAAGAGAGGAAGCAGTTAATGAACTTGCAGTTTCTATTATTGTAAAGCAAAAGGCGAAAGAAAACGGGCTTTCTATCACTCAGGTTGATAAGGATAAATTAGAGTCTCAGATTGAATCTATGAAGAATAGCATTGGTTCAGAGGCAGATTATGAACTTTGGTTGCTTGAACAGGGTTTAACTGATAAAGTTTACAGAGAATTCATTGAATATTCTTTGCTTTCTGCTAAACTTATTGAAAAAATTATACCTGATGTATCTGACGACGAATTATTTGAATATTATGAAGAAAATGTTGCTCACGTTAAACACATTCTTGTAAAGACTGTTGACGATGATATGAACGCTGTTTCGGGCGACATATTTGCCCAAAAACAGGCACTTGCTTATGATTATTTAAAAAGAGCAAAAGCGGGTGAAGACTTTGATAAAATGGTTAATGATTTGTCAGAGGACCCGGGTTCTCAGTCACAGCCTGAGGGTTATTACCTTGGTAAAGGATTTATTTTGGGTACTACAGGCGGTATGATTGCGGAATTTGAAGCAACATCACTTGCTCTTAAGATTGGTGAAATAAGTGATCCTGTTGAAACTGCTTACGGATACCACATAATTAAGAGATATGATAACGACAAGGAAACATTTGAGACACACAAAGAACAACTACAGGCGCAGATCAAATCTGTAAAATACAGCGTAATGCTAGACCAATGGAGAAGTGAAGCAAAAGTTGAACTGAACAACGAAGTTATCGAATCTCTGTAATATTTAAAAACTGTTTCGGCAGTGCACGACTAAAAGATGTCGCGCACTGTCGTTTTTTTTATGCTAAATTAGAAATAGAGGAGGTGAAATGATGTGCGAAAAAATTGTTTATGTTTCTACAAACAATAAAATTTCTAAAAAAGCGGGAAGTATAGTAAAGAAACTGGCTTTAAGGTATGATGACTGCTGCATATTAAGCCCGTTTTTGTGTTTTCCGTATCTTCGCACTGAAGAGTTTTTGGATAATTGTCTGACGCTTTTGGACATGTGTGACGAAATGTGGGTAATAGACAATGATGAAAATTCTTTCAGTTTTGAAATGGAATATTGTAATAAACACAAAATTCCAATTAAAATAATCAGGAGGTAATAATTTGGCAAAAACTTGGAGTAAAAACAAGGCGATTGATGATTTGATTAACATCAAAAACGCTGCTATTGAATCACTGACAGTCGGTACCTCGTCTATTGACCAGAAGGCCGCTACTGCCGCCTTAAACAGTATCAAAGAGTTAAATTCAATTTGTGGTTACAACAAAGCGGAAACCGAAAGTAAAATGGACAGGGTTGTGATTAAAGATGACATCTGATGTCAGTTTAAAAAGTATAATTGCTCCGCAATTTTATGATGTTCACAGGGATATTTCTAAAGATAATCACACTCACTACTTTTTAAAGGGCGGACGAGGCAGTACCAAATCAAGCTTCGTTAGTATTGAACTTATTCTTGGAATTATGAAATATCAGGACACCGGAGCAATATGTTTCAGAAAAGTCGGTGCAGATTTAAAGGATAGTGTATTTAATCAATTATTATGGGCAATAGATATTCTTAAGGTAACAAATTACTGGTCTGTAAGTCTGTCACCATTAAAGCTCACGTATCTGCCTACTAATCAACATATAATGTTTCGTGGTGTTGACGACCCAAGCAAGTCAAAGTCAATTAAACTTAAAAAAGGGTATTTTAAGTATATATGGTTTGAAGAGGCCGACCAGTTTTGTGGTATGCCTGAAATACGAAAAATACTTCAGTCAATTATGCGAGGCGGAAGCGGTCAAAAGGTGTTTTATACATACAATCCGCCAAGAAGTCAGACCAACTGGATTAATGTAGAAAGTATGATTGAAAGAAACGACAGGCTTATTCATAAAAGTAATTACTTGAATGTTCCTGAGGATTGGTTGGGTACGCAGTTCATTGAGGAGGCTCGGTATTTAAAAGAAACCAACGAGGAAAGTTACAACCACGAATATCTCGGAGAAGTAGTAGGTACAGGAGGAGAAGTATTTAAAAACGTAGTTCTACGTGAAATTACTGACTCTGAAATCGAAAGTTTTGACAGAGTGCAAAGAGGACTCGATTTTGGCTTCAGTGCTGACCCCTGTGCTTATGTGTGCTGTTATTTGCACAATGGTAAATTATATATTTTTAATGAGTTTTACAAGGTTGGTGTTGGTTTTGATACTTTGTCAAAAGTAATAAAAGGCGAAAATATTAATAACGAAGTTGTGTATGCTGACAGCGCAGAGCCTAGAAGTATTTACGAACTGTCACAGCGAAAAATAAGAGTTTTACCTGCCGTAAAAGGTGCAGGGAGTGTTAATTACGGAATAACAAAATTAAGAGATTTAAAAGAAATTGTAATTGACCCCAAAAGGTGTCCGAATGCTTCAAAGGAATTTGTTTTGTATGAACTGGACAGAGACTTTTACGGTGGGTTAAAGGCAGAATATCCCGACAAAAACAACCACACTATTGATGCGGTAAGATATGCTTTATGTAATCACAGTTCTTTTATCAGAACAGAAAAACAAAAAAAGAAACATGATTTTGAGTTTTTTAATAAAAAAAATCAGGACGATTATTCCGACTATTTAGGATTTTGAAAGGAGAATAAAAATGTTATATGTAATTATTTCAATTATTTTAACAATTATTGTTTACAGGTTAGGTGTTATGGACGGTCAAAAAAGATATAAGGGTGAAAAGATTTCCTTAATACCTAATGCTAAAAATAATGAAATTGAAGTTGACAAATTTCAGAAAGGAATTAAAAATATTTTAAATTATAATACGGGGGTGAATAACTAATGGATTTTACAAACGACTGGGAGTTGTATGAAAAAGGTGTAGATTTTAAAACAAGAATTAACTTATATAAGGAAGTAGAAGACAACAACAGATTTTTTCAGGGTGATCAATGGCACGGCGTAAAGTCGGAGGGTCTGCCAACACCTGTATTTAATATAATTAAGCCCGTAATTAGATACAAAGTCAGTGCTATTATGCAAAACAATTTAAAGATAAAATATGCTTTTGAAAACTACAACGAAAAAGATAGTGACAAAATGGTACAGGTTTGCGAACTTCTTACTCAAAAAGCGCAGCAGTTATGGGAACAACTTAAGATGGATTTTCACAACGAAGAAATGTTAAAAGATGGTGCTATTTCAGGTGACGGAGTTGCATATTTCTACTACGACGATCAGCAGGGCAAAATTAATCTGGAACTTATTGACAATACAAATATTTACCCGTCTAACCCAAATTACGCAAACATTCAGCAGCAGGATTATATAATTATTGCTTTCAGACGAACTGTTGACAGTGTAAGGGAGGAGGCACTATCAAACGGCGTAAAAAAAGAACTTACTGATATGATTGTGTCTGATGACGATACAATGCATACTGCAGGTGCAATAGGTAAAATTGAACAGGAAGACAGCAATATGTGTACAGTTTTATTGAAACTGTGGAAAGACAATAAAACAAATACTATTCACTTTACTAAGAGCTCGAGGGACATAGTAATTTGTGATGATAAAGACACAGGGTGTGAACTATACCCAATCGCTATGCTTAATTGGGAGTCAAGAAAAAATTGTTTCCACGGTGCAAGTGACGTAACAGGTCTTATCCCTAATCAGTTGTATATTAACAAAATTGCCGCAATGGTTATGCTTTCGACTATGTATACAGCGTTCCCGAAAATGGTATATGACGAAAATCTTGTTGACAATCCGTCTAACCAGATAGGAGTGGCGATAGGCGTTAACGGCGCTGACAAACCTATTAACAGTATCATTGATTACATAACCCCTTCAAGTGTTTCAAATGATGCTTTTGGTATGTTTGAACGAACAATAGCTCTTACAAAGGAACTTATGGGTGCAAACGACGGTGCATTAGGTGCTATTAACCCTGAAAACGCAAGTGGTAAGGCGATACAGGCGGTAATGGAGCAGGCGGCTCAGCCTCTTGAAAGTGTTAAAAGAAGATTTTACAATTATGTTGAAGATGTTGCACTGATTTGGGCAGACATTATAAGAGCATATTGCAGCAAAGAACTTTTGTCTGTGAAACAGGGTGACAAAGTGTCAAGCATCGATGCAAACATATTAAAGAAAATATTATTATCTGTTAAAGTTGAAGTTGGTCCTTCTACAAAATGGAGTGAACTTGCAACAATAGAAAGTCTTGACCAGATGCTTAACAACAATCATATTACATTTGAAATGTATCTTGAACTGTTACCTAAAAACTGCGGTATTCCAAAGGAAAGAATTCTGGAGCTGATAAGAGAAAAGAAGCCTAATATTCCAAAAAACGAGGACGAGGTTATTGAAATGTTGAGTGAACAGGAAAGAATGGACGCAATTAAAAACCCGCAGATAATTACTGATAAACTTACTAAGGCACTTTCGGTAAAGTAAATTTTTGCATAACTTATCCATTCCCGTCATATATATATACAAACTATATATGGGAGTGGATATTATGGATATTTATAACGATATAGCAACCCGTACTGACGGAGACATTTATATCGGAGTTGTAGGTCCGGTCAGAACCGGTAAAAGTACGTTCATTAAGAAGTTTATGGATTTGTTGGTAATTCCTAATATCGAAAATGAATTTAAAAGGGAACGGGCAATAGACGAATTGCCTCAAAGTGCTCAGGGACGAACAATAATGACTACAGAACCTAAATTCATACCTAACGAGGCGGTAGAAATTACACTTGACAACAATGCCAGAATGAACGTAAGACTAATTGACTGTGTTGGGTTTATTGTTCCTAATGCTAACGGCTACTACGAGGCCGAAATGCCAAGAATGGTCTCTACGCCTTGGTTTGAATATGAAATTCCTTTTGAAGAAGCGGCGGAAATCGGCACAAAAAAGGTTATTACGGAGCATTCAAACATAGGTGTTGTTGTTACTACCGACGGTACTGTAACAGACCTTGACAGAAATGATTACATACAGGCTGAGGAAAGAGTAATAGGAGAATTAAAGGCAATTAACAAGCCTTTTATTGTGATTTTAAACTCTATGTATCCAAATAGTGACAACTGTATTTCGCTTTCAAATGAACTTAGTGAAAAATACAATTGTTCAGTAATTCCAGTAAATTGCAGTAACATGTGCGAAAACGATATTAACAATATAATTAAAGCGGTTTTGTTTGAGTTTCCGGTACGTGAAGTTACAGTTGTGTTGCCTTCCTGGGTTAACGCATTAAAAGACAATCATCCCCTTAAATGCAATTTACTTGATACTGTTAAAAAATCATGCGATGATATTTCAAATGTCCGTGAATCTCAAAGTATGATTAACTGTATTTTAAGTAACGAATACGTTGAAAGTGCAAATGTTGATAAAATTGAACTTGGCGAGGGTAATGTTTTTATTAACGCTAACGTTGCAAGGGATATGTTTTATAAAGAACTGTCAGAAGTAAGCGGATTTGACGTTAAAGATGAATGTGCCTTAATGAAAATCCTAGCTGAAATGGGTGCAGTAAAGAGAGAGTATGACAAGATTTCTCCCGCACTTCAGGCTGTAAATCAAAAGGGATATGGCGTGATTTATCCGTCAATTGACCAGTTGACTCTTGAAGAACCCGAAATTGTAAAGCAGGGTAGCAGATATGGGGTAAGGCTAAAAGCAAGTGCTCCGTCGCTGCATTTAATAAGAGCTGATATCGAAACAGAAGTAAGTCCTGTTGTAGGTACAGAGAAACAGTCAGAAGAACTTGTTCACTACTTGCTAACCGACTTTGATGATGACCCGTCAAAAATATGGGAAAGTAATATTTTTGGTAAATCATTAAGCGAACTTGTGAATGAGGGTCTTCACAATAAACTGTCTCGTATGCCTGATGATGCACAAATGAAGTTGCAGGAAACGTTACAACGTATAATTAATGAGGGCAGCGGCGGGTTAATTTGCCTTATATTGTAATAATAAGAGAGAGGAGAATCGGCGTCTTCGCATAGGGATAAATCGTCTTAAAACACCATTTTTAGCGCATAACTGCACAAAAAACACAAGATATCCGTCAGGATTATCTCGCATTTTTTGCTTGTTCTGCATCAAAAAATGGATAGTTTTAAGATGCGAAGCAGTTTTGGGATAGAGATTTTTCGTTAAGATAAAGAACAAAAATCCGGTAATACTGTCGTATTTCCGGATTTTTTGATGCAATATTAGCGGAAAAGGTCATTCCAAAACCGATTCCTCCCTATGTGAAGCCGCCGTTTCCTCTCTCTTTTTCTTGACACTAAATTTACAAAGTGGTACAATATACGCTGAGGAGTGATAAAAATGAGCACAAATTGTAATGGAAATTGTGGACAATGCAGTAAAGACTGTAATGATAGAACTGCTGAAAATATGTATGAAAAACCACATAATATGTCAAGCATTAAAAAAGTTATTGGTGTTGTAAGCGGCAAGGGAGGAGTAGGCAAATCTCTTGTTACTTCACTTTTATCTGTAATCTCACAGCGTGAAGGTTACAATACTGCGATTTTAGATGCAGATATAACAGGACCGTCTATTCCAAAAATTTTTGGTATAAGCGGACGGGCTAAAGGTAACGAATTCGGTTTGTTACCAGCTGCTACAAAAACAGGAATACAGTTGATGTCTTTAAATTTACTTTTGGAAAACGATACTGATCCTGTAGTTTGGCGCGGCCCTATTATTGCAGGTACTGTTAAACAGTTCTGGACAGACGTTATCTGGGAAGACGTTGATGTAATGTTTATTGATATGCCTCCCGGAACAGGTGATGTTCCGCTAACAGTATTTCAGTCAATTCCTGTTGACGGTATTGTAATTGTTACTTCGCCTCAGGAACTTGTTTCAATGATAGTTGAAAAGGCAGTAAAGATGGCAAATATGATGAATATTCCAATAATCGGTCTTGTAGAAAATATGAGTTATGTCGAGTGTCCTGACTGTAATAAACAAATCAAAGTATTTGGTGACAGTCATATAGAAGATATTGCAAATAAGCACAATCTTAAAGTAATAGGTAAAATCCCCATGCAGCCTAAACTTGCATCTGCATGCGATGCAGGTATGATTGAATTGTTTGAGGGAGATTGGTTAGACGGATTTAAGCCTATATTAAATGAATTCTGAGGTGCAGTATGGGTAACTTGTTAACAGCCTTCATTTTTACTTTAATTGCAGGACTTTCCACTGGTGTAGGAAGTATAATAGCTTTTTTCAGTAAAAAGACTAATACAAAGTTTCTGTCATATACTCTGGGTTTGTCAGCGGGTGTGATGATTTTCATTTCCCTGGTGGAATTGTATCCTGATGCTCAAAATGCTCTTGCTTCAATGTATAGCCGAAGAACGGCGTCTGTTATTACGGCTATAAGTTTCTTTTGTGGAATGTTTTTAATAGCATTGATTGACAGGTTTTTGCCTGAGGAAAAAAATCCTCACGAAACAAAATCTGTTGAAGATATGAATGATAAAAATCATTTAATGCGAATGGGAATATTTACCGCACTCGCTATTGCGGTGCACAATTTCCCTGAGGGTATTGCCACATTTGTTTCTGCAACACAGTCTCCTTTAGTTGCTTTACCTGTTGTTCTTGCTATTGCAATTCACAACATACCTGAGGGTATCGCGGTGTCTGTTCCTGTATATTATGCAACAGGGTCCAGAAAAAAAGCATTTATCTATTCTTTTGTTTCTGGTCTTTCTGAGCCTCTTGGCGCAATAGTTGCATATTTAATTCTTAGGCCCTTTTACAGCGAAACTTTAAACAGTATTATGTTTTCGGCAGTAGCGGGAATTATGGTTTATATTTCAGTTGATGAATTGTTGCCGTCG
>JAGCLT010000025.1 GCA_017646825.1 Clostridia bacterium | reverse complement strand
AGTGGAGGAGGTATTTTCTCCCGTGCTACAGAACGTGCTGATTTGGAAAAAATAATTCCTCAAAATGAAAAACAGTTACAGTCTTTGCAAGACCAGTTACAACAACTGGAAAAAGATATCATTGAAGTCACAAACAACAATGACAGTATTTTAAAACAACAAAAGGAATTAGACCAGCAGTTAATTGCTGCAGAATCTGATTTAAAGCATATAGAAGAAATGCTTAAAAAAGGCGAAAACGCCAAAGCATCTATTGAAGTTGAGTTAAAGCAGTTGCAGATGCAACTTGACGATGTTAAAAACATTGACGAAACAGGTGCAGACACTATTGCAAAATACAACGAAGAAGTGGAAGTATTAAAAGTCAAATCTTCGGCAATAAAAGATAATATAGCAAGTGTTACAACTTCTAAAGAGGCACTTTCAGAAAAGTTGATTTCTGTTAAACTTGATTACAGCGAAGTTAAAAAAGACATTGAAAGAATTAACGAAATCAACAGACTTTCCAATGAGCGTATTACTGAAAATCAACTTGCAATAGTAAGAAAGCAGGAAAATATAGCGGAAATCAAAGACAGTATTGACGGCTTATATGAAGATATAGAATTTAAAAACAACCAGATTGCTGATATTGAAGCAGAAATTACAAATATGCGTAAAACCATTTCCGAAAAAGAGGCAGAAAGAAAGAAACAACAGGATATGGTACTTAATTTGCAGGAAGAACAGAAGAAGTTGCATGAAAATCAACTTATTGTTCAGCAGGAGCAGGTAAGGCTTGAAAACAGAAAAGAAAAGTCTGAGACTGAACTTGAAAACATTGTTAACAGACTGTGGGATGAGTACGAATTAAGCCTTATTACTGCCGCAGAGTTAAAAACCGACATTGGTCCTATAACTGAGGCACAAAAACAAATCAGCAGTTTTAAAGGACAGATAAAAGCTCTTGGAAACATAAACGTGGATTCTATTGAAGAATACAAGACTGTTTCCGAAAGATACGAATTTTTAACTTCTCAAAGAGATGATTTAGAAAAGGCAAAGGCAGATTTAGAGTCTGTTATATCCGAAATGCTTGTTATTATGCGACAGCAGTTTGACACTAAATTTGCAGAAATCAGCGGACACTTCTCTAATATATTTGTGGAATTATTTGGCGGTGGTAAAGGCTCTATAAAACTTTCTGACCCCAACAACGTTTTGGAAAGCGGTATAGAGATTAACGTTAACCCGCCGGGCAAATCCATTAAGAGTACAATGCAATTATCAGGCGGTGAACAGGCACTTGTTTCTATTGCCTTACTGTTTGCAATACTTAAAGTACGTCCTTCACCGTTTTGTATTTTAGACGAAATTGAAGCGGCACTTGATGATGCCAACGTATACAGATTTGCAGAGTTTTTAAATAAAAACATCGGCAAAACTCAGTATATCGTTGTTACACACAGAAGAGGTACAATGGAATCTGCTAACATTTTATATGGTGTTACTATGCAGGAAAAAGGCGTAACAAAATTACTTTCAATTAATATTGACCAGGTAGTTAATGCACAATAAAGGAGATAAACAATGGGTTTTTTTGATAAAATTAAAGCAGGACTTTCTAAAACAAGAAGTCAGCTTTCAGAACGTACCAACGAGATTTTAAACATCTTTAAGTCTGTTGACGAAAGTGTTTTTGAAGAGTTGGAGGAAGTTCTTATAATGTCCGATGTGGGCTTTGACGCATCAAGCGAAATTATAGAAAGATTACGACAAAAAGCACATCAGGAAAAAATTAAGGATTCTTCACTTTTACTTCCGGCATTAAAAGAAATTGTCGCTGATATTATGACAGAGGGAGTAGATGGAGAGTTAGAACTCAAAACTTCACCTGCCGTAATACTGGTTATTGGTGTAAACGGTGTTGGCAAAACCACATCTATTGCAAAAATGGCAAACCTGTTTAAAAGTCAGGGTAAAAGTGTTATTCTTGCTGCAGCAGATACCTTCAGGGCTGCTGCAATTGACCAGCTTCAGGTGTGGGCAGACAGAGTGGGAGTTGACTTAATAAAACAACAGGAGGGAAGCGACCCTGCGTCAGTTGTTTACGATGCAATTGCGGCGGCTAAAGCCCGTAAAAAAGACGTGCTAATTTGCGACACTGCAGGCAGACTTCACAATAAAAAGAACCTTATGGACGAACTCGCAAAAATCAACAAGATTATTGACAGAGAGTTACCTGAGGCTCAAAAAGAATGCTTGCTTGTTTTAGATGCAACAACCGGACAAAATGCAGTAAGTCAGGCAAAAAACTTTTCGCAGGTTGCAGACATTTCAGGTATTATCCTTACCAAACTCGACGGCACAGCCAAGGGCGGTATAGTTATTGCGATTAAAAATGAACAGGACATTCCTGTTAGATTTGTAGGCGTTGGCGAGGGGGCAGACGATTTGCAACCCTTTGACGCCAAGCAGTTTGCTGATGTTTTATTTGAATAGGTGTGAGGAAATATGGACAGAAAAACAGCAACAAAAACAATAATTTCTTTGGCTATTGCTTTTGTTTTGGCAGGTCTTATTTTCTGTGCCTATTTATATTCTGAATATCTTGAACTTCTTGAAATTGGTGAGAAGTTTGTTGCGGTTTACAAAACCAATATGACAGTTACATTTGTTTCTTTTTTCGTAACTGTCATTATTTCTTTCGGTGTTATATATGCTAATTTTTTATTTGTTAAAGGAAATGCTTCTAAAATTGATACGACGGTTACTATGTTTTCAAAAACTCCTGTACTTATTTGTTTAAGTGTTGTTTTTACAGGTGTTGTTACTTACATGTACTCCTCGGATATTGCAGAAGCATTTTTGCCGTTTATTAACAGTAAATGGTTTGGGCTTGGTGACCCGATTTTCCATCAGGACGTAGGGTATTATGTGTTTCAGCGTCCCTTTTACATTACTATAATTAATGCACTTTCTTTTTTGTCAGGGGGACTTATTTTTGTTAACTGCCTTTCATATTTTTTAGTTTACGCAGGGCATGATGTCCGCAAACTTAAAAATATTATAAATGAAAAAGGTATTGTTGTTCACATAGTTACTACTGTTATATTGTTTTTCGTCGTAAAGATGCTTACTTACAAGTTTCTTGCAGATTCCGTAATATTTGAGCAGCACAACGGACTTACGGGGGCTAATTATACAGACGTTTCGTTGTGGCTTAAGTTTTATAATTTTGCACCTGCAGTTTTGTCGCTATCTGTTATTCTTGCTATCATTTCAGTTCTTCGTTCAAAAAACAGAAGTGCTATTTTATCAGTTTTAATATATCCGTTAGTGTTTGTCCTTGTGTCATTTACCGCACAGATTGTTGATCGCGGACAGTACGAACTAAATGAAAAATATATTGGCTACAATATGGAATTTACAAAAAGTGCATACGGTCTTGACAAGGTTGTAAAACAAGATGTTTCGGTTGAGAACAACCTTAGGGAAGCAGACATTATTAAAAATATAAATACCGTTTCAAACATAAAAATCAACGAAGACAAGAACACATTAAGTTATATAAATCAAGTACAAAATGTTAACAATAGCTATGTTTTTAACGATATGGACAATGTGTTTTACAATTTAAACGGAATACCTTCTGTTGTAAACAGTTCCGCAAGGGAATTTGATTTGTCAAAAGTTGGCGGGAGCCCACTTACTTATGAAGATAGAACATACAAATACACTCACGGAAATGGTGTTGTGATAAGTTCTGACAACTCTGTTAACGAAAGCGGCTTCCCGCGTCTTATCGTTAAAGACATTCCGTCGTTTTCATCAAACGGTGCACCCCGTGTTACAGAACCGAGAATTTATTACGGCGAATATAACAGCGATTACTGTGTTGTAGGAACGACCTATGGGGAGTTTGATGAAACCATAACTTCAGAATACTACTACAACGGAAACGGGGGAGTATTGTTAAACCCGGTTACCAAACTTATATATGCAGTGAAACTTGGTGATGTTAAACTTATCCTTTCTGATAAATTTGAAAATTACAGTAAACTTTTAATTAACCGAAATATATATGACAGATTAAACGAGGTTGCTCCTTTCTTTACTTATGACCAGGATCCGTACATTATCGTTGACAACGGCGGACGATTAAAATGGGTTGTTGATGTTTACACAACTTCTGAGTGGTATCCTTATTCACAATACACAGGCAGTTACAATTATATCAGAAATTCTGCAAAAGCAGTTGTTGATGCCTACGGCGGTACTGTTGATTTTTATATAACTGATTATTCTGACCCCATAATTTTAAGTTACGAAAAGACATATCCGTCGTTGTTTTCGAGTACGCCTATGCCTGAGGATATAAAGAACCACGTTAAGTATCCTGAATTTTTATTTAAAATTCAGTCTAATTTATATAAAACATACCATGCTGACAGTATTTATGATTTTTATAATAAAACAAATATTTTTGCTACTGCCAAAGAAAGGTCAAAAGATGATGCTTTAACTGACATTTTGCCCTCGTACCAGTATTTTGGCGTTAACAATGAAGCACCGTCTTTTAAACTGTCTTTACCATATACAAAAACAAACAGCGAAAGCATAACTGGTATGTTTACTGTATCTGCAGGTCGTGACAATTACGGCAAACTTGTATATCTTAACTACACCGACAACATTACAGGCACTTCAGTTGCGGAAAATGAAATGGAGGCAGACAGTTCTGTAATAGAAAAACTTCGTCTTGCAAATGGTGAAATTGTACGTGGCAATATGGTTGTTGCTCATATTAACAACAACGTTTTGTATATTAAACCGTATTTTGTAAAGAACGCTGACAAGTACAACTACGGCTCACTTGCTTTTGTTTCAGTTTTATACAAAGACACGGTAGTATGCGAAGCAACTCTTGACGAATGTTTTAAAAAATTATTCGGTATAAAGGGCGATATATCTCAAGTAGAAGAAAGTTCTGCTTATGACATTATGGGTAGCATAATTTCCAGTTACGATATGGTTAAAGAGTATCTTGAACAAAATGACTGGGAGAATTACGGCAAAGCCCTGAACGAACTTGATTACAACATAGGAAATCTGCGTTCTTTATACGAAAATATAGAAGATTTTGGGGACAATTAGTTTTGACAAAACCACTCTCTTGTGATACAATAGCATAGGGTGGTTTTTTGCGTTTTGTAAATGTTATAATTTCCAATAATTCAAAAGAATTAGACAGGCTTTTTTGCTATGCTCTTGATGAAAAACTGGGGGCACAGTCAGGAAGTCGTGTTCTTGTGCCATTTGGTAACGGAAACAAAACAGTTGAAGCAATTATTGTGGAATTTTTAGAAGACTGTCCCTACAGTAATGTTAAAAATATTATAAAGGTTTTAGATGAAAAACCATTATGTACCCAAAAACATATTGAACTGGCAATGTGGATAAGAAAAAAATATCTTTGCACTTACAATCAGGCAATAAGGCTTGTTGTTCCCTCAGGGATTGTTGTTAAATCAAGCAAATCTGTTAAACTTACAGACAAATATTTTAATATAGATGATGTGTGCGGAAATTCTTCTGCAAAAAGGAAAATAGTTGAGGAACTGTTAAGTGGCGGAGGGAAAATTCCATACAGCAATATTAAATCAAAAACTGCTCTTGCTAATCTGTGCAATGAGGGTATTACACAGATTATTGAAGACGTCAACTTAAAACGGCCTCAGGTAAAGGTTAAAATGGTGCGACTTAAGGTTACACGTGAAGAAGCACAAAATATGCTCCCCGAAGTTAACAAAAAAGCACCAAACCAGGCGAAAATAATTGAAGTTTTATTGCAGACAGACCAGTTGGCACTTCGTGATACAGTTTCTTCTGCATCAGCAAACGCCCTTTGTAAAAAAGGAATTATTGAAATTTTTGAGCAGGTAAAACTTCGTAACAGTTATGAAATTGAGAATATTAAAAGAACAAGTCCTCTGACACCTACTGTCCAGCAAAAGGCAGTTCTTGACAGTCTTAAGTACAAGTGGGACAGCGGTGATTTAAAACCCTCCCTTATAAGAGGAGTTACAGGAAGCGGAAAAACAGAAGTCTTTTTACAGATTATTGAATATGTATTAAATCAGGGTAAACAGGCAATAGTGCTTGTGCCCGAGATTTCACTTACTCCCCAGACAGTGGAACGTTTTGTAGGCAGGTTTGGTGAGCAGGTAAGCGTATTACACAGCGGTTTGTCAAATGGTGAAAGATACGACGAGTGGCAAAGAATATTAAACAATCAGGTAAACGTGGTGGTTGGTGCCCGTTCCGCAATATTTGCACCATTTAACAACCTTGGAATTATTATAATTGACGAGGAACACGAAAGTACTTATAAATCAGAAAATGCACCCTGTTATAATGCCCTTGACATTGCCTTATACAGAGGAAAAACCGAAAATGCAATGGTGGTATTTGGTTCTGCTACGCCATCAGTTAACAGTTACAAACTGGCGAAAGACGGAGTGTATGATTTATACGAAATAGAAAGCAGACATAATAACGCCCAAATGCCGAAAACTACTGTTGTTGATATGCGAAATGAACTTAAAAACGGCAACAAAAGTGTGTTCAGCAAAGTTCTTAAAGATGAAATAGATAAAAATATAAAAAACGGACAACAAACAATTTTATTTTTAAACAGACGTGGCTTTAACAGTTTTGTTACTTGCAGGGACTGCGGTCAGCCCGTGGTATGTAAAAACTGCAGCATAACACTTACTTATCATAAAAACACAGACAGTCTTAAATGTCACTACTGCGGATTTGAAACAGGGAACGTTACAACGTGTCCTACTTGTGGCAGTAAGCATATAAGATATTTAGGTACGGGCACAGAAAAAGTAGAGGATGAAATCAAAACCTTATTTGGTGCTGACAGTTACTTACGAATGGATGCGGACACAACAACGGGTAAAAATTCTCATGAGGCAATACTTAAAAAGTTCAACAAAAACAATGTGCCTATTTTGCTTGGTACACAGATGGTCACAAAAGGACTTGATTTTAAAAACGTAACATTAGTTGGTGTTCTTGCTGCGGATTTAACACTTAATATTGATGATTTCCGTGCGGCAGAACGAACATTCTGTCAGTTAACTCAGGTTTGCGGAAGAGCAGGACGAGGTGACGTTTCGGGACGTGCAATTATTCAGACTTACCAGCCTGACCACTATGCAGTTACTTTTGCTAAAAACCACGATTATACAGGTTTTTTTGATAACGAGATACATTTAAGAAGGCAGTTTAATAATCCGCCTTTTTGTGATATAATTATGATAATGATGACAGGTAAGTCCGAACATGAAATTAGTGCTGAACTTGAAAAAATAGCACAGTATCTAAAAGGTAAAGATATTTATGTTCTGGGACCTGCACCTTCACCCTACAGCAAGATTAACAACTTATACAGATGGAGAATAATAGTAAAAACTTGGAGAACAAAAGAGATTTATCCAATTTTAAAACAGTTAAACGACAAATATTCTTTTGGCAAAAACAAGATTTTTATAGACATTAATCCAAACTCAATGAACTGAAAGGATGATTAACTTGGCAATCAGAAATATAGTTAAATTCGGTGACGATGTTCTTAATAAAAAATGCCGTCCCGTTGAAAAAATAGACGACAGAATTTTAATGCTTTTAGACGATATGCATGATACACTTGTGAAATCAGGGGGCGTAGGTCTTGCCGCACCTCAGGTGGGAATTTTAAAAAGAATCTGCATAATAGATATTGGAGAAGGTCTTATTGAGCTTATAAATCCTGAAATTATAAAAACTTCAGGTTCTGTTAATGATGTGGAGGGGTGCTTAAGCGTTCCGGGAAGATGGGGATATGTAACACGTCCAAAAAAGGTTACTGTAAGAGCCCTTGACAGAAACGGTAAACAGTTTGAAATGACAGGTGAAGATTTACTTGCCCGTGCGTTCTGCCACGAAATTGACCATTTAGACGGAGTACTGTTTACTACTCACGTTACTGAATTTGTAGATTTGGAGAGGGATGAAGACTAATTGAACATAATGTTTATGGGTACTCCCGATATAGCAGTACCGTTTTTAAATAAAGTTCATAAATTCCATAATGTGTGCGCCGTTGTTACACAACCTGACAAGCCAAGAGGAAGAGGGCATATTTTATCACGATGTCCTGTTGCTGAAACGGCAGACAATTTAGGCATAGACGTTATTCAGCCCACTACTTTTAAAGACAACGCTTTTTTGCCTGTCCTTGAAAAATACAAACCTGATTTAATTGCAGTTGTTGCTTACGGAAGAATACTTCCTAAGTATGTACTTGATTACCCCAAATACGGGTGCATAAATGTTCATGCCTCATTGCTTCCAAAGCACAGAGGAGCGTGCCCTATTAACAAGGCAATAATGGACGGGGACACAGTTTCCGGTGTCACAACAATGCTTATGGGTGAAGGTCTTGACACGGGAGATATGCTTTTAACAAAAGAAATTGAGATTACTCCCACTATGACTGCAGGTGAACTTCACGACATTATATGTGATACCTGTCCCGTGGTTTTAACAGAAACATTAGACAAGATTGAAACTATAGTTCCTGTTAAGCAAGATGACAAATTTGCAACATATACGGGTATGCTTACAAAAGAGAACACAAAGATTGACTGGAGCAGAAGTCCGAAAGAGATTGTTGATTTTATTCGTGGACTTAATCCTTTCCCCTCTGCACATACAACTTTAAACGGCAAAGGCATTAAAGTTTATGGCGCAAAAGTCTGTGACGGAAAAGGGGAAAATGGTGTTATTATAGATAATAATAATAAAATTGTTGTTGCATGTGGTGGCGGTGCAGTAGAGATTACAGAACTGCAACTTGAGAGCAAAAAGAGAATGAGCTCACAGGACTTATTAAGAGGGTATAAAATCTCTGTTGGTGAGGTGCTTATATGACCGCAAGAGAGGTTGCTCTTAAAACTCTTTATATAATTGAAAAAGACGGTGCATACTGTGACAAAGCATTAAAAAAACAGTTAAACAATGACATGTCAAAAGAAGATGTTAATCTTATCACCAACATTGTTTACGGAGTTACTGACAAAAGAAGGCGTCTTGATTATATAATTGAGAATTACAGCACACAAAAATTAAACAAAATTTCTGTATTTATAAAAAACATACTTAGAATGGGTATTTACCAGATTTTATTTATGGATAAAATACCACACAGCGCTGCAGTTAATGAAAGTGTCAAACTTGCTAAAAGATACGGTCACGGCGCTTCGGCAGGTTTTGTAAATGCAATATTAAGAAACATTATAAGAAACGGTGATGTAACGTATCCCCAAGACAATATAAGTATATTTTATTCAGTTCCCGACTGGCTTACAGATTTGTTTGAAAGTCAGTACGGGTCACAAGATACAATAAAAATATTTGATGCATTTTCTAAAGTTTCGCCAACAACAATAAGGGTAAACAAAATTAAAACCTCGGCGGAAGATTTAAAAGCAAGTTTGGAAAATGCAGGTATAAAAGTAAATAACACAGATTATAATGATATCTTTGAAATTTCCGATTTCGGCGATATGGCAAAAATTAACGAATACAAAGAGGGATTATTTACTCCGCAGGATATTTCTGCATATTTAACAGCTGAAACACTAAATCCACAAAAAGGTGACTTTATTATTGATGTTTGTGCTGCACCCGGCGGTAAAACTACACATCTTGCGGAAATCATAAATAATGACGGTACAATTATAGCTTTTGATTTATACCCACACAAAGTGGACATAATAGAAAGTAACTGCAAAAGACTTGGTATAACTTGTGTTAATGCCAAAGTCTGGGACAGTATGAAAATTAACGAAGAGTATACTGGAAAAGCGGACAAAGTTCTTGCAGATGTACCGTGCAGCGGTCTTGGTGTAATTGGCAAAAAGTTTGATATAAAGTGGCACAGAAGTCCAGAAGACATAAAGGAAATTATAAAGATGCAGGACGTAATTTTAGAAAACGCCTCAAAGTATTTAAAACGAGGCGGAGAGTTGGTTTATTCCACCTGCACAATAAACAAGCAGGAAAACGAGGACGTAGTTAATCGTTTTATTAAAAATTCTGGTTTTAAAATACTACATGAAAAGACTATAATGCCTTTTGATGGCAGTGACGGATTTTACATTTGCAAAATGACAAAGGAGTAAAAATGGATAAGAAACTAATTGATGAAATTAACAGACTTGCAAAAAAACAAAGAGAGCAAGGTCTCACAGAAGAAGAAAAAATTTTGCAGGGAGATTTAAGAAAGCAGTATCTTAATGAGTTTCGTGCTAACTTCAGGCAAATTCTTGACAATGTTGAAGTTGTGGACGGTGACCCTCAGTGATAATAGATTTTCACACTCACGCCTTTCCTGACAGCATTGCCCATAAAACCATTGAAATTTTAATGGACAAAGCACGTTTGCCCAGTTTTTGCGATGGCACCGTATCTTGTCTTAGACGTTCATCGGAAGAAGCGGGAATTGACATAAGTGTAGTGCTTCCGATTGCTACACGTTCAGGTCAGGAAGATACAATTAACAAGTTTGCAAGTGAGATTAATGGTACAGATGGTATTATGTCTTTTGGCTCTGTCCATCCCGAAAGTGAAAATTACAAAGAAATATTAGATTCAATAAAAGATTATGGATTAAAGGGTATAAAACTACATCCTGACTATCAGGGATTTTTCATTGATGATGAAAAAACCTATCCCATTATTGAGTACGCCGCAAAACTTGGGCTTATAATTGTTTACCATGCAGGGCTTGATCTGGGAATACGGGGACAAATAAGATGTACTCCTTTACGGGCAAAGAAAATGCTTCGCCAAATAGGATATGACAAAATAGTTCTTGCTCATATGGGCTCACATGCTCTTTCCGGTGACGTTTTAGATGTGCTTTGTGGTGAAGATGTTTATTTTGACACGGGATTTTCCTTTGGCAAAATGCCAGACGAGTATATATACGATATTATAAAAGCACACGGAGAAGATAAAATTCTGTTTGGTACAGACTGCCCCTGGGACAGTCAGAAAGAAGACGTCTCATATTTTAACAATTTAGACCTTTCTCAGGAAGTTAAGGACAAAATTTTATATAAAAACGCCTTGGAGTTATTAAAATGAAAAGACTGTTATTAGTAGTTTTATGTATCGTTTTTATTTGCGGTTGCACAGTTACCCCTGACAATTTACAAGTTACTTTTATAGACGTAGGGCAGGGTGACAGTTCAGTTTTGTTTCTGCCTGGCGGTGACGTAATGGTAATTGATGCCGGTGAAAAAAGTGAGGTCGGTTCTCTTGTTGCCTTTTTAAAGTCAAAGAGAGTGAAAGAAATCGACGTACTGGTGGCATCCCACCCTCATTCTGACCACATTGGCGGTATGACGGAGTTGCTTGATGAATTTGATGTGGGAAAAGTTTATATGCCCAATGTCTCTCACGATACTTCGTTTTATTATGATTTTATAAAAAGCATCACTGAATCAGAAATACCTGTTACCGAGGCAAAAGGCGGAGTGAATATTTATCCCGAAAACAGTCTGGTGAAAGCAGAATTTCTTGCACCGAACAGCGGAGTGTATGAAGAATTAAACAACTACTCCGCAGTACTTAAAGTAAGTTACAAAGACGTATCCTTTTTATTTACAGGTGATGCAGAAGACGTGTCTGAAAACGAGATGCTTAAAATGGGCTACGATTTAAAGGCAGATGTTTTAAAGGTTGCACATCACGGAAGCAATACAAGCAGTACAAAGAGGTTTATCGATGCGGTGTCCCCAGATTTTGCGGTGATTTCTGCAGACGGTGTAAGTTATTCGCATCCTCATAAACAAACATTAAATCGTCTTAAGGATACAAATATAATAAAGACTTATGAAGAAGGTAATATTACTTTTGAAACAGATGGTCTTACATTAAAAAGAAAGCTGGATTTTTATGAGTTTTACAATTGACAGAATTGAGGGGGACATGGCAGTAGTGATTATTAACGGCGAAATTGTTAATGTTCCCGTAAAACTGTTTGACAATCCTAAAGAGGGAACAACTTATTCCATAAAGGAAGTAAAGAGTGAATATGATACAGCAAAATTATTAAAAGAGGTATTTAATGATTAATTTAAATGATTTAACATTCGAACAGTTGCAAAAAGCCATAGAAGATTTGGGTGAGCCAAAATTCCGTGCAAAGCAGATTTTCTCCTGGTTTGCCCTTGGGGTTACTGATATTGATTTAATGACAAACATATCAAAAACCACCAAGGAAAAATTGTCTTCTATATACTCTGTTGCTACTGTGAAAATATATAAAAAGTTCAAATCAAATATAGATGAAACAGTAAAATATCTGTTAGAATTAAATGACGGAAGCATTGTCGAAAGCGTTGCTATGAAATACAAGCACGGCATATCTCTTTGCCTTTCTACTCAATGCGGTT
>JAGCLT010000003.1 GCA_017646825.1 Clostridia bacterium | reverse complement strand
TTTAAACTGTCACCCATAAGGTCCATGCCGTATAGGAACAAAACAAGACCGCCAATTAAATTTAAAACAGCAAAAATATCCATATTTACCTCCAAATCTCCAAATGCATTTTTAGAACTGTTTTTATTATTTACTTTTTTCATGGTTACAAAACCCACCATTTTAATTTTAACTATAATAACATACTTTGTCAATAAAAAATATTCATAAAAAAATAAACCCCGAAAGCATGATAACTTTCGGGGTATTGCTTATTATTCCCACTCGATTGTTCCGATTGGCTTCGGTGTCAAATCATAAAGTACTCTGTTGATACCGTCAACTTCGTTAGTTATTCTGTCTGTAATCTTATGAAGAAGTGCATAAGGAATTTCTTCAATAGTAGCAGACATTGCATCTACAGTATTAACCGCACGAATAATTGCAGGCCAACCCTCGTAGCGTTTGCCGTCTTTTACGCCAACACTTTTCGTGTCGGGAACGGCTATAAAGTACTGCCATACTTTACCTGCAAGTCCGTTTTTATCAAATTCTTCTCTTAAGATTGCATCTGCTTCACGAAGAGCCTCAAGTCTGTCACGTGTAATTGCACCAAGGCAACGTACACCAAGACCGGGGCCGGGGAATGGCTGACGGTAAACCATATCGTCAGGAAGACCAAGGGCTTTACCTACTACACGAACTTCGTCTTTATAAAGTAATTTTACAGGTTCGCACAGTTCAAACTGCATATCTTCAGGCAATCCGCCCACGTTGTGGTGAGCCTTTACGCCGTCACTTTCTATAATATCGGGATAAATTGTACCTTGTGCAAGGAACGCAATCCCCTCAAGTTTTCTTGCTTCTTCTTCAAATACTCTTATAAACTCCCCGCCAATTATTTTTCTTTTTTGTTCGGGTGCATCAATACCTGCAAGTTTGTCTAAAAATCTGTCCGTTGCATCAACGTAAACAAGATTTGCACCAAGTTGATTCTGGAATACATCTATAACCTGCTGGCTTTCGCCTTTTCTCATAAGACCGTGGTTTACGTGAACACAAACCAACTGTTTGCCTACTGCTTTAACCAGAAGTGCTGCTACAACAGAGGAATCTACGCCTCCTGACAATGCAAGAAGCACTTTTTTATCTCCTACCTGTTTTCTCACAATTTCTATCTGCTCGTCAATAAATTTATTGGCAAGTTCCATATTGTCAATTCTTTTCATATCCTGCGGACGTACATTTGAATCCATAATAACTCTTCCTCTCTGTTATAGTAAATTTTTACGAAGTTCTTCCGGTGACTGTGGGTGCAACAATATTGGTGGTATATCAAAAATTGTCTTGCAGCCGAAGTCCCTCTTTTGGCACATTCTGTATGCGGCACGGGCATAAGCAACAAGTACACTTGAAGTAAACTCGGGATTGGAATCAAGGTTAAGACTAAATTCAATAAGATGTTTGTTTCCCCCTGTTTCACCGCTTCTTATTACTGTACCGCCGTGAGGAATACCTGAATGGTCTTTTTTAAGTTCTTCTTCTGTTATAAAATGCACCGTTGTATTGTAATCCTTAAAATAGTTGGGCATTTCCTTTATTGTTTTTTCAATATACTCTAAATCTGCATTTTCCTCTGCCACTACAAAACATTCTCTGGTATGCTTTTCCCTTACGGAAAGAGTAGGATTTTCTCCGTTTCGTACTCTTTGTACCGCATCTTCTACAGGAACAGTATATTGACGAGCGTCTTTTACTCCGTCAATTCGTCTTATAGCATCCGAATGTCCCTGACTTACGCCTTTACCCCAGAAAGTGTATGTGGAGCCGCTTGGCAAAACCGCTTCTCCTAAAATTCTGTTTAAGGAGAACAGTCCGGGATCCCAGCCAACAGAAATAACTGACACTTTGTTTCCCTCTTTACTTGCCCTATCTGCATTTTCAAAATGCTCCGGGATTTTAGCGTGGGTGTCAAAACTGTCCACCACGTTAAAATATTTTGCAAGGTCAGGCGTTTGCTGTGGCAAGTCCGTAGCACTTCCACCGCACAAAACCAAAACGTCAATCTTATCTTTCATTTCGTAGATATCTTTTAATGGATAAACAGGTACTCCTGTAGCAGTTTTAACTGAATCAGGTCCACGCCTTGTAAACACTCCCACAAGTTCCATATCGGGGGCGTTTGCCACCGCTTTTTCCGTACCTTTACCTAAGTTGCCGTAACCAACTATGGCTACTTTCATAATTTACCATTCCCTTCCGGTACTGCTTATTTAAAATACTGTACACCTGACTTGAATATTCCCTGTTCCTTTTCGCCGTAAATATTTTTGTAGGTGTTTGCTGACAATCTTTCGGAATGTGCCATTTTACCAAGTACACGTCCGTCAGGACTTGTAATACCCTCAATAGCACAAACTGAGCCGTTAGGATTGAAAGTTATATCATAAGTGGGGTTGCCGTTTAAGTCAACATACTGAGTTGCAATCTGGCCATTTTTAGCAAGAGTTTCAACAGTTTTGCTGTCTGCAACAAAACGTCCCTCACCATGTGAAACTGCAACAGAGTGAATGTCTCCCACATTAACATTGCTAAACCAGGGTGACAATGTTGATGCAACCTTTGTATAAACTATCTGTGACACATGTCGGTTAATTTTGTTATATGTCAAAGTGGGACATGTATCGTCTGTAGGAACAATCTTTCCAAAGGGCACCAAGCCAAGTTTTATAAGTGCCTGGAAGCCGTTACAGATACCAAGCATCAAACCGTCACGCTTATACAAAAGATTATGAATGTCCTCTGTAAGTCTTGGGTTTCTGAATGTTGTTGCTATAAATTTAGCAGAACCGTCAGGCTCGTCGCCTGCACTGAAACCGCCGGGCAGCATAACTATCTGTGCTTCGTTTATACGTTTTGAAAGTTCCATAACAGAGTCGTTTAAGTCTTTTGCAGTTAAGTTTCTGAATACAAATATTTCAGTTTCTGCACCTGCACGTCTGAACGCTCTCATTGTATCGTACTCGCAGTTTGTGCCTGGGAATACTGGAATCAACACTTTTGGCTTTCCTGTAATTACCGCAGGGGCAGAAGTGTTTCGTTTATCGTAACTGTAACTTTCAATTTCCCCTTTTATTTCACCTGCTTTTGTGGGGAACACTTTTTCAAGAGTTTTTGTCCATTTTGACACAACATCTTTTATTTCTAATGTTACGCCGTTTGCAATAATTTTATCCTTAATTGTTGTACCAAGGAATATGCCGTCAATATCCTCGTTTGTTTCAACTATAATGCTTCCGTAAAGAGGTGCAAACAAGTCGTCATAAGTAATCTCTGCACCAATGCCGTTACCAAAAGACATTTTTGAAACCGCTTCGCAAATACCTCCGCCTGTAACTGCAAATGATGATTTTATTTTTCCCTCTTTTATAAGTTTATTTACATAGGCGTATTTTGATTTTAAATCTTCAAAATCCGGTATCATATTCTGGTCTGCGTTAAGTTTAATTAAGTATAATTTGCTTCCAACTTCTTTTATGTCAGTTGATACCGCTTTTGTTACGTCTAATTTATTAATAGCAAATGACACAAGTGTGGGTGGTACGTCAATATTTTCAAAAGAGCCTGACATACTGTCTTTACCGCCAATTGCTGCAATACCAAGTTTAGTTTGAGCAAGATATCCGCCAAGCAAAGCCGCAACTGGTTTACCCCATCTTGAGGGCACGTTACGCAGTCTTTCAAAATATTCCTGGAATGTAAGGTAAGCATCTTTTGCTTCACCGCCTGTTGCAACGATTTTTGCAACAGATTCAACAACTGCATAAATTGCGCCGTGGAAAGGACTTAATTTTGAAAGTTTAGGATTATAGCCGTAAGCCATAACCGTACCTGTAGTTGTTTCGCCGTTTAAAACAGGAAGTTTTGCAACCATTGACTGCATAGGTGACATCATATTTATACCACCGTAAGGCATAAACACAGTATTTGCACCGATTGAACTGTCAAATCTTTCAACAAGACCTTTTTGGCTGCACACGTTTAATGAGCCAACTGTTTCCAGCCATTTTTCTTTAATGTCGGGAGCCTTTTCGCCTTTAAAGAATTTATTAACATCTCCTGCTTCTTCTACTTCCGCAGTTGCACGTTTCTCCGCACCGTTAGTATTTAAGAAGTCACGGCTGATATCGCATATTGTGTTGCCGTTCCAGTTCATAACAAGTCTGTTTTTATCTGTTACAACAGCAACTTTTGTTGCCTCAAGGTTTTCTTCGGAAGCAAGTGCAATAAACTTTTCTTCGTCTTTTGCTCTTATTACAACAGCCATACGTTCCTGAGACTCGGAAATAGCAAGTTCTGTGCCTGAAAGTCCCTCGTATTTTTTAGGAACTTTATTAAGGTCAATTTCAAGACCGTCAGCAAGTTCACCGATAGTAACAGAAACGCCACCTGCACCAAAGTCGTTACATCTTTTAATAAGATGTGTAACTTCAGGGTTTCTGAACAGTCTTTGAAGTTTTCTTTCTTCTGGAGGATTACCCTTTTGTACTTCTGCACCGCAGGTAGTAAGTGATTCTTCCGTATGTGCTTTTGATGAACCTGTAGCACCGCCGCAACCGTCTCTTCCTGTTCTTCCGCCCAAAAGGATTATAACATCAGTGGGTGACGGTTGTTCTCTTACAACATTAGATGCGGGAGCAGCACCTACTACTGCACCTATTTCCATTCTTTTTGCCACATAACCCTCGTCATATATTTCTGTTACAGAGCCGGTTGCAAGACCTATCTGGTTACCGTATGAACTGTAGCCAGCAGCCGCAGTATTTGTAAGTTTTCTCTGGGGCAGTTTGCCGGGTAATGTTTCAGACAATGGTTTTGTGGGGTCTCCTGCGCCTGTTACACGCATAGCCTGATACACATAAACTCTGCCTGAAAGTGGGTCTCTTATAGCACCGCCAAGGCAGGTAGCCGCACCGCCGAAAGGTTCAATTTCGGTGGGGTGGTTATGTGTTTCGTTTTTGAACATTACAAGCCACTGTTCGTCTTTACCGTCAACATTTGCAGTTACTTTTATACTGCAGGCGTTAATCTCTTCTGATTCATCAAGAGCGTCTAAAACGCCGTCTTTTTTAAGTTTCTTAACAGCCATTGTGGCAATGTCCATAAGGCACACAGACTTATCTCTGTCGCCGTAAACATATTTTCTTGTGTCCATATACTGTTTGAACACATCTTCTATATAATCGTTATGGAATTTAACATCTTCTAATTTGGTTAAAAAAGTAGTGTGTCTGCAATGGTCGGACCAGTATGTGTCAATCATTCTTATTTCAGTAATGGTAGGATTACGTTTTTCTGTTTCTTTAAAATATTTCTGGCAGAAAGTTATGTCGTCGATATCCATAGCAAGACCCAAGTTCCCAATCATATCTTGCAACTGTTCTTTAGTCTTGTCAATAAAGCCCTCTACAGTTTCTACAGTTGTTGGAATATCGTATGCAACCTCTAAATTTTCAGGCTTGTCTAACGATGCTTCTCTTGCTTCCACAGGGTTAATGCTGTAGTTTTTAATTTTGGCAAAATCTTCGTCAGAAATATTGCCTTTTATTACAATTACTCTTGCAGCACGTACTTTTGGTTTTTCACCCTGAGTAATAATCTGCAATGCCTGTTCGGCAAAGTCTGCTCTCTGGTCATACTGACCGGGCAAAAACTCTGTTGCAAATACGCGGTCGCCATCGTCAACGGGCAAAACCTCGTCGTACACGTTATCAATCTGTGGTTCAGAAAAAATAACAGGCTTTGCTGCGGCATACTGCTCCTCTGTTATTCCTGAAACATCATAACGTACAATAAATCTTATTTTTTCAATACCTGAAATACCAAGAGTGTCGGCAAAATTAGAAATCATCGCATCTGCTTCTACATTAAAACCGTCTTTCTTTTCTACAAATACTCTTTTAACCAATGTTATCCCTCGCTAATTATTATTTTTAAAATTTTTCTCCGCATTTTGCACAAAACATACTTTCTTCACTTGAAGAAGCACCGCAATTTCCGCAAATTTTAACATTTTTTAACTGCTGAATTTTTTCCTGAATTTTTGCGATTTCTTCGTTTTTAAGTTCTACGGCCTCGCACAAGCCTGAAATGTCATCAATAGAAAAATCGTCATCTGTATAATGTGAATAAACAGACTTACCGATTTGCTGATACAGTTGGTCTATATCATTTTTAAGTCCTGACATAGCAATAGAAAGTTTGGTATATTCATAAACCTCACTTGTCTTTTTTACTACTTTGTCACCTGTCTTTTGCAATACCTTTTTAACATCATCAAATGTTGTTGCCATAAAAACTCACCTCTTAAAAATCTTATAATACATTATTGTACCATAAAAAAATGAAAAAATAAAGTTTTTTTTGAGAAAAATGTAAAAAAATCAGTCCGTAAGACTGATTTTTTAAAATTTCTTGCTTTGCAGGGATTCTTCAGTAGTTTTTATAGTTTTTGACGAGTTCTTGTCCTGACATGAAATATAATAATATATTGCATTTATAATAGCAAGTTGTGCAATTCTTGAGTTAAGTCCCAAAATACTGTATTTTGTTTCATTTGATGCAGTATAAAGAGCAACGTCACTTTGCTTTACAATGGGAGATTTGCCGTTGTTGGTAATTGAAATAGTAGTTGCACCATTTTGTTTTGCAATTTTAACCGCATCTACAATATCCTTTGATGAGCCGGAATGTGAAATTCCTATTACCACGTCTTTTTTTGTAAGGTGCGATGCACTTATGGACTGCATGTGATTGTCACAAAATGACACGGCGTTATAACCCAGCCTCATAAGTTTGTGCTGAAAGTCAAGGGCAACTGCTGCAGAGTTTCCAAGACCGTATATCATAATTCTTTTTCCGTTCATAATTGCTTTTGCCGCAGTTTCAAGGGCATCGGCGTCGAGACTGTTTTTTGTCATTTCCAAAGAACAGTAAATATCGTCGGAAACCTTTTTAAATATTTCAAAACAGGAGTCCTCTGCCGAAATTCCGTCAGCAGTTTTTGCGCTTCCGTCTTCACGGGCAAAGGAAATTTTAAGTTCCTGATAACCGCCAAAGCCAAGGCGTCTTGCAAATCTTACCAACGTTGCCTCACCGCAACCGCACTGCTCCGCAAGTTCGCTTATAGACAAAGATATGATTTTGCCCGGATTTTCCATAAGCCAGTCCGCAATTCTTTTTTCCGCACTGCCCATTTTGTTATATAACATTTTTATTTGTAACGTAGTTTTGTTCATAATTACCTCAAATTTTGAAAATTATTTTCATATATGATAAAATAAAATCAAATATTGCATTTTTAAAATGAAAATATATTTCGTTTACACAAGGAGGCTAAATAATGTTGGATTTCAAGGTTAAAATCGGTCTTGTTCCTGATGTTCGTGACTTGTTTGACTTTGAAACACGAAAAGGAATTTTCGAACCTGCAAAGGGTGTTGAAAATAAAAACAAAGTTCTTAAGTACATTAAGGAAAGTTTTGCCGATGACATTACAGAATTTTGTGATTTGGAATGGCTTAACGAGTTAGGAGTTGTTTATAAAAACTCCGATTGCGACAAAGTGTGTGACTATTTAAGAGAACAGAAAGTTGACGCAATATTTATTATCAACTGCAACTTCGGTAACGAAGAAGTTTGCGGACAGATTGCAAAGAAAATGGGACTTCCCGTTCTTTTATGGGGACCTCAGGATATGGTTTTTGAAGAAAACGGCCAGAGATATACTGACGCACAGTGCGGTTTATTTGCGATAAGCAAACAGTTAAGAAGATACAAAGTTCCTTTTTCTTACATAGAAAACTGTCCTGTGGAAAGCGATGTTTTTAAAGACGGATTTAATAAGTTTTTAAAAGTAGTAACTATGATTAAAAACTTTAAAAACTTAAACGTTGTTCAGGTGGGCACAAGACTTACACCCTTTAAGAGCGTTATGTATAACGAATTGGAATTAACCGAAAAATTCGGTATAAACGTAAACAACTACACTTTGCTTGGAGGCAACTTCAAAACTGTAGATGGTCCTGTTACTTTTGGTACTTATATGTGGGCAGAATTTAAAGACTGGGCAAAAGTTGAGAGAAAAATGATTGAGGGACCATATATTCACCACATGAGCGAAATATACGGGGATTATTCCGAAGTACTTAAAGAATTCTGCAAATTTATACCGGGACTTACATTTGACCCTGTAGAATAATAAAGAAAGAAGGAAAATGAAAATGACAGACTTTTTATTTGATGTGATTGCAACTGAACTTGAGGATGCAGTAGGAAGAGAAAACTGTTCCACAAGAACAATAGACAAAATAGCACACAGCGTTGACTATTTCTGGCTTTCAAGAATGTGGGCAGACAGAGGCTTAAGAATGCCTGAGGGCGACTTTATAGTTGCACCTAAAGACGCAAAAGAAGTTTCAGCAGTATTAAAAATTTCCAACTACTATAAAATTCCCGTTACAACATGGGGTGCAGGCGGCGGTACACAAGGGGGTGCAATCCCTGTATGCGGCGGTATCGTACTTGATACAAAAAGAATGAATAAAATTTACGACTTAAACGAACAGGGTATGTACATAGAATGCGGCACAGGTGCAATTTACAAGCACCTTGAATGGGCAGCAAACGAAAAGGGCTATGCTACAATGCACTACCCCTCCTCTCTTACCTGTTCAACAGTAGGCGGATTTTTAGCACACAGAGGTATCGG
>JAGCLT010000024.1 GCA_017646825.1 Clostridia bacterium | reverse complement strand
TTGTCTGCAGTATTTTGCAATTTTTATACACCCGAAATATAATCCCTTTGACAGATTTGTTAAAGGGATTAATAAATTTTACGAACAGTATGACGAAAAGTATTTAAAACTTGTGTTAACCGCAGAGGATTTAGGACAAAAAACAGGGGCAATGCTTACAATAGAGGGCGGAAGTGCCATAGAGGGGTCAATTGAAAAATTACATTACGCCTACGAAAAAGGCATAAGGTGTATGACAATTAAATGGAATGGGGATAACGAACTTGCAAATGATGATGGGCTTACGCCCTTTGGCAGGTCCGTTATAAAAGAAATGAATAAAATGAAAATGATAATTGACGTTTCACATTTAAGCGACAGGGGCTTTTATGACGTAATGGATATAACTGACTCGCCTATTATGGCATCTCATTCAAACTGCAGAACACTTTGCGGACACAAGAGAAATTTAACAGACCACCAGATAAGAAGTATTATAAATTGCAAAGGTTTTATAGGTCTTAATTTTTATCCCGCTTTTTTGTGTGAGGGCAAAGCATCGATTGATGATATATTGCACCACGCCTGTCATATTTTAGAACTGGGAGGGGAAGATGTTTTAGGCTTCGGAAGTGATTTTGACGGAGTTGACAGCCTTCCTAAAGGAATTGACGGAGTGCAAAATATGAAAGATGTAATGAACCGATTTTGCAAAACGGGATTAAGTCAGGAACAGTTAAACAAGTTGTTTTACGGAAATCTCTGTAATTTCACAGGACGAATTTTGAAAAATTAAAAAATTTTCTTGCAATTTTTGTAAAAATGAAGTATGATAGATAGTATATAAAGTGGAAAGGAAGAACTATATGAATTTATCTGATAGAATGAGTAAAATCAGTGCATCTCCAACACTTGCAATTGATGCAAAATTCAAAAAAATGAAAGCAGACGGAATTGACGTTGTAGGTTTCGGTACAGGAGAGCCTGACTTTGATACACCTGATCACATAAAAGATGCGGCAATTAAAGCAATTAACGACGGTATGACTAAATACACACCCGCTGCAGGTACTCTGGATTTAAGAAAAGCAATTGCCGATAAATTGTTAAAAGAAAACAACGTTAAGTATGCTCCGACTGATATCGTTGTATCAAACGGTGCAAAACACGCTTTGGTTAATGCTTTTTATGCAATATTAAACGAGGGTGACGAAGTACTTATACCCACACCTTTCTGGGTAAGTTACCCCGAAATGGTAAGAATTGCAGGGGGAACTCCTGTATTTTTGGAAACTACAGAACAAACAGGCTTTAAGTTTTCTGCAAAGGATTTTGAAAATGCCATTACACCTAAAACAAAAGCGCTTGTGTTAAACAGTCCGAGCAATCCTACAGGTATGGTTTATAACGAACAGGAATTAAGAGAAATTGCTGACGTTGCAGTTAAGCACAACATTTTCGTGATTTCAGACGAAATATATGAAAAACTGATGTACGGCGATGCAAAACATGTTAGTATTGCATCTTTCAATGATGAAATTAAAAAGTTAACTATAATTATAAACGGCGTATCAAAAAGTTACGCTATGACAGGTTGGCGTATAGGTTACACAGCCTGCGAACCTGAAATTGCAAAGATTATTTCAAATGTTCAGTCTCACGCATCATCAAACCCCTGCTCCATTTCTCAGGCGGCAGCACTTGCGGCAATTACAGGTCCTACAGATACAATTGAAGCAATGCGTGTTGAATTTGAAAAAAGAAGAAACTATATGGTTGAAAGAATTAATTCTATTGACAAGGTTTCGGCACTTGTGCCTGACGGTGCATTCTATGTATTTATGAATATCAAAGAATTAATGGGTACAGAAATTAAAGGAAAAATGATTAACAACGGTGATGAATTCTGCGAATGGCTGCTTGAACGCAATAAACTTGCATTAGTTCCAGGCGGCGGTTTCGGTGCAGAGGGCTATGTAAGATGGTCTTATGCTACAAGCATGGAAAACATTAAAGAAGGTCTTGACAGATTAGAAGATTTTTTAGCATAGAGGTAAAAATATGAAAATTGGTTTTATCGGCGCAGGTAATATGGGCGGCGCAATTATCGGCGGTCTTGTTGCATCAGGTAAGACAGACGCAAATGATATTTACGCCTACGACCTTGATAAAGAAAAACTGAATATTTTAGGTGATAAGGGCGTAAACGTTAATCTTTCCACAGACGAAATCTGTGAAATCTGTGACGTGGTAATTCTTGCAGTTAAACCGCAGATTTTCCCGAAAGTTCTGCCAAATATTAAAAACAACAAGCCTGTATATGTTTCTATTGCTGCAGGTATTTCGATTAAATTTATGAAAGACAACTTGCCTGACAATTCCAAAATTGTCCGTGCAATGCCAAACACTCCTGCTCTTATAGGCAAGGGGGTAACTGTTTTAAGCCCTGACAAGGGAGTAACAGAGGAACAAGTGGCAAATGTTAAATTTATATTTGACTGTGTGGGAATTACTGAAATTGCAGACGAAAAATTGATGGACGCTGTAGTTTCGGCATCAGGCAGCAGTCCTGCCTATGTGTATATGTTAATTGAGGCAATGGCTGATGCGGCAGTAAGTCAGGGCTTGCCACGGCAGATGGCGTATAATATCTGTGCCGCTGCAGTTGAGGGAAGTGCCCTTATGGTGCAAAAAACAGGTAAACACCCCGGTGAGTTAAAAGATATGGTATGTTCTCCCGGTGGCACAACTATTGAAGCAGTGTCATCATTAGAGGCGGACGGTTTCCGTGCAAGTATAATTAACGCTATGGCAAAATGTGCTGAAAAATCAAAGAAACTTACGAAGTAAACGGAGAAATGTTATGATTACAACTAAACAAAGGGCTTATTTAAGAGGCCTTGCAAATAAAATTCCTGCTCTTTATCAGGTAGGTAAAGGCGGAGTAAATGATAATTTTATTGAAATGATAGACGATGCACTTGAGAAGAATGAACTTTTAAAAGTTACCGTTCTTGAAAATTCAGGCGAAACACCCCGTGACATCTGCCATCAGGTTATGGAGGCCACTAATGCCGAGCCGGTGCAGGTTATCGGAAATAAATTTATAATTTACAGACGCTCAGTTGAAAATCCAACAATAATTTTACCTAAGTAATATTATGTATCCCCTTCGAATATACTTGTTATATACGGAGGGGATAATTTTGTTTAAAAGCATAAACCGTCATTTTGCTCTTAATAAGTCGAAATATTTTTTTCTGCTTCTGGCACTTGTAGTGGGACTTGTAAGCGGAGTATTGTTTTCATCTTCGGTAAAACCTGAGGACACGGAAAAACTTACACAAACAGTAAATATTGCACTGACCGGAATAGAGGATAAAGGAAAAACAAGTATGTTTTTTGATTATTTGTGGAAAAATGCAAAATCAGTGCTGTTAATTTTTATAGGGACATACTCTTTATACACTTTGCCCCTTGTTTTCCTTAATTTAATTTTAAGCGGATTTTCCATGGGTTTTACTGCCGCTTTTGTAACTTCTTATTTTGGATTTAAGGGTTTTTTGATTTCACTTCTTGTGTTCAGTACTGACCTGCTTATATGTGTTCCGCTTTTGTTTTTTATGTCAACTGTGGCAATAGATTATACTTTACATAATTCTAAATTGAAAAATACAATCAAAACCAGAAACAGAAAGAAATTTTTAATTATCTGTTGTTTGCTTTTGCTGGTATTAACTGTTCTGTCGTTGCCAAATGTACTGATTTTTCCAAAATTTGTAAAGGGATTAGTGCCTTAAAATACAAGGGAAACACAACATCTTGTGTCAATAGTAAATGTTGTAAAAAATTAACGAAATTACAATATTTTTTTATATATTTTTTTCAAAAATACTATGTACATTTACATTGTTTTGTATTAAAATATAAATACACTTGTTTACATAATATGTGGAGGCAATAAATGGATTCAGTAGTATTACAGTTTGAAAATTATTTAAAAAATGAAAAGAAAGCATCTGTTAATACTCTTCAGTCTTATATGAGAGATATTAACCAGTACATAGATTATCTTGAAGAAGGCAAATTGGGTGATTACACAAGTGCAACACCTACTGTTTTTCTTAACTATATGCTAATGTTAAAACAGTGCGGGAAAGCAACTTCGACAATTTCCCGTAATCTTGCATCAGTAAGGGCTTTTTATAATTACCTGCTTAAAAATAAACTTTGTGAAAACAACCCTACTGAAAAAGTACACACAATGAAGCCCGAAAAGAAAATGCCGCAGATTCTTTCTGCAACTGAAGTGGATTTGCTTTTAAGTTTGCCAAAGTGTGATAATTTTAAAAGCATCAGAGACAAGGCAATGCTTGAACTTTTGTATGCAACGGGAATAAGGGTTACTGAACTTGTTTCTTTGGATATTACAGATGTTAATCTGGATGTTGGCTTTATAGTTTGCAAAAGTGCAGTAAAAGAAAGGGTAGTGCCAATCTATCCTGCTGCGGTTTCCTGCCTTAATAACTACATAACCACTGCAAGGAATTTCCTTATAGACGGCGTGGAAAATGATGCACTTTTTGTTAACACCAATGGCAACAGATTAACAAGACAGGGCTTTTGGAAAATAATCAAGCAGTATCAGGCGGAAGCGCATATTGATAAAGAAATTACGCCACATACACTAAGACATTCTTTTGCTACCCATCTTCTTGAAAACGGTGCAGACTTAAAATCTCTGCAACTTATGATGGGACATTCTGATATTTCGTCAACACATATTTACACAAATCTTATAAATAATAAAATAAATGACGTTTACAGACACGCTCACCCAAGAGCAAGAAAAATGTAATAATATAAACTGTATCGCATAAACATTTTATAACAGGAGGTTATGTTATGAAATTGTTTGTGCGATTTTTTTGTATAGTTCTGGTGCTTTTTTTGGTATGTACCTGTGTATCTGCAGAAGGCGGAGGAATAGAAACTACTGCCAAATCTGTAATTTTAATTGACAGTGCAACAGGAGAAGTATTGTACGAAAAAAATCCCGACGAAAGACTGCCTATTGCAAGTGTAACCAAAGTTATGACAATGCTCCTTTGTATGGAAGCAATAAACAGCGGGAAAATCACAATGGAGGATACTGTTACCGCAAGCGAGTACGCCTGCAGTATGGGTGGCTCTCAGGTATACCTTGAACCCGGGGAACAAATGCCCGTGTCAGATATGATTAAAGCAATCGCCGTTGCTTCGGGAAATGATGCTTCTGTTGCTATGGCTGAACATATAATGGGCAGCGAACAGGGATTTGTCTCTGCTATGAATACAAGAGCAAAAGAACTTGGAATGGAAAATACAAATTTCATTAACTGTAACGGGCTTGATGAAGACGGACACTATTCTTCTGCCCGTGACGTTGCAATAATGTCAAAAGAATTAATTAAACATCAGCAGATACTTCCCTTTTTAAAAATATGGATGGATACTTTAAGAAACGGGGAGTTCGGACTTTCTAACACCAATAAACTTATAAGATTTTACCCCGATGCAATAGGAATTAAAACTGGCTCCACGGGAAAAGCCAAGTATTGTGTATCAGGTGCGGCTACAAGAAACGGACTTACTTTAATTGCAGTAGTTTTAGGCGCAGAAACTACCACCGACAGATTTGAAACCGCAAAGGCACTATTAAACTACGGCTTTGCTAATTATTCCATAAGTGAGCCTGTAAAAAAGGGTGAGGAAATCGCAAATCTTATGGTCTTAAAAGGTGAAGCAGACAGCGTTAAGGTTATAACAGGAAACGGATATGTAAAACTTGTTCCCAAAGGTGCAGACGGCGGGTATGAACGAAAAGTAATCCTGCCCGAAAACGTAACCGCACCTGTTAACAAAGGTGACAAAGCAGGAGAAATTGTACTTTTAAAAGATGGTGCAGAAGTAGCAAAAGTTCCGCTTTTTTATGCTGAAACTGTTCCAAGACTTTCTTTTGGAAAAATCTTCGTAAATATGCTTAAATGCTGGGGATATAATAACGATTAATATTGACTTTTTAGTACAACGGTGGTATATTTGTGCCGAGGAGTGATTGTATGCTTACCGATGTATTTAAGACTTATCCTACAGTATATGCAGTGGGAAATATGTACCAGATTTTTGTGCCCGTAACCTGCGAAACTGTTATGTGGGCAGAGGTAGGAGGAAAAAACTATTACGACCATTCAAACGGTACGCTTCGTTCAGGAACACTGCTTCATAAAATGACAGTACCGATGGAAGTGATTGACAGTTGTAAAAAGTATAAAATCTGCTACAGAGTTGTAAATGAAAGACTGGCGTACTTTTCAAAGTGCGAAGAAGAAGTGTCTGTAGAGTTTGATTTTAAGCCTGTTACCAAAACAGAAAATATACATATATATCACGTTTCCGATGCTCACAATAAAATAGACCCCGTTGTAAACTGCGGCACATATTTTGGCGATGACCTTGACCTTTTGATATTAAACGGTGATGTACCTGAAGACTGCAGTAAAGTTGAAAATCTTGATACTATTTATTATATATCAGGGCAGATAACAAAAGGAGAAATCCCTGCAGTATTTGCAAGAGGTAACCACGATTTAAGAGGTGTGTGTGCCGAAAAAATGGCGGAGTATTCGCCAACAAACAATGGTATTTCTTATTATACTTTTAGAGTTGGTTGTGTATGGGGACTTGTTCTTGACTGCGGCGAAGATAAACCCGACGGTAACCCCGAATACGGCCACACAATCTGCTGTCATTGTTTCCGCGAGGAAGAAACACAGTTTATAAAAGATGTTATAAAAAATGCAGAAAATGAGTACGAGGCACAGGGTGTTAAATATAAAATGGTTATTTGTCATGTTCCCTTTACGCAAGTGAAAAAACCGCCTTTTGATATTGAACAGGATATTTATAAAGAGTGGGCAAAACTAATAGGTGAAAATATAAAACCTCACGTAATGATGTCAGGACATACTCACTTTTTAGATGTATATCGTGTGGGCGGTGAATACGACCATTTAGGACAGTTTTGTGATATTGTTGTTGCCGCAAACCCCTTTTACACTTCAACTATGAGAATAGAAGAAAAGTTTGAAGGCGGAGGACTTGTTCTTAATAATGATTGTATAGATGTGGTGTTTACAAATCAGGATAAAGAAGTTGTAAGAACTGAAAAAATAAAGATATAAAATTATGCGGAGTGCCAATTTGACACTCAGGCACGTCCCTAAAACGAAACGTGTAAAAACAGGCACGTCCCTAAAACTCGATTTTATGAGGATGGCGGATTTGGAAATTATAAAGTTGTTGCAAGAATTGATTATAAGTATGAAGATATTACAAAAGCCATTACGGAGGTGTTGAATAGTGAAGAATATTACAAAATTACAGAAGTCATTAACAATATACTTGAAACATTTGAAATTAGACGACGCGGCTATTCTGTTTATAATGCTTACACTAAAAGACGAAGCAGCGCAAGAGGCGATGATACTTTACTTGAGAGAACATCAGAATCCCACTCAGGAAGAATTGATGGGGTTAGCGGTGGAACTTCAAGAGATAAGCGAGGAATTATCGATGGAGGAAGTTTAGTTGAAACAAATGATTTTTCAACTGACAATAATGGAAATAACACAACAAAACATTCCAGAATGAATGAAAATAATGTTTTGAGTGCTGCCGATGAGCAAAAGTTGGAGAGACAAGAAAACATTATTGACAGCAATTCAAAGGTTAACAATTACCTGCGGAGAGCGAGAACGATGTTTGTTAACGATGTTGAAGAGTTAATGAACATACCAAAAGTGCTAAAAAACAACGATTTAAAGCAGGTATTTAATCAATTGTGGAATG
>JAGCLT010000023.1 GCA_017646825.1 Clostridia bacterium | reverse complement strand
TTATTCCACAGCTTTTTCTGATTACCTGTAGTCTTGTAGGCTCGTTTTTCTCTTTAATTATTTTCTCTACTGTATCTGCAAACTTTTCTTCAGGTGCTTCATGGTAGAGGTCGAACATAACCTCAATATCACTCATTTTGATGTGTCTTGCTATATTACTAAACGGTCTTTTTGAATACCACTGATAGAATGCAAGTATCCATCCGCACCAATAATCTCTATGCTTGTTTATATTCTCACTGCTCGGCGGAACCATTCTTTCTATTCCTGCCTCTTTTAATACTTCTTCAACAAGCTCAGGTCCGGACATTCCCATACTATATTTCGGGTTTCCGTTACCAAATTCTTCTGCAATTCCGGTAGATATAAATAATTTCAGGAATTCGTCCTTATCCATATTCAAATCACTTGCGACGTAATCAAAGGCATCACCCAAGTTATTCATGGCACTGTCGACATACATTTCATCGTAAGCGTGAATCATTATTATCAATCCTTTCCCTGATTATATCACGCATAAATAATCCGTTAATATCATCAATCTCTTGCTGAAGTCTGAACTGCTTATTAGCTTCTTCATTTCGTTTTTTTCTCTTGATATAATATTCAGCACTGTCAGCAATTTCATACTTTTGGAATTTGATTGCATCAAATGCTTTTTCACTCTTTAATACAATCTGCTCACCGAGCTTCCCGAGTTTCATTGCTTCGGATAATTGCTCGATTGATATCTGGTTGTTTACGAAAGCTCTTGCGAATGAGAAGTATGAGTCATCTGCACGATAGCCTGTGATAATATCATAGTTTGATATGTCAGGCAGGAAGTTATTTAACAAATAGTTTCTGCCTTGCTTTGACACCGCAGTTGATACTCTGAAGTTTCTGTTATTGGCAAGAACCGCAAGCCAGTTTAGTATTGTATATTCATCGTCTGATAAGTCAAGTGTAGTAAGTCCATCTATATTAAGTTCATAGCAGTTAGCATAACCGTCTTTGGCAGGTTTCTGACAAGCCCATTCCTTTGCAAGTTCCAAAGTTTCTGTGCAATAGAATCCCAAGCCATAGTCATTATTTTCTTTGCCTAATCCGAATATCGGCTTTTCAATTATTTCCGTAGAGCCATGCCATATTATTTTTTTCATTCTATCACTCCTAACTTTACATTTAACATTATATCACCAAAGTGATAGTTTGTCAATGATATATAGAAATTTGATGATTATTTTTCGAAAAATCTTTGATACCGCAAAATACACCACTTTTATTCCCATTTCATCGGCACTTGAGGGCAACTCGACACCAAATCAGCACCAGACCCCCTGAAACAGCACCACTCCCGAACGGCACTGCCGGTCGGGGTTTAACCGCATTGGTGGCGGAGTCCGACACCAATGTCTTTTCCTGCTTCATTTTATTCCGTTGTATTTTCCGCCATTTCGTACTACTATTTTGGGCAGTTGTTTTTAATTGGTGTTCGTGTCCAATATCTCAAATTGATTTTAAGGTGCTGATAACGCTCTGTTATTGGCGTTGAAAGAGGGAGAACTTTCTTAGATAGGGTAAATACCTTCCCTCAAACTTTTTCTTCACGAACCGCCCTGTCACAGGCGTTCACCTTGACATAATTGTTTATTATCCAATATTGGTCGGCAGGTATGCCGTATGGGAGAGATATAACTTATTCAGGTAGTGCAATTCCACTTGACAAAAATAAATCCATTTCATTCTGCTAATCTGCCGACTGATTTCATCATAAACAAAAACCTCTTATCTTTGGTTACTGCATAACAAATTTTAATATAGGGTGATGCAGGAAGGTATGCGTTAGGGTTATTGGAATAAAAAAATAATTGATTTGCAGTTCTCGTTGAGAGGAGCCAACCAATAAAAATAAAATTTATCTAATCGTTTTGCTTGTATTATTTATATCCAATAACTTTTATGTATTATTATTTAAGTATTATTTGCAGTCCATCCTGACACCACCTCAGTCAAATTTGAGCCACCATATTTTTAGTCTGTTCCGTAGACCTTATCCGTGAACTGATAGAGATTTGATGTTGCAGAGCCGTTATCCTTTTTGCGATTTATCTTTTTTAGATAGCCTTTCTTCGCAAGTGATGGTATTGCTCTTTTAACTGTGCTTAGACCGATGTCTGTATCTGCAGCTATCGTGTTAAGAGATGGGTAACAAACATCTTGGTTTCCGGCTCTCATAAGCAGATAATTAAGTATCCTGTATTCCGCTGTAGATATGTTCTTATCTGTGATAAGTTTGTTTAGTATGTTTGTATAACTTCCTTTTAATTTTGGCATGATAATTCCTCCTGTTTTTGTAATTAAAAAAGCCGCATCATTTCGATACGACTGATTTGCTTTATTCATTTCGTTCTTGACTTCATTCTACCAATTCCGCAGAATGAAATTTGCATAAAAAAATTAGGAGTTTTTATGCCTTGTATCAGCCCAAACCCCTGATCCTATGCGGGTTTTAGTTTTTCACCGATTGGACGCTATCATCAGGTCCATGTGAAAGCAATTTCATGCAGGTTCAAGTCCTGTTATCCGCACCAAAAAGCACTCAGGGAAAATACCTGAGTGCTTTTTATCATCTTAATCATCCTTCGTATTCTGTTTCAAATGCTTTCCACGGAACATTAACTCTTTTATTTTCAAACAGTAATTCATTTATGTGCATAATAAGCGGAAAATCTTTAATATCAATTTTACCAAGGGCTGACAGTTGCTGTACCGCTTTTGCAGTACGTTCACTTATTACTACGCCCTCAAGGGTAATTCCTGATAATTTATTCATTGCTTCTTCATAAGTGTAGCCCTGACCTAACAAAGTACCCAGTTTTCTGTTTCTTCCACCGAAAACTGTAACGTAAAGGTCGCCCACACCTAAGAAAATATTACGCTCGGCGGTGCCGCCAAGAGCATCTAACAAAAGATACATTTCCTTTGATGCCTGAGCAAATATACCTGCCTGAGAGTTATAATGTTCAAACACTTTGCCCTCTCTTTTATAAGACATACCGATTGCAAGAGCAACACCTAAAGCGTAAGCATTTTTAAGTGCAACAGTACATTCTACACCAAAAACGTCTGTTGAAAGACTTATATGATAGTAGTCTGTTTCAAAGATTTCTTTAAGCCAGCGAAGAGTCTTAATATCAGGACCGCAGAATGTTACTTCAGTGGGGTCTTTGTCAACAAGTTCGTATGAAGTACAAGGGCCGCCCACCGCATAAATCTTTAAATCCTTATCTGTAAAACGAAGCATATATTCGGGATACGAAATAAGGTGTCCTTTGTTTTCACCATCATCAACCATACCTTTAGAGATTGACAAAAGAGGTACATCTCCCGGAAGTTTTGGAATAACATTATTGCAAAACCATTCCATACCAAAAGATGATACACCGCAGATGATTAAATCTGCACCTTTAATACACTGTTCCATTTCTTCGAAATAATGAAAAGTTACATTATCGGGAGTTACAACAGGAGCATCAACCCCGCTTGTGTCGTTGTTTTTTCTGTATTTGGACAAATTAAGATGTTCTCCTGTTTTTTGACCGTGCTCTATTATTTCGTTGTCAAGAGGAGAGCCTACCAAACGGATTGTATGACCGTTTTGTGCTGCAGGGTATGTAATAGCAGTTCCCATCATACCTGCACAAATTACTGTAATTATTGCCATTTTTATCATTCCTTTAATAAAAATTATTGTCAAACATAATTACTTATGTTATAATTCAGTATAAATAATGTTGCAAACTTTGTCAAGCATTGGCACAAATTATGAAAGTTTTTCATAAAGTTTATCAAAGTCTTGCAAGAAACGAGGTAAAAATGCTACAAGTTGAACGTTTTACACAAATAAGGGCACTTTTAGAGAAAACTCCCACTTTACGAATAGGGCAGATAGCACAAGTTTTATACGTCAGCGAAGCAACCGTAAGACGAGATGTTGAAGCAATGGAAAAAGACGGATTATTAAAGAGGGTTTACGGAGGCGTAACTTTAAACAAAGAAGATATGCCGCTGACTTTACGCAGTTTCCAGCATGCCGACGAAAAAGACGAAATAGGGAAACAGGCGGCACAACTGGTAAAAGACGGTCAGACAATTTTTATAGACTCTTCCTCCACCGCCTTACACATACTGCCTTATATCAAGCACAAAAAAGATATGACAGTAATAAGCAACAGCCAAAAGGTTATCGACACTCTGGCCTTTACCAACAACAAATTGATTTTAACAGGCGGGGAGCTGATACCCCGAAATCTTGCTTATGTGGGAGAACTTGCCTGTCGTTCACTTGATATGTACCGTCCTGAACTGGTGTTTTTCTCAAGTCAAGGAATAGACGTTAACGGGGAAATCACCGATGTATCCCAAAGCGAAACCGCCTTAAGACGTGCAGCAATCAAAAGGGGAATACAAACAGTATTTTTATGCGACAGCAGCAAAGCAGGGAAAATTTACACCCACCACGTTTGCTACAAAAGTGAAATAACTAAAATAATAACGGATAGTAACTTTCCAAAGGAATACCTATAAAAAAGATGCCTGACGGCATCTTTTTTAATACGCTATTTTTAATATTTCAAGTACCTTATCATAGTCAAGTTCTATAAGACTCTGTATCGTTCTTGTTTTTCCAAAGGTTGTAAGATATGCAATTCTTTCTAAGGCATCTTCACCTATACCAAATTCCCTTATACTTTTTGGCATACCGATTGAGGCAAAGAACTGTGCCATTTTTTCAACACCCAGACGAGCACACTCCATATCGTCCTCCTCATTCACATCAAAAACACCACGTGCAAACCCTGCAAAACGTGACGGGTTATGTTTATACATATATTTCCCCCAGGCAGGTAAAAGCACTGCAAGTCCTGCCCCGTGAGGTACAAAGTCAAACTCACCGCTTAAGCCGTGTTCAATCTGGTGAACGCAAAGGTAATATTCGCGTCCGCAGTCGGTAAGACCGTTATGGGAAAGGCTTGACGCCCACATAAGGTTTGCTCTTGCATCATAATCGTCAGGCTTTTCTACTGCAACTGCACCGGCACTTACCACAGCTTTCATAAGACCTTCGGAAATTCTGTCAGTCAGTTCTGTAGGAGGATACGGTGTAAAATAACGCTCAAGAGTATGAGCCATAATATCTACTACACCGCAGGCGGTCTGGTATTTACTTACTGTAAAAGTAAGTTCAGGATTACAAATCGCAAACTTACATCTGTTATATTCCCCATTAAAACCACGTTTCATATTTTCTTCCATATTTGTTATTACAGCAGAATTACTCATTTCGCTTCCTGCTGCAGATATAGTTAAAATACAGGCAACGGGTATAGAAGTTTTTGGCTTGATTTTCCGTGAAACAACGTCCCAAACATCGCAGTTGTTTGCAGCGGCAACTGCCGTTGCCTTACAGGAATCAATAACACTTCCTCCGCCCACAGCCAGAATCATTTCCACTTTTTCTTTTTTGGCAATTTCTGCCGCTTTGCGGGCAAAATCAAGTTTGGGGTTAGGCTCAACACCGCCCACTTCCACAACTTCAATATTATTTTCTTTTAAACTGTTCATTACAACATCGTAAAGTCCTGATTTTTTTATACTTTCCTTACCGTACTGCATCATTATTTTTTTGTAACCAAATTCGGTAATGATTTTTCCTACTTCTTTTTCTTTGCCTTTACCAAAATACACTTTTGTATAGGCATTATACATAAAATCAAGCATTTGTTTTCCTCCCATCTTTAACACATACTATTATACATTGTTTTGATACATATTTCAATGGAGTAAATCAAAAAGGATGGAAAAAATAGCGCAGATTGGACAAACTGAACCCGCAGGGGGTACCCGAAGGTGTACTGAAGTACACCGAGAGGTGAAGTTTGTTCAAAACACAAGGCAAACTAAAATAGGGATTCGTCACTCAACGAATCCCTACCTTGAATTTTGTTTTATTTTGGTTTAGATGTCACATTCCAAAGCATTTATTTATCTTTGCCTTGTGTGCTTTAAACATTTTGTCGTACTTTACTTTCTTTTTGGTGTAATAATCCCAGTAAACAATCTCCACGTTATCGGGAATCATTTCTTTGATACCTGCATCAATTTTGGCGTTACTTACATAGTAACTGCCGCCTGTTGCAAGTCTGAAGAACATATCAGACCACATTGTAAGATTGAATCCGTATTTCTTTGCGATTTCGGATACTCTGTTTAAATGGTCAACTAAAATTTTAGTTCTGTCTGTATCTCCGTGAATGTCATAGTATTTTCCTCTGCCTATCATGTGAGCTTCGTCCATACCGATATTAATCATATTTGTTCTGAAACACTCTTTCATTGTTTTGAACATATTGTCAACCAAGGTATAAACTTTTTCTTCACCGGCAAGTAAAATGTCGTCACAGTCAACCATATCCATCTTATATGTAAGCCATCTTACCATGCCGTTTAAGTGAGCCAAAGTCTGTATGCAGGGAATAACTTCTATGCCTTTTGATGCGGCATAGTCGTCAATTTCCTTTAATTCTTCCTTTGAGTATCTGCCTCTGCCGTAACCAAAATACGGATTGTCGTCAACTTCATAAGTATCTTCAATGTATAAAGAAAACATATTGTGACCGAATTCCGCACAAAGGTCAAGCCATTTTTTTACTGTAGGTACTGTCATTACTGCGTTTCTTGAACAGTCAACCATTGTTCCGAATCTTTTATAATCCACTTACTGTCACCCCTTTATAATCAGTGCAATAAACTTAAGGGGACAGTCACCGATATTTTTAATACCGTGACTGTGACCGTTTGGTGTATAAGTAACATATCCTGCTTTAACTGTTGAAACTTCGCCGTCGCTTTCGTACTCAGCTTCGCCTTCTAAAATGTAGTAACTTTCAGCGTTACCCACATGCTGATGATAACCCACTGACGCTCCTACCTCTAATGTAGCCACTGAAAACATCTGTATTCTTTCATTTTGTGTAAGAAGTCTGTCAAGAGTTAATTTTCCAGCACCGTTTTCTGCACCCATCTCAATATCAGGTGTTCTGTCTTGTGGTGCTTTAATCGTTGTTATCCCTCCAAATTAGTTACATTCAGCTGTTAATGGCCCTGCTAATTCTTCCAAGTAGAACAATCTACCAGGCATTGTTGGGATAAATGTTGATGTAATGTGCTTGTCAGGACCGTAGTGAAGAGTTGTTAAGAAACTCATACCCTGCCACTGCATACCTCTGCTTAAAGCACCGTCGCAACCACCGATAATGTAGTCAGCCTGTAAGAACAGACCAGGTCCTATAGTGTTAGCAGTACATGGAACTAATGTTGTACGGCTCTTGAAACTTGTAATAGCGTTTTGTTCTATTGTTAAAGGATGAAGTTTTGCACCAATTCTGTAGCACTGCTGTTTCCATTCTTCCACTGTTTCGAATTCTGCGCCGAAGTGTGGTTCCCAGAAAGCGATATGGCACATTCTGCCGATACCGAATACCAATACAAGTTTTGCGCCCTCTTCTTTTAATTTTTTGATTTTTTCAGGGTATGTAGGAAGATTTTCTTTTGTAGCAAAGTTTCTCTGTGCAGGAGGAATTGTATTTTCTCCCAATTTGTTAAAGAATGCTTCTTTCATACTGTATTCAAATGAAGCAGGGTCTGTGTTAGGCAATGTGTTACCTTCTGCATCTGCCCATTCATCCATATTAAATGTGTAAACGTGGTCACATTTTACGTTCCATTCTGTTAAGAAATAAACTGCCCATCTGTACATTCCCATAGGACCAACAGGTAAAATCATAGCAAGTTTTTGACCTTCGTCACGTGCTTTTTTAATCTGCAAAGCGATTTCGTGTCCCATTAATGTATCAAATTCGTAAATGTCTTTACAAGCAATAGGGTTAAAATCTTTGTGCCAGAAATCTTCTCTTTTAACACCCATATCACAACATTTGTCGATTTTTGCCATATCCCAGCCCTGGGGGTAGTAGTTTTCCAATAAACTTCCTTTTACTGTGCTCATAAAATCCATAATAAAATCTCTCCTTTTTTATTTTTTACGGTAACAACCGTTTTGTGATAACTTTAGGCCATACCATAGCCTGTCTGAAGCCTTCTGCATACTGAACTCCGCTTTGTAAACCCCTGAATCTTGAACAGGTACGTACAAATTCCGCAAAGTCGATATGGTCGTGGTCTCTCATCCATTTTAACTGACTTACGTGACATTCAAGCATTTCGATTTTCAAGTCAATTTCTTCTGTAATATCTACATACTCTGTAGGAAGAAAATCAACACCTGCCAATGTGTCCATATAGTAAATAGGTGTAACCGCTGCCTTTCTTCCGCCGTTATACTGGGGAACACTTGCTACAAACGCTGCATCAAAAACAAGTTTTGATACTGCTGTGTGGTCAGGCATATAGTCGTTAGGAGCATGAGTAATAATAAAATCAGGCTGAACGTCGATGATCAAGTTCGCAATTTTGTCACGTTGTGCCAATACTGCGGCGTCAACTACCAAGTCTCCTATATCCATTGTTACTACTTCTATTCCTGCTAATTTACCTGCATTTTTTGCTTCTTCCGCTCTCATTACGCGTAGTTCGTCAGAGGGGATAATTTCGTGTCCCATATTACCGTTGCAAACGTGGCATACAGTAACTTTGTCTCCTCTTTTTACGCATTTTGCAAGAGTACCGCAACAAGCAATTTCTATGTCATCGGGATGACATCCTATTGCCAGTACATTCATTTTTAACACCTCATTTATAGTATTTTGTACCTTAATTATACAATAAACATTCAATTATGTATTTAACATTTTTTATCGGGTTTTTAACATTTTTTCCGTTCCATTGACAAAAAAAGATTGCGACTTTGTCGCAATCTTTTTAATTATCACTTCACAAAATAAGCATTGGTGTTTGCTCTTTTGCCAAATTTATCTACAACATCAAATCTGATATATTTATATTCATCTTTTATTTCAAACACTAAATCCTGTTTATTTTCATCAGTTACAAGTTGTTTTTCAACGTGTCTTA
>JAGCLT010000022.1 GCA_017646825.1 Clostridia bacterium | reverse complement strand
TTCTTCTTTAATCTGCTGTTGCTGTGAAATTTCTGCATCAAGTCCTGAAATCTCTTTTTTTGCAGAGTGAATCTGCACCTGCTGAGTAATTAAAGAGTAAGAAAAATAAGCACAAAGACCAATGATTATAAATAATCTTACCGCTTTTAATTTGTTTTTTGATTTCTTTCTATCAGCCATAAAGACCTCCAAAAAAGACATAATTTAATCCTTAACTAACATTATACAATAATTAATATCAAATGTAAACAAATTTTTAAAAATTTTTTCGTCTTTTACGTTCCGCAATCGCCTTTTCGCGTTTTAAATTTTGCTGTTCCTGTTTTCTTTTGGCAAGTTTTTCAAGAACTGAAAACCCTGTTGTGCCCACCAAATAACCCAGGGTTACAATTATTGGCAATACTAACATTAAATACAACACATTATATATTGTGATTTTTCCGTCAAGAGTGTTAAACAAAAGAGACAATGGCATATACCATCCGGTACTTGCTACGCGGAATACCTGTATATTTTTTGTCACCGTTTCTTTGGCAGGATTTATTTCTGCCAGAACTGCTTCGTCCGATGTAACGGAAACAGTCATATCGCCTGTGCCTTTGTAATAACCGCGAAGAATATATTCTCTGCTCTGGTCAACAACAAACTGGCGCGATACCTTTGTTTCTTTTTCGAAAACAAGAACATTCTCATCTGTGATTGTTGCCCCGTCTGTTAAATTCCACTTTGTGTTTTCAAGAACGTCAGGGTGGATATAATTTTCCCCGTCCAGGTCGTAATCGGGATTTGCCACTATGGTTAAATCATTAGCCATAGAGTTTTCTGTTCCTGATACTAAAAGCGTATAATTCTTTCCCTCTTCAAGATTAACTGACATTTTGTAATAGCGCCAGTTGTTTATGGGGATTAAACTTATAATTATCAGCAAAACCGGTACGATAAATGATACCAGCGATGCTTTTAATGGAATGGCAGGGGATTTGATTTTATTCTGTTCTCCCCAGTTCCACCCTGCACTGTATAAAAACGCAAAATTAATGAGCAAAAGCACAACCCATAAAACATATTTACCGTTTCCGTTAAGAACTGCCACGGGAAGGGTGGCAATTATTAAAAGGGAAACAATTACGCTGTAAAAATGGGACAATAAAAACTTGAAACCTTGTTTTATCATCTTAGAACGCTACCTTTTCGCTGATATATTTTTCTACATCTGAAATAGGAATTCTTACTTGTTCCATAGTGTCTCTGTCTCTTACTGTAACGCAACCGTCCTGCTCTGTATCAAAGTCAACAGTAATGCAAAGAGGAGTACCGATTTCATCCTGACGTCTGTATCTTTTACCGATACTTCCTGCGTCGTCGTATTCGCACATAAATTTCTTTGAAAGATTTTCAAACAATTCACCTGCAGGTTCAGCTAATTTTTTAGAAAGAGGAAGAACTGCCGCTTTAATTGGTGCAAGTGCAGGATGAAAGTGCATTACAACTCTTGTGTCGTTTTCTCCCACTGTTTCTTCGTCATAAGCGTCAACTAAAAATGCAAGTGTTACACGGTCTGCGCCTAAAGACGGTTCTACAACGTAAGGTACATATCTTTCGTTTGTAACAGGATCCATATAATCAAGAGTTTCACCTGATGTATTGGTGTGTGCTGTTAAGTCGAAGTCTGTTCTGTCCGCTACACCCCACAATTCGCCCCAACCGAATGGAAATAAAAATTCAAAGTCTGTTGTTGCATTTGAATAGTGTGATAATTCTTCAGGCTTGTGGTCACGAAGTCTTAAGTTTTCTTCTTTGATACCAAGGTCTAAAAGCCATTGTTTGCAGAAATCTTTCCAGTATGCAAACCATTCTAAATCTGTGCCCGGTTTGCAGAAAAATTCAAGTTCCATCTGTTCGAATTCTCTTGTTCTAAATGTAAAGTTGCCGGGAGTGATTTCGTTTCTGAAAGATTTACCAATCTGTGCAACACCGAAAGGTACTTTCTTTCTTGAAGTTCTCTGGATATTTTTGAAGTTTACAAAAATACCCTGTGCTGTTTCGGGACGTAAAAACAATTCGTTTTTAGCGTCTTCTGTAACACCCTGGAAAGTTTTGAACATAAGATTGAATTTTCTTATATCTGTGAAGTTTCTCTTTCCACAGTCAGGACACGGAATTTGTTTTTCTTCTATGTATTTTGCCATTTCCTCGTTTGTCCAGCCGTCAGCAACTGTACCGTCGAAATCTTCGATAAGTTTGTCTGCTCTGTGACGGGTTTTACATTCTTTACAGTCCATAAGAGGGTCTGAAAAACCGCCGACGTGACCTGATGCAACCCATGTGGTGGGGTTCATAAGGATTGCAGAGTCAAGTCCTACATTATATTTTGATTCCTGAACGAACTTTTTCCACCATGCTTTTTTAACGTTGTTTTTTAGTTCAACGCCTAATGGACCGTAATCCCAGGTGTTTGCAAGTCCGCCGTATATTTCAGAACCGGGATACACAAAGCCCCTGCCCTTGCATAGCGCAACAATTTTTTCCATAGTTTTGTCTGTGTTAATCATAACATACCTCCAACATTTAATATAATATATTATAATGTAAAAACTCAAATTGTCAAGTGTCGGGGGGTATTTTTACGCAAAACTTTTGGAAAATTGCCTTTGTTTTTGTAGGGACGGTAATAGGTGCGGGTTTTGCATCGGGACAGGAGATTATGCAGTTTTTTGTAAAATACGGTCGTTACGGTGTTTTTGGCGTTTTCATTGCTGCCTTGTTTTTTACTTTGCTTTCAACTTGTGTTCTTTGCAAAATTGCAGTCACAAGAGCAAACAATGTTTCTCGGTATTTTGACGTGGGATTTCCCCACTGGTTTAAAAAAATATATAACGTTCTTTCGGTTTTGTTTATGTGTGCTTCTTACGGAGTAATGATTACTGCAACAGGACAACTGTTTTCGGAACAGTTTTGTTTGCCTTTCTGGACTGGCGTGTTGTTAATAAACGCCCTTTGCATATTCTGTTTTATAAAAGGGGAGGAAGGAATAGTAGGAATAAATAAATTTTTAACACCAATAATAATACTTGTAATTGTATTTATTTTTTTGCGTGACAATGCAAGGCCGGTTTTTAAAGCTGACAGAATATTAAATAATGTGCCGATGTCGTCAATGGTGTATGTAAGTTATAACACAATAAGCCTTGTGGCGGTTTTAACTTCTGTATCCAGTCTGGTCAAAAACAAAACCACGGCGGTAATGGCGTCACTGACAGGCGGGTTTGCTTTGCTCGTGACTGCCTTGTGCATTTTTATGATACTGAGAAATTCTCCATATCCTCTTGGTGAAATACCTATGCTTGATGCGGTAGGCGGAAGATTTAAAATCCTTTACTGCGTCGTGTTGCTTTTTGCTGTAATTACAACGGCGGTGTCAAGCGGGGCTGGAGTAATAAATAATGTAAGAATAAACAGATGGGCAACAATAGTGTTTTTAACTGTTTTGTCAGTTCTTATGTGTACTGCGGGTTTTAAACAACTGGTAATGTATGTTTATACGGTTTTTGGATATCTTGGGTTTTTGGTAATGATATTTACAATAGCCGACGGAATAAAATTCATAAAATAGAGAAAAAACGAGAAAAATCGAGAAAGACAGAGATTTAATTATTTATTTTTCGAAAAAGGGAGAAATTAAAAGTTGAAACTGATATAATTATAGTGTATGATAATTCTTGCTTTCTGCTTCGGGGTTTAGCGCAGTTTGGTAGCGCACCTGGTTTGGGACCAGGGGGCCACAGGTTCAAATCCTGTAACCCCGACCACAATTTTAAAAAATATAAAAAAGTACTTGACAAGCTGTAATTTGTATGTTACAATAATCAAGCAAAAACGCTGGTGTAGCTCAATTGGTAGAGCAGCTGATTTGTAATCAGCAGGTCGCGGGTTCGAGTCCCATCACCAGCTCCAACGGTTCGTGGCATGTCTTTGTGACGTGCCATGGATTGTTTTTTTAACTTAATATATGGAGGGGTTCCCGAGTGGCCAAAGGGGGCAGACTGTAAATCTGTTGTCACCGACTTCGATGGTTCGAATCCATCTCCCTCCACCAATTTATGTGTTTTCAGTATTGGAAACACATAAAATTTATATGGAGATAATTCAAATGAATGTTCGAAAATTTTTTACGGTAATTTTCTGCGTTTTAGGTGTATGTCTTGCAATATTAAGCGGAATACTTGTGGCACAGAAGATGATGCCCGATTTAATGGGAGGCAATCAGAATGTCACAGAGTTTGAAGGGTTATCTGCAGTTGAGCCTAAAGGCAGAGTAAATATACTATTACTTGGCGTGGATATGAACGAATCGCGTACCGATACAATCTTACTTGCTTCATTAGATAATGAAAACAAGAAACTAAGCATTATGTCAATTCCCAGAGATACAAGAGTTACCTATAAAGGAAGAGGAGATAAAATTACTCACGTTCATTTGTACGGTGGGGAGACTGCTTCTATTCAGGCAGTAAAAGATTTGACAGGTCTTGATATTCATTTTTGCGTAGTTGCAAACTATAAAGGTTTTATAGATATGATAGATGCCCTGGGCGGTGTATATGTAGATGTACCTCACGTTCCTAACGGTTGGTCAAACGGAAGACGTGGTATGTATTATGATGACGCCGGACAAAATTTGCACATAGCATTGCCTGAAGGAAGACAACTTCTTGACGGCGAACAGAGCTTAGGCTTTGTAAGGTTCAGAAATGGTTACGCAAATGCCGATTTGGACAGAATAAACAACCAACAATATTTCCTTACAGAATTGTTTGAACAGAAAATGCAGCCTCAGTATCTGCTTAAAGCAAATGAACTTTACAAAGTGTTCAACAAATCTGTAAAAACAAATTATACTATAAAAATGATGGCATCACATTTGCTTACATTAAAGTCAATGACGTCTGAAGATATAGCAACAATGAGTATGCCCAATGAACCGCAGACAATCAATGGCGTGTCCTATGTAATATGCCAGAGACAGAAGTTGCAGGAAATGATAGATACTTATTTTACAACACAACCTGCATCTGAAATTCCTGCAGAATAACGGGGTTCCAAAAAAAATAAAAAAAGTTTTAAAAAAAGTGTTGACAAACAAAAAATTGTGTGGTAAACTGTTAAAGCTGTCCTCGAGAAAAGCAAATGAGTTCAGCAACAGATTATTATATACTCTTTGAATTAAGAGTTGAACCTTGAAAAGTGAATAGCGAAGAGAAAAAGGTGTACAAAAAGTACAACCAAGTTCTCGTCAATTACAAGAGTTGTTTATACTCAAAAAACGAAGAAACGAATTGAGCTAAGAGAATGCTCGATTAAATATTTAATCGAGAGTTTGATCCTGGCTCAGGACGAACG
>JAGCLT010000021.1 GCA_017646825.1 Clostridia bacterium | reverse complement strand
TGTTTTTTGTTTTAAAAAGGAGATAATTTATGAAAAAATTCTTTTTATTGTTAATTGTATTGCTTTTGCTATGTGTGAGTGTTTATGCGCAGGACGGAGCACGAACAGCAATACAGACATTAAAACTTAATATGACCGAAGAAGCTTCGGTTGCAGACACAGGTAACGGCTATTATATTGCAGTACCCGATGTTGACGGGGTAAGTTATATCTCCTGTACCTATGACGGAGTTGTTTTGTCTTATATTAAAGACGTGCAAAAGGAACACAGTCCACTTCCCCTTTTAACCAAAAATGATGCAAAAAGATTTGCACAGTCCTTTGTTATCAACGTTGCCCCCGATATTTTAGGCACAATCGATTTGTCCAAAGCAGAAGTGACTTATAACGGAACATTTAATGTTGTTTATTACAGAGTACATAACGGTATTGTTTACAGCAACAACTATGTGTCTTTAGGTGTTGACGGTGACACAGGAGATATTTTATCTTACTATAGAGAGTATGATAAAAACGCTGTTTTTGCAGATTTTGATAATCTTGTTTCCCCTCAGTATATTTTTGATTTATTTAAAAGAGAGGGACAACTTAACCTTACATATAATAAAAGTGTTTCAGGCAGCAATGTTTTTGTTTATCCTGTATATACTCTGGATCAGACACTTTTATATAATGCCGTAACAGGTGGAACAATCAATCAGGAGAGAGAAATAATACCTGATAATTATTTTGATATAACTTCAATGTATGAAAAAATAAAAGACGGTACCGAACAAAATGAAGAAATGCTTGAGCCAATTGAGGCTCAACTTCTTGCCCGTTCCATACCTGAACTTAAAATTACAGACGATTACAGAATTGTAAGTGCCAGATACCTTAAAAATTCTAATCAGAAATATCTTATTATTTTAAACTATGAAAGTGATTTCGGTACTGTGACTGTAACTGTTGATGCACATAGCGGTATTGTATGTGAATTTACAAGAACGGGTCCCGCACCCGAAGTTGGTACGGAAGATGCAAACGAAGTAATTAAAAATTATCTTACCGATTATCTTGGAGAATATATTTACAACTTGAAACTTTCTTCAGTTTATAACGGTGAAAAAACTGTGTATTTGTATGAAAGGATGGTGGGAGACGTACCGTTCCCTGCAAATGGTCTGTGTATAGCAGTTGACCGGTCAGGTAATATTTCAAACATATCTTTCCTTTGGGAAAATCTTGATTTTTCTGCAGATGGCATAATATCTATTGGAGAGGCTTATAAAATTTTTAACGAAAAGTGTAAGTTTGAACTAAAGTATTATTTTGACGGAAATAAAAACATACCTGTTTATTCCTTAAGTTCCAATACTACGGGAATAATAGATGCAAAAACAGGGGAAGTTTTAGGATATGACGGAAAAAAACTTCACACGGCAAAGTATCTTAACTATACTGATTTAGATAGTTTTTACGGAAAAGATATAGTTGAAAAAATGGCTGATTGCGACATTTATGCTTCACGCGGAAATGTTGCTTTATATGATGAAATGCTTCAGAAAGACTATCTGCTTTTGATTTCAAGTTATCTTCCCGGAGGTAAACCTGTTATTGAAAATTTTGCAGATTTAAATGACCAGCAGTTGGAAATGCTTTATAATGCCTTTACAGCTCAGGGTGTGTTGATGCCTTCCGAAATAGATTACGATGCACCTGTGTCAAGGGAAAAGGCTGTAGAATACTTTATTAAAACTATAGGTTACGGTGAAGTTGCAAAAAATTATCATATTTTTGACGCCCACTTTAAAGACGTAAGAAGTATGGAGAAAGATTTAATTGGTTACATAGAACTGGCACGTTCTTTAAAAATAGTTTCGGGAAGTGACGGTTATTTCCGTCCGAAACAAAATCTTAAGAACGGCGACGCATTAATTATGGTGTACAATTATTTGTCAAATTTGGAGGACGCAAAATGAACCCATCTGATGTTGTTTACAACAGATTTATAGCACCGCTTAATAAAAAGGAAAAGGGAAATATTGGTGTGGAACTTGAATTTCCTCTTATAAATCTTGAGAAGAGGCCTGTAGATAAAAATTTTGCTTTGGGATTTATGTATGAACTTTTAAACAATGGTTTTACTGTGGAGGATTACGATAAAGACGGGAATCCTGCCTTTGTTGTAAACAGTGACGGAGATGTTATTTCTTATGATAATTCTTATAATAACATTGAGTTTTCGATGAAGTACTGCGATGATTTAATTGCCATAAAAGACAGATTTTATGCTCTGCATAATTTTGCAACAGATTATTTTAAAAAACAAAACTACATTATAGCAGGAATGGGAACTAATCTTTACAAACAATATACTGAAGTGTCTCACGTTAATTATCCTGTTTATAATATGGTGCAGAAATTCCTGCACGTAAATAACTGCGATAAAACCCATGATTATCCCGATTTCCCTGCGTATTTGTCATCAGTACAGACACATCTTGATATTGATGCTCCTAATGTGCCGGTTGTTGCAGATTTATTCTCGAAAATCGATTTTGCCTGTGCGTACATTTTCTCCAATTCCCTATCATTTGATGATACGGATTATTTATGTATGCGCGATTTTCTGTGGCATAAAAGTGCTTTTGGACTACTTTATGGTCACACGGGTTTGCCCGATGCCGATTACGTTAATCTTGACGGACTGGAAGACAGTTATCTGGAAAAATTTATGTTTAACAGAATAAGAAACGGACAGTATGAACTAATTTCTCCCGTTACAATAAGAGAATATTTTGAAAGTCCTGACAACGACAAAGAAGATATATGTCAGTATTTATCATTCAGAAACATAGAAGTTACGGCACGGGGAACGGTGGAGGTAAGAAGCAGTTGCACACAGCCATTACGGGATGCCTTTGCGCCTCCTGCATTTTATCTTGGGTTATCCAACAATCTTGAATGTGCCCTTGGAATTACTGACGGATTTTTCAATAGTTTTGATTTGCCCTATACAAATTGGGAATTAAGACAATTTGCAGTAAAAGGTGTTGTACCGCCTGAACTTGATACTCAGGAATTAAAAAGATTTATTGTTTCATTAGTTGAGGTGTCTAAAAAAGGACTTTCAAGCAGACAAAAGGGCGAGGAAACATTAATTGACTGCCTTTTTGAAAGAGCAAATAATTTATCTTGTCCTGCTCTCGTGGTGAAAGAAAGACTGGAAAAAGGAGATACATTAGAAAATATCATTAAAGATTATTCGAAGATAATTTAAAGGAGAACGTTATGTATAAATATTTGTTATGGGACATAGACGGAACGGTCCTTGACTTTTTGTCGGCAGAGGCGTATGCAATAAGAACGCTGTTTCATAAATATAATTTAGGCGAATGCACTGACGAAATGTTAAAACTGTATTCTGCTACAAACGTAAAATACTGGGATATGCTTGCAAGAAATGAAATTACTAAGCCAGAAGTGCTAATTGGCAGATTTCACGAGTTTTTCGGAATTATCGGTGTTGATACATCTGTTGCGGAAAAATTCAACGAGGAATATCAGGTGACTTTGGGCGACCATATAGAGTTTGTTGAAAATGCCGAAGAAACGTTGCTTCTTTATAAAGGAAAATGTATATTGGCAGCAGTTACCAATGGCACAAAAGTTGCACAGAAAAAGAAACTTCGTATGTCAGGTCTTGACAAAATTTTTGATGCAGTTTTTATTTCCGAAGACGTAGGCTTTGAAAAACCGAACAAGCAATATTTTGATTTTGTTTTTGAAAAGTTGGGCATAACAGATAAAAAAGAGGTACTGATTATTGGTGATTCTCTTAATGCCGATATGAAAGGCGGTTATGATTTTGGTATTGACACCTGCTGGTTTAATCCCCAACACAAATCAAACACTCTGGGAATACCGGTTACATACGAAATTGATAATTTGAATAAAATTACAGATGTTGTAACGGATAACACGTCTGTAAATATGGGGAGTACACAATGGAAAGTTTAAAATTATCTTTTAATGCGGTCATGCCCATATTTATTCTTATGTTGTTAGGTTATTCGCTAAAGAAGATTAAACTTCTGGATAAGAATAGTGCCGGTGTAATAAATAAATTGATTTTCAGGATTTTTCTTCCTGTACTTTTATTTTACAATATTTACAGCATTAAAACCTCTGATGTCTTTAATATTAAACTGATTATATTTACCGTCATTGGAATTGTTTTTGTTTTCATTTTGGGATATTTTGCGGTTTTGCTTCTTACTGGAGAAAATAAGAAGCGCGGTGTAATGCTGCAGGGCTTTTTTCGCGCTAATTATGCAATTCTTGGTATCCCTCTTGTGAATTATATTTGTGATAATAAACCAAGCGGTATTGCTTCTTTGATGGTTGCTGTTGTAATTCCTGTGTTTAATATTCTCGCTGTAATAGCCCTTGAGAGATTCAGAGATGGAAACAGTAAACTCGATATATTAAAACTTTTAAAGGGAGTCGTTACAAATCCGTTAATTACAGGTTGTATTATTGGACTTTTTGTGTTTGCATTGGATATAAGTCTTCCGTCTGTAATAGAAAAATCTGTAAAGGACGTAGCTTCCATAGCAACGCCTTTATCTATAGTTGTATTAGGTGCAGGATTTGAATTATCAGATATTAAAGGCTGTTTAAGAGAAAACATTATAGTTGTATCGGCAAGACTTGTAATTGTTCCGCTTATTGTTCTTCCTGTGGCGGTTTTGATTGGGTTCTCGGGCGAAGCTCTTGCTTGTTTGTTAGCGGTGTTTGCATCTCCCGTTGCCGTTTCGTCTTTTGCTATGGCACAACAAATGGATGGAGATGAAACACTTGCGGTTCAGATAATTGCAACTTCATCAGCTTTCTGCCTTGGCACTTTGTTTTTGTGGATTTTTGCATTAGGCTTACTTGGATTGTTATAATACGGAGGAGAATTTTATGATATTTGAGGTTAAAGGAAGTCAGTTTTATCGCGACGGAAAACCTGTAAAGATAATATCAGGAGCTGTGCATTATTTTCGTAATATGCCCGATACCTGGGGTGATATTTTTAAAAAAATGAAAGCATTAGGGTGCAACTGTGTCTAAACATATTGTGCGTGGAATATGCACGAAAAGAAACAGGGTGAATTTGATTTTTCGGGTAATCTCAATATAGGAGAATTCATTGAAAAGGCAGACGAAGAAGGTCTGATGGTTATTGTACGCCCGGGACCATATATCTGTGCAGAATGGGAATTTGGCGGACTGCCCTGGTGGATACAGACAAATGACAAAATGGAAATACGTTGTTCGAATCCACACTATATAAAGTGTTTTAGTGAATATCTTAAACATCTTTTTGATGAGGTGAGACCTCATCTGTGCACAAATGGCGGACCCGTTATTATGATGCAGTGCGAAAACGAGTACGGTTACTACGGAGACGATAAAGATTATCTTGATTTTTTGAATGATTTTTACCGTGAACAGGGAATAGATGTTCCACTTTTCACATCAGACGGTACTACAAAAGAAAATCTTCTTGACGGAATGTCACACGGGTGTTTTACCACATTGAATTTTGGCAGTAACGTTGAAAAAAATTTTATAGCTCATGACGAACTTTTTCCCGATGCTCCTAAAATGTGTATGGAAATGTGGTGTGGCTGGTTTGACGCCTGGGGTGATGAAAAGCATCATTGCACATCTGCGGAAAAGTACGCAGAGGTTGTTGATGACATGCTTAAAAAGGGAAGCCTGAATATGTATATGTTTATAGGCGGAACAAATTTTGGATTTACAAGCGGTGCAAATCATCATGATAAATTTGCACCTGATGTAACAAGTTATGATTATGATGCATTGTTAACCGAGTGTGGAGATGTTACAGCAAAATATTATGCTGTCAGGGATGTGGTAAAAAAATATGTTGCGGAACAGCTTCCCGAAGTGCCTCAGAACAGACCTAAAAAGGCGTATGGAAAGGTAATACTTACTGAAACAGCAGGTATTTTTGACAATCTGGACAGACTTTCAGCGCCGATACATTCTGATGTTCCGGGGTGTATGGAAAGTTACGGACAGGGTTACGGGTATATTGCATATTGCACAAGATTGAATCGTGATTATAACGATGCTATACTGGAGTTCGAAAGTCTTGGGGACAGGGCGCAGATTTATATTAACAAAAAACTTATTGGTATTGTTTATATAAATGATGAAAAACTCAGGATAAATATCACCGCAAAAGAGGGGGATGTACTTACTGTTCTTTGCGAAAATATGGGAAGAACCAATTTCGGTTCAAAGATGATGCGTAAAAAAGGAATAGCCGGAAGATGCCTTCTGAATGGGAAAATTCATTTTAACTGGAGAGTATATCCTTTGCCTATGGATAATCTGCAGGATGTTTGTTATTCTTCAAAACCTGCGGAACCATCTGTTTTTTACAGAGGAAAATTTAATGTCGACATTCCTTACGATACATTTTTAAGTACAGAAAATTTTACTAAAGGTTTTGTGGTAATTAATGGATTTAATCTTGGCAGGTACTGGGATATAGGACCTCAAAAAACATTGTATGTTCCGGCATCTGTGTTAAACAGAGGTGAAAATGAAATTGTTTTATTTGAATCTGACGGTGTAAAAGGAAATACTGAAGTTATGTTCCTGGATAAACCTGATTTGGGACCGGAAGAGTAAAATAAATTGCAATACCTTTTCTATTTAGTATTTTGTGTGTTATAATGTTTGTAGTCTATAAAACAAGAGGAGATTTTACCTGTGAAAAAAACGGGGTTTATATACATAATTTTAGCAGGTCTTTTCTGGGGAACAAGCGGGATTTTCGTGGAGTATCTTGCACCATACGGATTCAGTTCACCTCAGATGACCTTTGTAAGAGCAATTGTTTCGTTTGTTTGTATGTTTTTATACATACTGATACGCGACAGAAGCCTTTTTAAAACAAACGCAAAAGAACTTTTGTTGTTTATGGGGAGCGGTCTTGCTTTTTACTTTACAGCGACCTGTTATTTTTTGTCCATGCAACTGACTTCTGTTTCCACAGCGGTTGTGCTTATGTACACCGCACCTATATTTGTTATGATATATTCAGTTACTTTTCTCGGCGAAAAGTTAAGCAAAACAAAACTGGTTGCGCTTGTTGCAATGATTGCGGGCTGTGGATTTGTTTCGGGAATTATAGGCGGACTTGAATTTAATACTCTTGGTATTTTTGTTGGCTTTATGTCAGGCATAAGTTATGCGGTGTACAATATTTTCACAAAGATACAGATGCAAAAGGGAATTAATCCGGTTAAGGCGAATTTGTACTGTTTTTTGTTCAGCGTTATTGCAAGCCTGTTTATGTCAGAACCTTTCCGCATACCGGAGATTATTATATCAAGCCCTGCGGTTACATTTTGTCTTTGTATAGGAATGGGTATAGTTTCATGCATACTTCCTTATTTTTTGTACAGTACAGCACTTAAGTATATACCCGCAGGCACGGCTTCATCCCTTGCGATTATTGAACCGATGTCAGCCACATTATTAAGCGTCATAATATTAGGGGAGCAAATTTCACTTTATCAGGTAGCAGGAATAGTGCTTATTATAGTTGCAGTTTTTCTGCTTAGTATAGAAAAATAAAAAGGAGAATTGTTATGGTAAAACACATTATTTTATGGAATTTAAAAGACGAGTTCAACACAAAAGAAATTAAAGACGGAATTAAAACAGGTCTTGAAAATTTGAAGGGTGAAATCCCCGGACTTTTGGAAATTAAAGTAATTATAAATCCTCTGGAAACTTCAAACGCAGATGTTATGCTTTATTCAGTATTTGAAGATAATGACAGTCTTAAAGGTTATGCGGTTCATCCTAAACACGTTTACGCAGCTGACACATTTGTAAGACCGTTTACAAAATCAAGAAGTTGTATGGATTACGAGGACTGATAACACGACAACAGGATGTTTTAAACAAACAGTTGCAAAAGTATGGACCTTGTGGTATATTTTATATGTTTGATTTTGCATTTTAAAAGGTGATTAAATGAATTTGCTTACAATTATTATGTTGATTTTTTCAGTTCTTGGTGCTATAGACAGAATACTTGGCAATCGTTTTGGCATGGGTAAAGAATTTGAAAAGGCTTTTATGCTTTTAGGTGCATTCCCACTTATGTTTATTTTGTCAAAGGTCCTGGCTAAACCTCTTAAAGTTATTGGGGAAAGAATAGGAGTAAACGAAAATTCGATAGTAGGTCTTGTTTCAAATCTTGCTTCAAGTACAACGGTATTTGGAATGATGGAAAAAATGGATAAAAAAGGTGTATTGTTAAATTCAGCATTTTCTGTATCAGGAGCATTTGTTCTGGGAGGTCACCTTGCTTTTACTATGGCTTTTGACAAGGCATACGTTGTTCCTGTTATTGCCGGTAAACTTGTTGCGGGAGTCCTTGCAATTCTCCTTGCAAATATAATATTTAACAAAACACAATCAGAATCACCGGAGGGAAATTAATGAATAAGAAAGCGTTCTTTTACTTTGACGATGTTATATGGCTGTTTCGTGATCTGACAAGGGAGAAACCAAAGTCCATATTTGACCATATGTATCTTAAAGTGTTAAAAGAAGCACATGACAAATACGGATTTAAGGTCCAGATGAATGCCTTTTACCGAACAGACTATTTTTACGGACTTGATGAATTTACCCTTTCCGAAATGACTGACCGATATAAAGAAGAATTTAAAGCAAATTCAGACTGGCTTAAAATAGGTTATCATTCAAAACAGGAGTTCCCTGATTATCCTCTTGTAAACATAAGTTACGATGATATGGTAAAGGATTTTAAAGCAATCAAAAACGAAGTTGTCCGTTTTGCAGGGGAAGAAAGTTTTTCACGCTGTGTTTGTTCTCACTGGAGACCAATAAGTAAAGCGGGATGTAAGGCACTATTTGATAACGGAATTAAACTGGTAAATGCAACAGGTGGTCCTGTTGCAGAATATGACGAAAACTCCGACATATTACCTTACGGACATTCTTACAGACTTCTACAGAACAGACAGCCTGAAACAAAGATTTTTACAAGAATCAGTCTTAACAAGGCTATTTCGTCTTCTGTTTGTGCATATAACCATCTTACACAGGAACAGTTGGAGGAAACCAATTGCAATCTTAAAACTGTAAAAGACGAGGAAATCGGGATACACTTTAAACAACTTCAAACTCATGGCAATGTTGTAAATTTAAGCAAACTTGATGAAATGGAAAAAGAATACGAAAAAATTCTTGAATGTGAGTTTGTAGGATTGTGTGGACACGAACAGTATTTTTACCCTGACTATTACGGGTATCAGAAAGACCACGGCGAAAAACTTTTAAAAGCCTGTGAGATTATGTATAAGAACGGGTTTGAGTTTATTTTTGCCGACCAACTTGTATAATTATTATAAGAAAGGTAAATACTTATGAGGATTTTAGGCGTTGATTACGGCGAAGCACGTACAGGTGTTGCAGTAAGCGACGAACTTAACGTAACTGCACAAGGGGTTAAAACCATTTTTGGGCGTAATCCCGAGAAAGTGGCTAATGAAGTTTCTGAAATTGCAAAACAGTATAACGCACAACTTGTTGTTGTGGGATTGCCTAAAAATATGGATAACTCAATTGGGTTCCGAGGAGAGGCTACATTGGAATTTGTGGAAATTCTAAAACCCCTTATTGATTGTCCCGTTGAATTGTGGGATGAAAGGCTAACTACTGTCAGTGCCATCAGGGTACTTAATGAAACCAATACCAGAGGCAACAAACGAAAAAACGTAGTTGATACTGTTGCAGCTTGTATAATATTACAAAACTATATAGATTTTAAAGGAGGAAAATGAAATGAGCGAAGAAATGAAAAATGACAACATCATCGAACTTACCGATGAGGAAACAGGAGAAGCGGTGTTATTTGAACATCTTGACACCATCGAGTTAAACGGAAAACAATATTTTGTTTTGACCGATTACTACGAAGAAGAAACAGAAGAAAGCGACGTTTACGTTATGACAGTTGTTGTTGACGAAGACGGTGAAGAAACTCTTGAAATCGTTGAGAACGACGAAGAGGTTGCACAAGTGTTTGACATTTTCAAAGAACACGTTGGCGACGAATTTGAATTTTTAGACTAATATGTAAAAAATTTTTAACAAAATAGTACTGTTATTTTTAAAAGAACTATGATACAATGTATTATAGTTCTTTTTTTGGAGGTACACACAAATTGAAAGATAAATTAAGAGCACTTGTTGCTTCTGTGATTATTATATTTTACACAACAACAGTTGTTTTTGCATCAACAAGTATTTTAGGCAGTGAGCAAATGTTTGAGGGTAAGGTACAGGTTGCAGACGGTACATACTATTACGAAAATGTTTTTTACAGCGACCAGTCAGGAGTTGGTCCTCAGGCTGAATTTTATTTTGAATATAAACCTAATACAAACGTTGTGCCTGTAATATCTGACGGTGGCTCTGTATATGGCAGATATGACATATATCAAAACTACAACGACTTGTTGTCGAAGAGTTTAAAACCTGTAGCGGGAGTTAACGGAGACTTTTTCTCTTTACAGACAGGTGTGCCCATAAGTCATTGTATATCTGATAGCTATATTATATCAAAAGACAAGACGGGACAGGACAGTGTAGGTTTTATGGAAGACGGTACAGCCTTTGTAGGGTGGCTGGAAATAAAGACTACAGTTATTAAAGATGATTCAAGCGCTGTTGTAGAAAACATAAACAAATACCGTCAACCCCACCAGGTTTATATGTTTACTGAGGAATTTGGTCCTGAAACACACGATACTGACCCGGGTCTTGTAGTAGTTTTAACAGATATTTCAGACAAAATATCAATACAGGGCGAAGTGACTGCCACAGTTGAAAGCGTTGATTACTTTTCAGGCTCGACTGCTCTTCCAAAGGACAAGATAATAATATCAATAAATGACAAGTTAAAAGAGCAGGACAACTACAAGTTCTTTGAAAGTTTAAAAGCTGGTGACGTTGTTACCATTAAATCGGAATTTGTTGGTGACCAGCGTTTTTTGGATGCTGTGACTGTAATGGGAGGTTCTCAGGGGCGACTTCTAAACAAGGGCGTTGTAAATGACAAGTTACAAGCCGGTGCTGCTCCCAGAACTGCAATAGGTGTCCGTGAGGATGGTTCAAGCATTTTCTACACCATTGACGGCAGACAAACGGGATACAGTTACGGTGTGCAACTGACCACTCTTGCAAAACGTCTGAAAGAATTAGGATGTGTTGATGCAATTAATCTTGACGGCGGTGGCTCAACCACTTGTGCGGTAGTTTTTCCCGGATACAAGGATTTTGCTGTTACTAATTCACCATCTGATGGAAGCGTAAGAAAAAATTCAAACTTTTTCTTTTTTGTTAATAACCAAAAGCCTGCGGGCAAACCGTCAAAAATGTTTATATATCCTCTTGATATGAAAATTTTATCAGGTGCGAAAACTACCGTTACTGCTAAAATGACAGACGACAGTTTTAGTCCTGTTAATTCGGACAATATTTCTTTTTCAGTAAGTCAGGGAGAAATTAACGGCAAAGGCGAACTTACCGCCAAGGGAAACGGTCAATTTACTGTAACGGCAGAAAAAGGCGGTGTTTCTTCACAAATTACGTATAGTGTTTATGACAATCCGTCGGAAATAGTTGCGAAAAACGGAAAAAACATTGTTGGAAATATTACTTTGGAGCCTGAACAGAAAATACAGTTAACTGCAGTCGCTATGGACGGTCATAGCGAACTTATTTCACAAAACGGCTGTTTTGACTGGTCCGTATCAAATAAAATGATTGGCACCATTGACCAACAGGGCGTATTTACTGCAGGAAAAGTTCCCTTAACTGAGGGTAATATTGAAATTAAGTTTAACGATACAGTTAAAAAGATACCTGTTACAATTAAGGGAAAAACTGATGCACCCGAGTTTTACCACAACATTGATGAATTTGAATTTAAAGACGGCAAAATTACGTTAAAAATATCAAATTATCACAACATTTTACTTGATAAATCTCAAATCAACTTTAAAATCGACGGAGAACAAAAAGAATTTGAATTTGAAAACGGAACTTTGACCTATAACTGCCAGGACGGTTTTGCTGACAGTACACACCGTGTATCAGCTTTAATCCAAAATAAGTTTGACAACATTACACTGGAGTTTTTTGAAATAAAAGGAAACAGCGGTAACAATGTTTTTTCTGATACAGAAAACAACTGGGCAAAGGACATAATTGCTTATATGAACAAGCAGGGCGTGGTAAACGGATATACTGAAAAAGATGGTACAGTTGTATTTAAGCCTCAGGACAATATGACACGTGCACAGTTTGCCGTTATGATTTCAAATTATTTAAAAATTGATTTGAAAAAATATGAAAATGTTGAGTTGCCTTTTGATGATGCAGAGTTAATTCCGGATTGGGCAATTAAACAGGTTAAAGCAATGTATAAAGAGGGAATAATTTCAGGAAGACAAAATGGTGACACATTGGTATTTGACTCCAATGCACTTTTAACAAGGGCTGAAGCATCTGTAATGCTTTTTAGAATTTTGCCAAAAGGACTCAAAAAAGCAACAATCAATTTTGCCGACAAAGACAAAATACCAACCTGGGCAACAGATGGAATTTCGGTTTTAGTTAATTTAAAAGCATTAAACGGATATGAAGATAACACCATTTTGCCAGACAAAAACATCACAAGAGCAGAATGTGCGAAACTACTTTACAGTATTTTTTAATCTATAATTTTAATGCATAATATTTATGCTTTTGCCAATAATAATATTGCATCGAAAAAATATTAAATAAGGCAGGGTGTAAACACTATGTTTGAAAACAAAAACCAAAATCAAAACAAAAATCAAAACCAAAACAAAAACGAAAACAAGAATCAGAACGAGAACAAGAATAACAGCAACAACAACCAAAACAGATAGTTTAGTTTTGTAGGACGATGCAGTATAAAGACACTATTTCTTGTTGAAATAGTGTCTTTAACTTTTTTTACAAATTTTTAACACAAAACAAAATTTGTGTGATATAATATTAAGTGCTGGAGGGATAAATTATGTTTAAAAAGATTTTATCTTTAATACTTGCAATGTTACTGACACTTTCTTTTGCAGGTTGTAAAAAACAACAGTCAACTGATAATGTCAATGTCGATGAAGTACATAAAGAGACAGAACAAAAAATTGACGAATTTAACTGGAAGGAAGAAGACTATTCTTTAGTAAAACTTGACAACAAAGTTTTTAAATCGGAAAATAAGAATATTGATTATAAAGACGGAGATGTTGCAATTACAAAAGGCGGCACGTATGTTTTAAAGGGATACTATTACGGCGGCATTGTTGTAGATACCACTGATGAAGTAAATCTGGTTTTTAACACCGTTCAGTTGTTCCCGAGTGGTGAGCCTGCAATTAAAATTGAAAACGCAAAAAAGGTAAACATAGTTCTTCAGGAAGACACTATTAATACAATCACCGATAAGACAATTTATGAAAATGAAACAGGCACTATTTCAAGTAACAGCGACCTATTCTTTATCGGTGGCGGTGCTTTGTTTATAGAAAGCAATTCAACAGCGATTATGTGTGAGGAAAATGTAACTTTTGGTGACTCTACCATAAACATTGTTGCTGGTTTAAATGGTGTGTTTTCTAAAAAATGTATCCACTTCATCGAGGGGTCTATAGGTGTTTATTGTGGTGAAAATGCCATTACAAGTATTCAGCATATTGAAGTGAACAAAGGTTATGTTCAGGTTAAAAAAGCTAAAGAAGGACTGGAAAGCCTTAATATCGATATTTTAGACGGAACAGTTGAAATAGTAAGTGATGATGATGGAATTAACGGTACTGACAAACTGGAAAAAAACAGCAATGCAGTGCTTAATATAAAGGGTGGCAAGATTACAGTTAATGCAGGGGGCGACGGAATAGACGTAAACGGTGAAATTGTTATGTCTGACGGAATCGTATTTGTTTACGGAACAGATAATAAAGATGACGGAATGATTGATTTTGACAAAACATTTGAATTTAAGGGAGGTACTCTTATTTGTGCAGGATATCCCCACATGCTTCAGAAAGTAACGACAAGCAAAGAACCCACCTTGTTTGTCGGTGATATCAGGTTCCCCGAAAACAGTATTGTTGAAATTACAGACAGCAAAAACAAAGAACTGTTTGAAATTAAGAATCCTTGGGGTTTCACAACGTTTTATATGGTTTCAGACCAGTTGAAGGACGGGGGGACATACAACCTTGTTTCTGAAGGCAAAACTATTAACAACTTAACTGCAACACGGCAATAAAAATACAAAAACCTTTGGAATAATAAAATTCCAAAGGTTTTTAAAAATTTTGGTAAAACATATTGAAAATTGTTGCTTTTTATGGTATGATAAATTAGTTACAGAAAGGATGTTGAAAATGGTTAATGTGGCAGTATTAGGTTATGGCACAGTAGGTTCCGGTGTTGTTGAAATTATAAACGGCGGACAGTTCCTTAAAAAAGCAGGGGATGAAATCAATGTTAAAGCAATACTTGATATAAGAAAGTTCCCCGGGGACACCTACGAAAACCTTGTTACTGATAATTATGATAATATATTGGGTGACGATGAAATATCAATTATTGTAGAAACAATGGGCGGTTTAAAACCTGCTTATGATTTTACAAAACGTGCACTTTTAAAAGGAAAAAGCGTTGTTACATCAAATAAAGAACTGGTAGCAACACATGGTGCGGAGTTGTTGAGTTTAGCAAAAGAAAACAATGTAAGCTACTTGTTTGAGGCAAGTGTTGGCGGTGGTATTCCTATTATTAGACCTCTTAACAACTGCCTTGCCGCTAATGATATAACTTCAATACTTGGTATTTTAAACGGCACAACCAATTACATTTTAACACAGATGTTTAAAAACGGTGTTTCTTTTGAAAATGCTCTTTCTGATGCTCAGGCGAAGGGTTATGCTGAACAAAATCCTGCTGCTGATATTGAGGGACACGATGCCTGCAGAAAAATTGCAATTCTTTCATCTTTAGCATACGGAAAACATATTAACAGCAATGAAATCAAAACTGAAGGTATTACTAAAATTTCTTCTGCTGATGTTAATTATGCCGAAGCGGAAGGTTACAGTATTAAACTTATCGGCAGAAGCAAAAATCTTGGTGACGGAGTTTATGCCTGTGTTTCACCTGTTATGTTACCAAAAGGACATCCTTTGTCAGACGTAGAAGATGTATTTAATGCAATTCTTGTAAACGGCAGTGCAACAGGGGATGTTATGTTTTACGGTAAGGGAGCAGGTAAACTGCCCACCGCAAGTGCTGTTGTTGCTGACGTAATAGATATTGTTAAGCATAAAGGATACGGTGCACCTTTCTGGGAGGACGGCGGAGTTACAGTTGCAATTAACCCTGACCCCGTTAAAATGTATGTAAGAGTTTGTGACAACGGAAGAGGAGCTAGTGCAGTAACTGCAATATTCGGCGAAGTAAAGATGTTAAAATCAGAGCCTGGCGAAATTGTATTTATTACTGATAACTTACCTGAAAATGAGTTTGACGACTGTATTTTAAAATTGCAAGGTATTTTAGGACAAGACAGTATAATTAATACTATTACTGTTTTATAAGAGGAGATAAAATAAATGGGAAACTGTCAGGTTAAAATTCCTGCAACAAGTGCTAATATTGGAAGCGGCTTTGATACTATCGGTGTTGCGTTTAAACTGTACAACTCAGTATATGTTGAAGAAACCGATGGCGGATTGGAAATCGAAGTTATTGATGCTTCCAAGAAGTTTCTGCCCAAAGATGAACGAAATCTGGTTTATCGTGGAATTAAAACGGTATTCGATAAAGTCGGATACAGATGCGATGGTCTTAAAATTGTTTTAAACAATGAAATTCCCGTGACAAGAGGGCTAGGCAGCAGCAGTTCCGGTATAGTCGGAGGACTTCTGGCAGGCAATTATTTGTCAGGCAATACACTTGGTACTGACGAAATTGTTAATCTGGCGTGCAAACTTGAAGGCCACCCTGATAATACCACACCAGCAATTACAGGAGGCTTTGCAGTTGCAGTTAAAACAGACCCCGTATCTTATATTAAGCTTCCCGTAAAAAATAATGATTTGCGATTTGCTTTGTTTATTCCTAATTTTCCCCTTAATACTGTAAGAGCAAGAGGTGTGTTACCAAAAGCGGTATCTCATACCGACGCTGTTTACAACATTTCAAGGGCGTCTTTGCTTACCGCATCAATTATGTCAGGAAGATATGATTTGCTTGGTACGGCACTTCAGGACAGAATGCACCAGCCTTTCCGCAAATGTCTTATAGGCGGGGTGAACAGGATATTTAAATTTGGCAAAGATAATGGGGCTTACGGAACTTATATAAGCGGTTCAGGACCTACCATAGTGTCTGTTATTGACAGTAGTATTGAGAATAAATTTTACAGTGAAGCACAAGAATTTTTAAATAAGCATATGAATAATTGGAGTATAAAAATTGTTGAAATAGACCAGAATGGCGCAACAGTTAATATATAAAGGAGGAATAACAGTGGGTTTAATAGTTAAAAAATTCGGCGGAAGTTCTGTTGCTAATGCAGAAAAAGTTATGAATGTAGCAACAATAATTACTGACGAATACAAAGCAGGAAATTCAGTTGTAGTTGTTGTTTCCGCTCAAGGTGACACAACAGATGATTTTCTTGAAAAAGCAGCTGAAATTAACAAAAAACCGTCTAAACGTGAAATGGACGTTTTGTTGTCTGCAGGTGAACAGATTTCTATGTCTTTACTTGCTATGGCTATTGAAAAAATCGGTTGTCCTGTAGTATCGCTTACAGGTTGGCAGGCAGGAGTTACTACTAACAGTGTTTACGGTATGGCAAGAATTAAGACAATAAATACTGAAAGAATCAAAAAGGAACTTGACTCAAACAGAATAGTAATTGTAGCAGGTTTCCAGGGAATTAACAAATATGATGACATAACAACATTGGGCAGAGGCGGAAGTGATACTTCTGCAGTTGCTTTGGCTGCGGCTTTACATGCTGACAAATGTGAAATTTACACAGACGTTGATGGTGTTTACACTGCAGACCCGAGAATTGTAAAAGATGCTCAGAAATTAGATGATATTTCTTATGATGAGATGCTTGAACTTGCAAGTCTTGGTGCAAACGTACTGCACAACCGTTCAGTAGAACTTGCATTAAAATATGATGTTAAACTTGAAGTTAAATCAAGCTTTGAAAGAGTGCCCGGCACAATAGTTAAGGAGGTAAAAAACGTGGAAAAAATGTTAGTTAGAGGGGTAACCCGTGATAATGATGTAGCGACTGTTTCTTTGGTAGGTGTTGAAAACACTCCCGGAAAAGCATTTAAAGTATTTTCTTTACTTGCAAAAGGCAACGTTAATGTTGATATGATTTTGCAATCAGTAGGAAGAGAAAACAGCAAAGACATTACATTCTCAGTTCCGCTAAATCAGTTGGATTCAGCAATAGAATTGTTAGAAGAAAACCTTGAACTTGTTGGTGCTCAGAAAATTGACTTTGAAAAAGAAGTATCCAAAGTTTCAATTGTTGGTGCCGGTATGGTAAGTAATCCCGGCGTTGCTGCAAAAATGTTTGAAGCGCTTTACAATGCACAGATTAATATTATGATGATTTCTACATCAGAAATTAAAGTTTCTGTTATCATTGACAAAGCAGATGCAGAAAAAGCGGTAAAAGCAATTCACGACAAATTCTTTAACCATGAGTGATATATTAGAGGGCAGAAACCCTATAACGGAAGCACTTAAGGCAGACAGAGATATTGATAAAATTCTGTTTTCAGGCGTTGACGGAAGTATTAAAAAGATACTTGGTATGGCAAAAGATAAAGGCATACTAACTGTTAAGGCAGACAGAAAAAAATTAGATGATTTATCTGAAACAGGCAATCACCAAGGGGTGATTGCTTATGTTTCTGCTCACAGATATTATTCTGTCGAGGAAATACTGGAATATGCAAAAAGCAAAGGGGAAAGTCCATTTATCGTTGTTTTAGACGAAATTGAAGACCCTCACAACTTAGGTTCAATTATGAGAAGTGCCGAGGGTGCAGGTGTTCACGGGATTATTATTCCCAAAAGACACAGTGTGGGGCTTAATTCCACTGTTGCAAAAACCTCTGCAGGTGCAGTTGAGTATATGAGAGTTGCTAAAGTATCCAATATTGCCTCAACCATTGAAAAACTTAAAAAAGAGGGAATATGGTTTTATGCAACTCATCAGGACGCTACTATGGGATATGACGAGGCTGATTACAGCGGCGGAGTTGGTATAGTAATCGGTAGCGAAGGCAAGGGTGTTTCAAGGATTGTTGCAGAAAAGTGCGACTTTTTGATAAGTATTCCTATGAAAGGTAGAATTAATTCCTTAAATGCTTCTGTTGCAGCGGGAATTATTATTTACAGTGTGATAAATAAAAAAGGATAGGGGTGTTACTGTGAGAGCAGTAGTTACTGTTTTGGGAAGTGACAAGGTTGGTATTATCGCCAAAGTCACTGCAGTATTAGCAGAGTACAATGTAAATATTTTAGATATTACACAAACAATCATGCAAAACATATTTACTATGATTATGTTAGTTGATATTTCAAATTCAAGTATTCCTTTTTCAGAACTTGTTGATATTCTTGGTGATACAGGAAAAGAACTTGGCGTTGATATTAAAACACAGCACGAGAATATTTTTAAATCTATGCAGGAGATATAAGGGGAGATTGTTTTGATTAATTCACGCAAGATTTTAGAAACAATAAAAATGATTAATGAAGAAAATCTTGACATAAGAACAATAACTATGGGTATCTCTTTGCGTGATTGCTGCGGAGAGGATATTGACAGAGTTTGCGATAAGATTTATGACAAGATTACAAATAAGGCTCAAAATCTTGTAAAAACAGGGGAGGATATTGAGCACGAATACGGTATTCCTATTATAAACAAACGTATTTCAGTTACTCCGATTTCATCAATCGGTGAAAGTTGCAATACAGACAGTTATGTTAAAATAGCAAAATGTCTTGACAAAGCCGCAGATGCAACTGGTGTTAACTTTGTCGGAGGTTTTTCGGCTCTTGTTCATAAAGGCTATACAAAAGGAGACAGAATTTTAATTAATTCTATTCCTGAAGCTCTTGCAACAACAGAGAAAGTTTGTTCTTCAGTAAATGTTGCATCAACAAGAGCAGGTATTAATATGGATGCAGTTTATGAAATGGGAAAAGTTATCAAACTAACTGCAGAATATACAAAAGACAGAGCTGGTTTTGGTTGCGCAAAATTAGTGGTTTTTTCTAACGCTGTTGAGGACAACCCATTTATGGCAGGTGCATTTCACGGTGTTGGTGAGCCTGAAACAGTAATTAATGTAGGTGTATCAGGCCCCGGAGTTGTTAAAAAAGCCCTTGAAAAAGTAAAGGGTGAAGATTTCAGCGTAGTTGCAGATACAATTAAAAGAACTGCTTATAAAATTACAAGAATGGGACAGTTGGTTGCAAAGGAAGCATCTACAAGACTTGATGTACCCTTTGGCATTGTTGACTTGTCTTTGGCACCTACTCCTGCAATAGGGGACAGTGTTGCTTATATTTTAGAGGAAATGGGTATTGAAAAATGCGGTACTCACGGAACAACTGCCGCACTTGCACTTTTAAATGATGCAGTTAAAAAAGGCGGAGTTATGGCTTCTTCACATGTAGGAGGTTTAAGCGGTGCCTTTATTCCCGTTTCAGAAGATGCGGGTATGATTGATGCAGTAAACGTCGGGGCTCTTTCTTTAGACAAACTTGAGGCTATGACTTGTGTTTGCTCAGTTGGTCTTGACATGTTTGCAGTTCCCGGGGACACCAGTGCGGAAACTATTGCGGCAATTATTGCTGATGAAGCGGCAATTGGTAT
>JAGCLT010000020.1 GCA_017646825.1 Clostridia bacterium | reverse complement strand
GAAAGTGACCGCCTAACTACAGTTGCACAGCAGTTAAATTCCATCGGCGGCACAATTATTGAAAAGGGCGATTCTCTTATAATAGAGGGTACGGAAAAACTATTGGGAGGTGCAACAAACAGTTGTAACGACCACAGAATAGCAATGGCTATTGCAATTGCTTCTTCAGTTTGCGAAGAAATTGTTACAATTGACGATTATAAATGTACCGATAAATCTTATCCACAGTTCTGGAATGACTATATTTCATTGGGCGGTAACATCGATTTTTGGGATAACTAATAAAAAGGTTGCGGATTATTCCGCAACCTTTTTTATACCTAAATACTTATATGCAAGTTCTGTAACCATTCTTCCTCTTGGCGTTCTGTTAATAAAGCCTCTTTGCATCAAAAACGGCTCATATACGTCTTCTATGGTAAGGGGGTCCTCCCCTATTGTTGCCGCTAAAGTTTCAAGTCCAACAGGACCTCCGCCAAAAGTAGTAATAATAGTGTTTAAAATATTTTTGTCTATTTTGTCAAGTCCTGTTTTGTCAACCTCCAAAAGATTAAGTGCCATATCCGCAACTTCTTTTGTTATAACGCCGTCTGCTTTAATCTGTGCGTAGTCACGGACTCTTCTTAAAAGTCTGTTTGCAATTCGTGGTGTACCTCTTGAACGGGAGGCAATTTCATAAACCCCCTCTTCTTTTGCGCTTATATCAAGAATTTTTGCAGACCTTTTTACAATGTTGCAAAGTTCCTCATCAGAATACATTTCAAGGCGGAACATTACGCCGAATCTGTCACGAAGAGGCGCGGACAACTGCCCTGCCCTTGTGGTTGCACCAATCAAAGTGAACTTCGGCAAATCAAGTCTTATTGAACGTGCTGACGGACCTTGTCCCACAATAATATCTATTGCTCCGTCCTCCATTGCAGGGTATAAAACTTCTTCTATTGACCTGTTAAGACGGTGTATCTCATCTATAAACAAAATGTCATTTTCAGAAAGATTGGTTAAAAGAGCAGCCAAATCGCCCTGCTTTTCAATGGCAGGGCCGCTTGTAACTCTTATATTCACCCCCATTTCATTGGCAATTACCCCTGCCAATGTTGTTTTACCAAGTCCGGGAGGGCCGTACAAAAGAACGTGGTCAATAGGCTCGTTTCTTAATTTTGCGGCTTTTATAAATATTTCAAGGGATTCCTTGGCATTTTCCTGACCTACATACTCTTCTAATGTGCGCGGTCTTAAGGTTAACTCAAAATTTCCGTCCTCCGAAATATTTTTTGCAGAAATTATTCTTTCCTCTGACATATTTTCACCTACTTCATCAGTTTTGTCTTTGTTAGTAATTTATAAATTGACTCCCCTTTAGGAAGCATCAGTACGTCCTCTTTTTTTATTGCACCTGTAAACAGTATAAGCAATCCATACACAAGGGCACCAAGTCCAACTGCTACTACCACAGACAGTCTTACACCTAGTCCAAAGTTAAACGCAGTTTTGTAACCTGCAAGTACGGGTATTGCCATTACAAGTGCGCAAAACAATGGTTTTATAACAAAATCAATAACGCTAAACTTGATTTTCGTAATTCTTATTAAGGAAATAATATTTAGCATTACTATAACAAAATAGCATATAACCGTACCTATGGGTGCACCGTCAATATTATACTTCGGTGTTCCCACAAGATAATAGTTTGTTGCGATTTTTACTATCCCGCCTATCAGCATATTAATCATAGGGACAGACGGGTGTCCGTACGCCTGTAAAACTGCCGTTGTAACAGACAAAAGGGATACAAAAACTATTGCAACAGACAAAGTCTGCAAAAGTGTCTCTGCAAGTCCGTTATTGTAAAGTGTAACTAAAATCGGTTTTGCCAAAGCGAACAAACCCACACCGCAAGGGAGCGCCAGTAGAATAGTTATTTTTATAGCACCCTTGGTTACTCCGTTACTTGTCTGATAATTCTTTTTCGCTATAGCCGCCGCAATGGCAGGTACAACACTCATCGCTATTGCCGCAACAATAGTTAAAGGTAAGTTGAAAAGCGGTATTGCGTAGCCGTTATAAAGACCATAAAGTTTAGTTGCAAGTTGCGAATCAATGGCACCTGTAAAAGTAGTAACATCAACAAGGCTTCCGTATTTTACTATAAATTCCTCTGTAACCTGGGCAATAGACTGCAACCGTCTTGTTATAGTTGCCATATCAATTAGTGTTGTTATACTTGCAACAGATGCACCAATTGTAATAGGCACAGAAATTTTAATCAGTTCTTTTGCAATACTCTTTACGCTTCTTACTGATTCCGAACTACTGTAACTGTTATTTTTAAATCTTTTAACAAGATAAATTGCAACTAATATAACGGCACCCATAACGGTACCCATAGTCACGCCAAAAATCGCACATGATGCGGCTTTTGCAACGTTTACATTCATAAAATAATAAGCAAGCAAATAACCGAAAATAAGTTTTCCCACCGCCTCAGTTACTTCTGAAATGGCAGTTGGGTACATATTCTGGTGACCCTGAAAATATCCTCTTAAAGATGACATTACAGAAACAAAGAATACTGCGGGTGCAATAGCCTTAATAGGTCCTGCAGCATCGGGAGTTTTTAAAAATCCCGCAAAGGCTTCTGCTCCAAAGTACAAAACTGCAGTACCGATTGTTCCTACACACAAAAGCATTGCAATTGCTACTTTGAATATGCGGTCAGCCTGACGGTGCATTCCTAAAGCCACACTTTCAGAAACCATTTTTGAAATGGCAATGGGAAAGCCTGCAGTTGCAATTACAAACAAAATTGTATAGACTGTGTAGGCAGAGCCGAAAAGCCCCATACCCTCCTCACCGATAAGGTAAGTAAGAGGCAGTTTAAAACCTGCACCTATTATTTTTACCAGAAGATTTGCACAAACAAGCACAAATGCTCCCTGCAAAAATGATTGTTTCTTCATTTCTGACATTTATAAGTCCTCCTGATTATTTATAAAGTCATAAAACTGTTGTTTTGAAAACACGGCGTTAATTGTATCTAAAAGCATTGTAGAGGATAAATTAACGGGCAATCCTAAGGCAGTTGCCAGTTTCTGACGCTTAAGTTTGCTGTCATTATTTCCCGAAAAACCAAGGGCGTAAAACTGCGATTTGGTAATTTTTTCTCCTTTGGCAGTTTGTACCGCCTGAGACATTACCGCATCAACAATTATCTGGTCGTTAATTCCCTCAACGCCTAAGATTCCTTCTGCTCCGCCTTTGTCTTTTCTTTTTTCTTTACCTTTTATCTGGGGCACAAATACGTTTTTAACATTGGCGTCTCCCACTATTTCACGGACTTTGTTTCTTATACGAAGTCCTGCTTTGTCGGAGTCGGTGAGCACTATTATTCCCCTTTTCTCCGCTAAAAGTCTTAGCATCTGTGCTTTCTCTTTGTTTTTATATATCCGAAAGCCGTCTGTTGTTACCACTAAAGTATCAAACAGACTTTGCAGTTTTATTTTATCGTATTTTCCCTCAACTATAATTACTTCGTTAATTTTTATCATATCAGAAAAATGTTAACTGGTTGCTTTCGGGCATACCGTCAAGCACGCCTTGCTCCTTCATTAATTCTATAACAGTTTTGTTTACTTTAGAACGGTTTCTTAAATCTTCTATCGAAGAAAACTCCCCGTCTTTTCTTGCTTCCACAATTGACATAGCAGCATTTGCGCCAAGTCCCGGCAAAGCGTTAAGAGGCGGCATAATGCCCTTTTCCGTATCTGTAAATTTAACTGCATCTGATTTATATAAATCAATATTGTCAAACTCTATTCCTCTTGCAAACATTTCACAAACTATTTCAAGTATTGTAAGAACGTTTTTGTCCTTTGCACTGGCATCACGTCCCAATGCATCAAGACGGCGTCTTTCCGCCCACGCGGTTTCCTTATTACACATAATTGAACTGTCAAACTCGTCTGCCCTTACTGTTAGGTGAGCAATGTAGTACGCTTTTGGATAATGCACCTTAAACCACGCAATCCTGAATGCCATAGTAACATAAGCAACGGCGTGTGCTTTCGGGAACATATACTTGATTTTCTGGCAACTGTCAATGTACCACTGAGGAATGTTGTTTTCGTTTAATATGTCGATTTCGTCCTGCTTTAAGCCCTTACCTTTTCTTACGTGCTCCATAATGTCAAAAGCATTTTTAGCAGGAACTCCCGCGTACATAAGATAAATCATAATATCGTCACGGGTACAGATAGCATCTTTTAATGAACATATACCTTGGTTAATAAGGTCCTGAGCATTGTTAAGCCACACGTCTGTACCGTGGGAAAGACCAGATATACGGCATAATTCAGAGAATGTAGTTGGCTTTGTATCAACAAGCATCTGTCTTACAAATTTTGTACCGAATTCAGGTACGCCAAATGTTCCTACGGGACTGTCAATGTCATTTTCCGTTACACCAAGTGCCTCAGTATTTAAGAAAAGGCTCATAGTGTCCTTGTCGTCAAGTGGTATTGTTTTTGCATCAATACCAGTTAAATCTTCAAGCATTCTGATAACTGTAGGGTCATCGTGGCCCAGTATGTCAAGTTTTAAAAGTCTTCCGCTAATTGAATGATAATCGAAGTGAGTAGTAATAATATCTGTATCATTATCGTCAGCGGGATGCTGAACAGGGCAGAATTCGTGAATGTCATGTCCTTTTGGTAAAATCATTACACCGCCCGGGTGCTGACCCGTGGTACGTTTTACACCGCCAACACCGCTAATCAGTCTGTCAATTTCCGCATTGGACGCAACTATTCCTTTTTCGTCAAGGTACTTTTTAACAAAGCCATAAGCGGTTTTGTCTGCCAAAGTGGCTATTGTACCTGCACGGAATACGTGTCCCTCACCAAACAGTACCTCTGTATATTTATGGGCTTTTGGCTGATAATCACCTGAAAAGTTAAGGTCGATATCAGGCTCTTTGTCCCCTGCAAAACCAAGGAATGTTTCAAAGGGAATATCGTGACCGTCTTTGTATAACATCTCTCCGCATTTTGGGCACACTTTGTCAGGCATATCAACACCGCAACCGTAAGAGCCGTCAGTTATAAACTCGCTGTGCTGACACTTTTTACATACATAATGGGGCGGCAGTGCATTAACCTCGGTAATGTCACTTAAAAAGGCAACGAATGATGAACCTACAGAACCTCTTGAGCCTACCAGATACCCGTCTTCATTACTCTTTTTAACAAGTCGCTGGGCGATTAAATACATAACTGAAAATCCGTAAGTTATAATTGAGTGAAGTTCCTTGTCCATTCTTGCACGTACTATTTCGGGAAGTTCCTCGCCGTATATTCTTTTTGCTTTTGCCTCACTCATTTCCTTTATTTCGTCGGGAGCATTAGGCCATACAGGCGGAAATGTGCCGTCAGGAACAGGAAGCATTTTTTCGCACATATCTGCAATTTTATTGGTATTTGTTACAACAATTTCATAGGCTTTTTCAGGAGGCAGATAAGAAAACTCGCTTAACATTTCCTCTGTTGTTCTGTAGTAAAGAGGTGCCTGACTGTCAGCGTCGTCATAGCCCTGACCTTTTTGCAGAATTGCCCTGTAAATAGAATCTCTCGGCTCTAAAAAGTGAACGTCGCATGTAGCAACTACAGGTTTGCCGAAAAATTCACCAAGGTTTATAATACGCTTGTTTATTTCTATTAATTTTTCCTTGTTCTCAACAATGTTTTTCCTTATCATAAATTCATTGTTGCCAAGGGGCTGAATTTCTAAATAATCATAAAATCTTGCAATGGCTGCAATTTCTTTATTTGATTTTCCGTGTTGGATACTTCTGTATAATTCACCCTGTTCACAGGCAGAGCCAATTATAAGACCGTCACAGTATTTTAAATAAAGTGCCTTTGTAACTCTCGGTCTTTTGTAAAAACTCTCAAGATGGGATGCAGAAATAATCTTATAAAGATTTTTAAGTCCCGTATAGTTTTTGGCAAAAACAACTGCGTGGTGGTAGCCTTTCTTTTTGGGGTCTTTTTCCTCATCAAAAGCAGTATTGACATCGTCTGTTGTAATGATTTCCATATCAATAAGACGTCTTGCAAATTCAAGATAAATCTGCGCCGTTGTTTCTGCATCGTTAACCGCTCTGTG
>JAGCLT010000019.1 GCA_017646825.1 Clostridia bacterium | reverse complement strand
GATGAATTAAAAAGATATATTGATTACTACAATAACGAGAGAATTTCTATGAAACTAAAAGGAATGAGTCCGGTGCAATACCGAACTCATTCACAAGCAAGTTAATATTTAATTTTGTCTAAACTTTGGGGTTCACTTCAAAAGACTACTGCTCTTTTTTTATATTACGCCGTTTTTCTTGTCTAATCTATAGTTTCTTATGTACAGCATAATATCAATTCCAACCATTATGAAATTAAGCACATAGAAAAACATTACGTACCATTTAAAAGACTCTGCAATAAGTTTTGACGTAATACCAAAAATGTAACCTACAAAAATCAAAAGCAAAAAGGGTAAGCTTATTCCTTTTGTAGTACGCGCTTTGTAAGATTTCATAGCGTTTATGGGCCATGATGCACCAAACAATACAATCATTAAGATTTCAAATAATTCTGACATTTTCAATTTTTCCTTTTAAAATTTTATAACAATCATCTACTGTGTATGCAAGATAATCGGGCTTGTGTTTTAAAAGTTCTTTTATGTCTGCTTTTAAGTCCCATCCTGCTGATATTACCCTTACCTTTGCCTCCCGTGATGAAGTTATGTCCGATACAACATCACCGATGTATATTGTTTCTTCCGGTGTTACTTCTAAAATTTCCATAGTTTTTATTATTCGTTCTGCTTTGTCGGGAGTTTCCTCAAGACCTGCAAAAACATTTTTAAAAAGTCCGTCAAAACCTAAAACTTTAAAAGTAATATCAAGGGCGGGTTTGCCTTTCCCCGATACAACGGCAGTTTTTATGCCCTTGTCATTTAAATAGTTAATAAGTTTTTTAATTCCAAAATACGCTACTCCGGGAGTTTTGCTTAACAACTCCTCATAATAGGTGTAGTATTTTGCAAGGACGTCCTGTGCTTTTTCGGGTATAAGTGCCTTTGCCATACCCTCCTCCGACAAGCCCACGCTTTTCCTGAGTTGTGGTAAGGTTATGGGCGTATCTGCAACCTCGTTGTAAGCCCGTAAATATGATAATTCAAATAAGGGCATAGTGTTTGTCATTGTGCCGTCAACATCAAATATGACGCATTTTATCATATGAACTCTCCTTTGTAAGTGTTGCCCCAGCAGTCGGAAAGATATAAAGTTTCATTATAAACTTCCACAAGTTCCATTTCAAATATAAGCTCGTGTTTTGTAAGGTCTATATCCAGCACCATCTCTTTGCTTTTAACATCAATTACTTTTAGTTTTGGCTTTTGGGCGTTAACTGCATTAAAACCCTCTAAAGAATAGATATAACCGTCGTAGCATATTGCACCCTGCATAAAATCTATATACGGTGTGTCAAATTGTTTTGTTATGTCTTCATAGTTTATTGTAACAATTTCGCCATCAATAAGTTTTGGTAATTTAAACTCAAAAAATCTTGCGGTTTTTTCCTGATCTCTCATTGTAAAGGCGTACATCAGATTTGTTTTTGCGTCCAGAGCAAAATTTCCGTAAGGTCTTACATCCTGTATGTTCTTTGAACGCCATACATCGTCCTTGTCAACAAAGCCGATTTTTATTACCTGAACAAATTTAGTTTTAAGGTCCTCTGTTATTCTGTAAACAAGGCAAACACCTTCGTTCTGATTACTATAACTGTTATAAACGTTAGAATATAAAAGGGGGAACTTGTCTTTTTCATCATAAAATTCTGTACCAAAAAACACGGAGTTTCCGTGTGGCTTATATTTTTCTATTCCGTCCGCAAAATGTCTGTTTATAAGGGTATAGTCAGATAAATCTGTTACAGAAACAAGTCCCGAGCCGTCAAAACGGAAAAGGTAGCCGCCGTACATTGCTCCGTCCTGCTCTCCGTGCACTTTGGTTATGTAATTAAGTTTTATATCTTTTGCGTTTTTATAATATAAGTTACTCATAACATCGTCCTTTACCATTAATAAAATAATACACAAATTATATAATCAAATCCACCAAAGTATACATAGTCGCAAGGGATTCTCTTACATAATTAACAGGTATTGTGTACCAGGGAATCGGTGCATTTACCGATGTTGTGATAAGTCCCTCTTCCTTTGCAAGAATTCTTGCTCTTTGTGAGTGAAATCTGTTTGTGATTATTGCAACGGTGTAATTTTTACTAAAATTTTCATCAAGTATCTGTTTTGAAAACTTAAGATTCTCCTCTGTTGAAGTTGATTTTTCTTCCTTTAATATATTCTGTTTCGGGACGCCTTTGCTTACCAAAAACCGTTCCATTGCTTCTGCTTCGGATATGGCTTCGCCATATCCCTGTCCTCCTGATACAATAATTATTGCATCCTGATTTTTGTTATAATATTCTACGGCTTTAAGCAGTCTGTTGCGAAGTGGAAGTGTTGGTGTTTCTCCGTGTATCCCTGCTCCCAGTACTATAACTGCATCTTCAGTGTAGTCGGCAGGTTTGACAAAACTTCCTGCAAAAACTATTAAGGGCATTACAATCATAAGGGTAAGACCTACGTAAAATATCATTCTTAAGCCTTTTAAAATACCCTTTTTTGAATAACCTATAATCTGCTTATAATATAACCCGTAGGCAGTCATTATTGCCCCTGTAATCACAGTTAAAAGGTTTCCTATATTAAAAAGAGTATATGCAGTCATAACAAGCCCGTCTACAAGGCATATTATGCCGATTACTGTAATAATAGCGTGTATAATCACTAAATTTGCCTCCAAATTGATACAGTTATCAACATTTTGTCAACAAAATGTTGATAACTGTGGATAAAAAGCCTTATTTTATAAGGTCTGTGCCCATAAATGGAACTAACGCTTCAGGAATTTTTACGCTTCCGTCTGCCTGTTGGTAGTTTTCTAAAATTGCAGCAACGGTTCTGCCTACTGCAACACCGCTTCCGTTTAATGTATGGATAAATTCTGCTTTGCTGTTTGCATCACGTTTAAATTTGATACCTGCACGACGTGCCTGGAAGTCCTCGAAGTTACTGCAGGAACTGATTTCTACGTATCTTCCGTAACTTGGCATCCATACTTCGATGTCATAAGTCATTGCTGAACTAAAGCCCAAATCACCTGAGCAAAGTCGTACAACTCTGTAAGGAAGACCTAAGCCCT
>JAGCLT010000018.1 GCA_017646825.1 Clostridia bacterium | reverse complement strand
GTCTCCGCGGCCGTACTGTTCCCCTCTGTCAAAATAAATTTCTGAGCATGGACCGCAAGGACCTGTGCCGTGTTCCCAGAAGTTGTCCTCTTTACCAAGTTTTACAATATGGTCGGGGTTTATTCCTACGTGGTTAATCCATATTTCACGTGCCTCGTCGTCTTCTTCGTAAACAGAAACCCATAGTCTGTCCTCGGGAATTTCCATAACTTTTGTAAAGAATTCCCACGCCCATGATGTGGCTTCTTTCTTAAAGTAATCGCCAAAAGAGAAGTTTCCAAGCATTTCGAAATAAGTACCGTGACGTGCAGTTTTACCTACGTTTTCAATGTCACCTGTTCTTATACATTTCTGACATGTTGTAACTCTTCTTTTAGGTGCAGTTTCAGGGTTCTGGAACCATGATTTCATAGGTGCCATACCTGAATTTATCAAAAGCAGACTTGCGTCATTTTTAGGCACAAGAGAAAAACTGTCTAATCTTAAGCATCCTTTTGATTCGAAAAAAGACAGAAACTTTTCACGTATTTCATTTAATCCTAATTTTTCCAATTAATTCACTTCCCAATTCTCATAAATATACAAATTATATTTTATAATTTTTCTCGCAAAATGTCAAGGTTTTATCAGTTGTTTGCGTTTAAATGCTCGTTAAATGTTTTTGTAAAAATATGTGTACCGTCTTTTTTGTTTTCGTCAGTCCTGTAATAAAGGTAGTCGTGGCTCTGGGGATTTTGTGCCGCAACAATGGACTGTATGTCGGGATTGCTTATCGGTCCCGGAGGCAAACCTTTAAATTTGTAAAGATTATAGGGTGAGTTGCTTTTTAAATGACTGTTGTAAACCGCCGTTATGTCATACATTCCGTCTGTTACCCCATAGACAACGGAAGCATCTATCTGCAAAAGCATATCGATTTTCAAGCGGTTGTATATTACCCCTGCAATTGTGGGCTTTTCACTTTGTACCTTTGCTTCTCTTTGCAAAAGTGAGGCAACTGTAACCTTTTTATATAAATCATCGGTAGTTACTCCTGCATCGGCAATTTGTTTTTTAAACTCCGAAAGCATAATTTTCACCACTTGTTCGGGCTCCATATTCAGGTTGAAATAATATGTGTTGGGATACAAAAAACCCTGAAGTTTGTAATTGCCTTTGGGATTAATTCCTCTTAAGAAATCAAAATCATAGTCAGTTTTGTTACAGGCGTTAAGAAAATCTTTTTCACCGCAAACCCCTGCGTCAGCAAGAGTTTTTGCTATCATTTCCACCGAATACCCCTCAGGAATGGTAACAGATATATTTTCGTTTACACCTGCTTTTAAAATGGCGATTATGTCCTTTTGGGATGTACCTTTTTTTATGGTGTATTCTCCCGGTTTTAAATACCCCTCAGTATCGTCAACTTTTAGTCTGAATAAAATTTTACTGCTTATAAGTCCGCTTGCTTTTAAAGTTTCCGCAATGGTGCTTACGCTTTCTCCCTCTGCTATTTTAAAAGTAACTGCTTCGTTGTTACCGCTGCACGAGCAAAGCATAGCCAAAACCAAAACTATAAGTAATACCTTTTTCACTGCCCCACCTCATTACACGAAAATAAAATTATCTGATTATCTGTATTTGTAAGATATTCCAGTGCTCTTTTAAGACGGGTTTTGTCGTATCTTACAAAGGCATCGTCTAAAATAAGCGGCATATGGGGGAACAACATCTTAACAAGTGCCATTTTTAAAGAAAAATAAATCTGGTCAAAAGCACCGTCGCTTAAATATTCTGCTGACTGCCAGCCGTCATTCGTATTGTGTGCCATCATTTCATACTGTCCCGATACCTTTACGCCGTCATATTTATTGTCTGTAATAACTGATAAAATTTCCGAAACGTTGTTGTTAAGTTCCGTGCCGAAGCCCTGTTGTAACTGTGAAAACGCATCGTCAAGACATTGTTTTGCATACATTAAATCCTTTAGTTTTACGTTGTACTTTTCTATCTCTGCAGTAATGTAATCTATTTCGCCTTTTGTATTTCCAAGGTCTGCACTCTGGAGCATCTTTATCTTTTCTTCGTAACGTGCTATTTGCTCTGTCATACTCATAAGACGTTCAATATTAGTGTTGTCATCTTTTTGTCTGGACACACCAAACAATACCGCACCTGCAAAAACTACAGGTAAAAGTATAAGTGCAGGGTGGATAAAGGCAAAAACAACTGCACATACAACAAGCAAACAGTAAATCATAATTAATTTGGATGACAAAAACTTGTTTTCTTTTTCGTCACTTGCATCAGTTAATTCTTTTTGCTGTCCCTTTAATTCCTGTACTGTTTTCTTTAATTCCTGCGCCATGTTATGGTCTTTTTGCACATTGTTTATTTTTACATAAAGTAAGTCCAGTTTGTCATTCAACTGTTTTATTTTACCCGTTCTTCCTCCCAGTTCTTTAATTGCCTTGTCAAGAATTTCTGTGGCACGGTTGTAGGAAGTATCCTCTTCTCCTGTCTGGGTAAGGTTTATAAGTCTGTCCATAATTTCGTCAGACCCTTGTGCCATATCAATATAAAAATGATTAATATAAAGGGCTTTTAAAAAGGCGTCTGCACCTACGCCTGTTATTTCAAACATAGGCTGGTCTGTTTCGTATGAAGTAATTCTCTCACCTGTAATTTCGTCAATAACAGATACGGTGTCGTCACCTTTTCTTGCACCGAATTTTCTTGTAATAATGTAACATTTGCCGTTATGGGAAACAGTAATTTCTCCGTCCATACTTTTTTCACCCCAGGGCAGATACCGTTTTCTTGTGTTTTCCCTTATGTTTCTGGCGTTCTTTCTCATACCGTAAAGCATTGCAAAAATAAATTCCGCAATGGTGGTTTTCCCATACTCGTTTTGTTTATTTATAATATTAAAGCCGTCAGTAAATTCTTCGCGGTATTCTTTTAAGCAACCAAATTGTTTAATATATATACTTTTAATCTTCATCGGTATATATCCTTTCTCCGTTAAGGGCCTTAAGTCCGTATTCAAGGGCTTTTTGGTTGTTCATTGCATTTTTTACAAAGTACCCAACAAGACTTTGTTCTTTTGCAAGTTCTTCAATGTTAACCTCCGCTTTTGTTTTGTCAACTACTTTTGCGTAAAAAAGTTTTTCCTGTAAAACTGAGTTTAGGGTTTCAACGTTTATATACCCTGACGGAGTACCTTTTAACACTACTTTGTATAAATCTTTTTCATTGGTACTTTCATAAACCTTGTCCGCAACTTCTATGTAATTAGAAAGCCCGGCACAGTCAACAGAAAGTTCCACAAACTTTCTTGAACCTAAAGGCACAAATTCCGCTTCAACGGTGTTTTCATATATGTCTGCAATAATTACACCTTTTTCTCCCAGTTCGTCAAAACCTCTGCCCATAGGAACACCGCTGTAGCAGTAATACGTCATACCTTTTTTGTCCAGTCCCTCAAAACTGTGTATATGACCTAAGGCAAGATAATTAAGCCCTGATTTTTCAATATCACTTGTTAAAAATGGGTTGTCCGTGTTGCCGTTTAAAGTTCCGTGACAAAGCATTATGTTAATTTTGTCGTTATCTTTTATTACCAATTCTTTAAGTGGTGAAATGTCCCTTTCAAAATTAAAACTTGCACCGTAAATGTCCGCATCCTTTAAAGATACTAAGTCCAAATCAGTACCGAACAAGTGCACGTTTTCAGGGAAAGTATAATTAAACCCAAAGTCGTGATTGCCTAAAATGGCAAATACGGGAATATGGCTGATTTTATTAAATGCCTCGCACATAAATTTGTATGAGGCCTCCGACATTGTACCGTTGTCTGTAATGTCACCTGAAATAAGTATTGCATCAACATTTTTCTCTTTTGCGATATTAACTATTCTGCCAAACGCCTCTAAAAGTTCGTGCTTTAACAGTTCCGCTTTTTGCGAAACAGAAAAAAATGTTGTGTCTATGTGCAAATCTGCCGTATGCAGTATTCGTATGTGTTTCATATTTTTTCACCGCCTTGATTTTAAATGGACTATACGTTGTTTTTGAAATATCAGTTTGATTCTGTATATTTTAATTTTCCTTGGTACAAAGTAATTAGTGCGCAAAACAAATTTGACTGCATTGCCGAGCAACACTGATAACCCCCGAAAACTGTACTTTCTTATTATTATATTGTATCATAAATAGTCAAAAATTGCAAACTAATCTTTTATAACGGGCAGATATCATCTCTTCTTTTTGAAAAACAAATGCCTTTCCTCTGTTTTTCCATGCAACCGTCATCTGCAACCAAGAAAAAAGATAAAACAAAGCAAAAAGAGCATAACCTTGAAGTGAACCCCAAAGTTTAGACAAAATTAAATATTAACTTGCTTGTGAATGAGTTCGGTATTGCACCGGACTCATTCCTTTTAGTTTCATAGAAATTCTCTCGTTATTGTAGTAATCAATATATCTTTTTAATTCATC
>JAGCLT010000017.1 GCA_017646825.1 Clostridia bacterium | reverse complement strand
GGTGCAAGAAAAGACATATACGGCGAATAATTTAAGACGGCTTAAACCTTTATGTTTAAGCCGTTTTTGTATATGCTATGACTTGAAAAGTAACTCATAATATAGTATAATTAATAAAAAAGAATTGTACTTAAAAGTATTATTATAAATATGGAGGTAATGTTATGAATAAGTATATGGGACACATAAACCAGACTATGGGTGTTGAAGAAATGAGACTTTCAGGCGGTAAGGCTGATGGAATGAGAATGCTTTATGTAAGAAACGGAAAAGGACTTGAATTCTGGGTATCGGTTGACAGATGTGCAGACATATCAAGACTGTCCTTTAAAGGTGATAATTACAGTTATTTTTCTCCTTGCGGATATGTTTCTCCACAGTATTATGATGACAAAGGTGCGGGATTTTTAAAGTCATTTACTGCGGGATTCTTTACAACCTGCGGACTGACTGCTGTTGGCTCCTGTTGTGTAGATGACGGAGAAGAGACTCCGCTTCACGGTACAATATCAAATACTCCCTGTGAAAATATCGGACACTGGACTTCAGAGGATGGTATTCATATTAAAGCAATAATCCGCGATGCAAGAATATTTTCACATAAGTTGATACTGGAAAGAGAATATATAGTTTCTCTTGACAAGAACGAAATAAGTCTTAAGGATACTGTTAAGAATATAGGAAATACAGTAAGTCCTCTTATGCTTTTGTATCATTGTAATATGGGGTATCCTCTGCTTGACGAGAATGCAAAAATAACTGTTCCGTCAACTAATGTTGTACGCAGGTCTGACGGAGAAGAAATGGAACTTGAAAAATGTCTTGAAGTTGAAAAACCAAAGAATGGTTATGAAGAGGTTTGCTATTACCATGCACTTTCGGGAGATACGGAAATTTCTATATATAATCCCAACATAAAAAAAGGGTTAAAAATGTCATACGATGCAGACCAGTTAAAATATTTTACCCAATGGAAAATGATGGGCGAATATGACTACGTTATGGGACTTGAGCCCGGCAACTGCACTCCTGACGGACGCAAGGTTATGCGTGAAAAAGGACTTTTAGAGTTCTTAAATCCGGGAGAAGAAAAAACATTCAGCCTTAAGTTTTCGGTATACGAAGAATAAATTAATATTCAATAAGGAGATATTATATAGTTTTTAAGTATTTAAGTTGTTTTGAAAAGAGGAGTTAAATGACAGAAATAATAAAAATTATGGAAATAATAGGAACTGTTGCATTTGCACTTTCGGGAGCGTTGGTTGCAATAAATTCGGGGCTTGACATTTTTGGCGTTACTTTTCTGGCGTGTATCACAGCCTTTGGCGGAGGAATACTAAGAGATATGTTACTGGGAATAAATATACCAACGATTTTCAGTAACTTTCCGATTTTTGCTCTTGCAATGGTTGTGGCTGTTTTTACCTTTGTTATTGCATATATTTACAAACAAAAGTTTTACGCTTTTAAAATTAAAGTTGAAGCAATAAACAATATTTTTGATGCCATAGGTCTGGCGGCATTTGTTGTAATCGGCTCTGAAAAGGCTTGCTCATACGGGCTTTTAAACAACGGTTTTTTTGTTGTTTTTTCCGGAATGATTACGGGAGTAGGCGGAGGTATTTTCAGAGATGTGCTGATAGACACAACTCCGTACATTTTTAAGAAACATATTTACGCAGTAGCGTCAATCATCGGAGCAATTACATATTTTGTTTTAAGAATATACACGGAAAACATACAGTTGGCATCTCTTTTGTCTATGATACTGGTGTTTGTAATACGAATGTTGGCGACAAAGTACAGGTGGAGCCTGCCGAAAGTAGAAATCAACAAGACGGGTGATTTAAATGAGAAAACGAAATAAAGTATTAATCCTTTGTGCAATACTGATTTTTGGTGTTTTTACTTTAGTATGTGCTTCGGATTATGAAGCAGACGTTGTAATAAGTCTTAGTATAGACAATCCAATAATGTGTGTTAATGGTGAAGAAACGGAAATAGACGTGGGAAGAGGTACAAAACCAATAGTAACAAACGGCAGAACGCTGGTGCCCATAAGAGCAATTATTGAGGCGTTTAATGGGACTGTCGGCTGGGACGAAAGTACACAGACTGCAACACTTACTGTTAAAGATGATGTAATAAAACTTGTTATTAACAGTAATACTGCTTATCTCAACGGAGAAATCAAAACACTTGATGTTGCACCTGTTATTATAAACGAAAGAACTATGCTGCCTATAAGATTTGTGGCGGAAAGTTTTAACCTTGGTGTTGCCTGGGAAGAGGAAAGTGAAACGGTTTTTATTGTAAGAAACGGTTTTGATCAGCAGGAATATAACGAACTTATAAAAATACTGCCCAGATATTCGGGAACGGCGTACACAACAATTAACAACAACGTACCGTATTTTGAGGACTATGAAATCATAAACGGCTCTTTTGAATATTATAGCGACCTTGACTCCCTTGGAAGATGTAACGTGGCTTTTGCTTCTGTTTCAACTGATATTATGCCTACAGGGGAAAGAGAAAGCATTAGTTCTGTAACACCATCAGGGTGGCATAACAAGGCCTACGATGTGGTAGAAGGGCAGTATCTATATAACAGATGCCATTTGATAGGCTATCAACTTACAGGGGAAAATGCCAACGAGAGAAACCTTATAACAGGTACAAGGTATTTAAACATTAACGGAATGTTGCCTTTTGAAAATATGATAGATGATTACATAGAACAAACGGGAAATCAGGTTATGTACAGAGTAACACCCGTATTTAAAGATAACAATCTTGTGGCAGACGGTGTGCTTATGGAAGCATATTCTGTAGAAGATGAGGGAAAGGGTATTTCGTTTTGTGTTTACTGCTATAATGTCCAGCCCAATATAACAATAGATTATTTAACTGGCTACAGCAGTTTGTCGGGAGAAGAACAGATTAAAGAAAATAATAATGAAACTTTATATCGCACACCAACAGGCAAAAAATATCATTTTGATACTTCGTGCGGAGGGAAAAACAGTTATGAAACAATATTGGAGGAAGCGGTTTCCGACGGTCTGACTCCCTGCTCAAAATGTGCAAAATAAAAGGCAACTATATAGTTGCCTTTTTTATATAATGTTCAAATGTTCGAGGAGAATTTTTGTGCCTATAAGTATAAGGATTATACCTCCTGCTATTTGCGCTTTGCGTTGCCATCTGCTTCCGAAAATACTGCCTATTTTTATACCTGCAGCAGAAAGGACAAAAGTAGTTACGCCGATTATTGAAACGGCACTCCATATATTTACATTTCCTGCCATGGCAAGGGATATACCAACCGCCAAAGCGTCAATTGATGTTGCTACTGCCATAGCAAACATTGTTTTTATAGAAAAGTCTGCATTTTTTTCGTTGCAACAGTCACATTCACTGGAAAATGCTTCTTTTAACATATTTATACCAATTATTAAAAGCAGAACAAATGCAACCCAATGGTCAACTGCTTTAATTGCATCTGCAAACAGGTTTCCGAGATAAAAGCCGATAAAGGGCATCAGCGCCTGGAAACCACCAAACCATATTCCGCATTTTATGCTGTTATTAAGACCTGCATTTTTTGAAGACAGTCCTTTGCACACGGAAACTGCAAAGGCGTCCATGCTTAAGCCTATGCCCAGTAAAAGTAATTCTATAATACTCATAATAACCTCCAAATCAACAGTAAAATTATACTCTAAAAGATTTGTTTTGTCAACGGTATTGTAAAAATGCCATAATAGTAGTATAATGAATATTATGTAATTATAAAGGAGAGAAAATATGTCTAATATCTGGCACGACATTTCACCAAAAAGAATACAGGCAGAGGATTTTATCTGCGTAATTGAAATATCAAAAGGAAGCAAGAAAAAATACGAACTTGACAAGGAAACCGGTTATTTAATGTTGGACAGAATTTTACACACATCAACCCATTATCCTGCAAATTACGGTTTTATTCCCCGCACTTACGGTGACGACAATGACCCTCTTGATGTTCTGGTTCTTTGTTCTGAACAGATAGAGCCAATGACTCTTGTGAGGGCTTATCCCATAGGCGTAATTTCTATGATAGATAACGGCCGTAATGACGAAAAAATAATTGCAATTCCTTTTAACGACCCTAATTACAATGTATATAAGGATATCGGAGAATTGCCTGAACATATATTTGATGAGATGAGGCATTTCTTTACAGTGTATAAAAATCTTGAAAACAAGGAAACAGCCGTAAACGAAGTGAGCGACAGAGAAACATCTGTAGAAATAGTAAAAAAAGCCATAGAAAACTATATTGATAATTTTTGCAAATAGAAAAGAGGAATTGAAAATGCTTTATATTAACCAACTGGACTATCCTCATGTAAAATACTATCATAATGCGGCAAACGGTGGCCCTGAAGAAGGCAAGGACAATGTTGAAACATCAGGGTGCGGACTTTGTTGTGCCTGTATGATGGTGGAGCATCTTACAACGGAAAAACTTGCTCTGGAAGAATGTGTAAAACTTTCAGAGGAGAACGGCGCAAACTTAAAAGTGGGCACCAGTATGAGGGTTTTGGGAAAAGTCGTGGCAGAAAAGTACAATCTTGATTTTGTTATGACTAACGACAAAGCGGAAGTGTTAAATCATTTGAAAAATGGCGGAGAGCTTATTGCCTGCGTAAGCGGAAAACACGAGGGGTCCCTTGCCGTATTTACGAAGAACGAGCATTATATTGCTCTTATATCTGCACAGGACGAAACTGTGTGTATTTTAGACCCGTCATATAAAGAAGGTAAGTTTGACAGAGATACAGTACGGGATTTAATAACAGTTAAAGAACCATTTGTTTATTGCCATATGGATGTTGTTATGGAAGAAGCAAAAAGTTGTGACCCGGCTTTTTATTTGTTTAAAAGGAAGTAAGAAATATGTCGAAGAAAAACGTAAAAAATACAAAAGGCAAAATTATAACTGCGGCGTGGGACTTGTTCTATGAGCAAGGATACGACGACACAACTGTCGAGGAAATAATAGAAAAGTCAGGCACGTCCAAGGGCTCTTTTTATCATTATTTCGAGGGCAAGGACGCCCTTCTTGGCTCTTTGTCATATATTTTTGATGAAGAATACGAAAGACTTGACGAAACTTTTCCTGATAAAACCAACAGTTTTGACAAACTTTTGTATCTTAACAGTGCCCTTTTTTCTATGATAGAAGAAAGAATAGACATTGATTTGTTAACACGGCTTTATTCTACACAATTGATAACAAAAGGGGAAAAGCATCTACTTGACAACAAGCGGACATATTACAAACTTTTGAGAAAAATTGTACTTGAGGGGCAAAAGAACGGCGAGATAACAGACAAAATGACAGTTAACGAAATAGTAAAACTTTATGCAATGAGTGAAAGGGCGCTTATATACGACTGGTGTCTTTGCAACGGCGAATATTCTCTTACTGCTTATGCAAAAACTGTTATGCCTGTTTTTTTATCAGTAATTCGTCTTTAAAAAGTACATACAAAAATTCTTGATAATAAAGGATAATTTTGATTTCTTGGAGAACTAAGTACAGACTGTAGTCTATACTTAGTTCTCTATTGCTTTTTGAAAAATTATGTGTTACAATAGACACAATATGAAATTTTGTAACAAAGGAGATTGATTCGGAAATGGATATTTTTGCATTTGCGCTGTACTTTTTGGCTATGATTGCAATAGGGATTGTGTTTTTCTTTAAGTCAAAAAGTGCAACAGAGAAAGATTATTTTTTGGGTGGAAGATCAATGGGACCTTGGGTAACCGCAATGAGTGCACAGGCCTCTGATATGAGTGCATGGCTTTTGATGGGTTTACCGGGTAGCATACTTGCCTTTGGTTTTGGTCAGGCGTGGATTGGTATCGGTCTTGCAATCGGTACTGCGGCAAACTGGATTTTAGTTGCAAAGAGACTTCGTAAGTTTTCAAAGGCATCAGGGGACGCTATCACACTTCCCCAGTATCTTTCAAACCGTTTTATTGCTAAAGACCATACATTAAGCGTTATCTGCGCTGTTGTATTCCTTGTTTGCTTTACAATTTATGTTGCATCTGCTTTTGTTGCAGGGTCCGATGTGTTTACAACACTTATTCCTGAACTTTCAAAGTCAACAGCAATGATTATTTTTGCAATAATTGTTGTTTTATACACATTCCTTGGTGGCTTTAAAGCAGTTTGCTGGACGGACTTTTTCCAGGGACTTTTAATGCTTGGTGCTCTTTTGATAGTACCTGTTGTTGTAGGTTTTTCAAGAGAACTTGAACCATCTGCTCTTACAACTATATATCAGGGACCTAACGGTGAACAGTTCCAGTTTGTTGCTAATTTCTTCAGCGCAAGTTGGAAAGATATTTTGTCAGGACTTGGCTGGGGACTTGGATACTTTGGTATGCCACATATTATTGTAAGATTTATGGCAATCGAAAAACCGTCAATGGTTAAAAAGTCAGCGACAGTTGCAATAATCTGGGTTGTACTTTCTTTGGCTGCAACAATTGTAATTGCATATCTTGGAAGAATGTTTGTATATTCAAACGGTGCAGACCTTTCTGCAGTATTACTTGCAAACGGTCAGCAGTCATTAATCTTTGTGGAACTGGCAAGAGACGTATTTCCCGCATTTATTGCAGGTCTTTTACTTGCGGCAATTATTGCGGCATCTATGTCAACGGCAGATTCTCAGTTGTTGGTTGCGGCGTCTTCTTTTGCAAGTGACCTTTATAAACCGATTATCCGTAAAAATGCATCAAACAAAGAAATGCTTTGGGTAAGCCGTCTGGTAGTTCTTGCTATTGCAGTTATTGCGTACTTTATTGCAAGTAGCGAGGGTGATGCGGCTCAGGCTATAATGAATCTTGTTTCTAATGCGTGGGGTATATTCGGTGCGGCATTTGGTCCTGCAGTTTTGTTCTCACTGTTCTGGAAACGCTTTACATACAAAGGTGCAGTTGCAGGTATCGTAGTTGGTGCTGTAGTTGATATGGTATGGCTTTGGTTACCTGTAGCAGGTGGTGCTACACTTACAGCAATAACAGGAATTTATGAAATTATTCCGGGCTTTATACTTGGTGCAGTTGCAGCGGTTGTTGTAACACTTATTGACAAAAAACCGTCAGCAGAGGTTGAGGCAATATTTGAAAAAGCAACAAACAATTCAATTGATGACTAATAGTTAAAAATTTATCATGTAAGACAAGATTTTTAAAAATCTTGTCTTATTTTTTGTTTTTTAGAGAATAATTTTTTGAACCGGATATATTTGATATTGATATACAAAAAATATTTTG
>JAGCLT010000002.1 GCA_017646825.1 Clostridia bacterium | reverse complement strand
TTTTATTAATTATACTATATTATGAGTTACTTTTCAAGTCATAGCATATACAAAAACGGCTTAAACATAAAGGTTTAAGCCGTCTTAAATTATTCGCCGTATATGTCTTTTCTTGCACCTTCAATTAAATCATTTGCATTGTTATACATCATATCTTCAACATCCTGTTTTGTCATGCCAAGTGTTTCACAGGCACGTTTAAATGCAAGAAGTTCTTCATAAGCAAAAAATGTAATTGATTTTGCCTCTTCTTCTGAAACTTCACGAAGATGAGGGTCGCCGTGTGGGTCAAAATATAGTCCCGGTGGTACAAGGTTAACATAGGAGCCGTTTTCTTCAATACGGTGTGTTCTCATTCGTAAAATAGGCATATCTGTGCCAAACATTACGTGTTTTGGACCGCAACGTTTAATAACCTCTTTAATTGCATATTCACAGCAGTTTGCTGAGAAATCGTACATTGTTTCAGGTGCCTCAGTTAATAAATCAAAAGCATCGCCCACATCTTCTTTTGTGTATGCACGTCCGATATGCGCTACTATGAAACGAAGTTTAGGGAATTCCCTTTTGATTTCAAGAATCTGTTGAATATTAACATTGTCCTGCAAACGCCCGTCCCTTGGAATGTGGCACATACAAATTGCACCCATCTCGTTAAGTCTTTCCAACTGATGTTTCGGGAAAAAGTCTAAAATACGGATTTCATTGGGAGGCAAATATGACGGTGCACGGTTTAAAAAACATTTTACACCTAAAAAACCACCCTCGCGTATTCTACTTTCAAGTTCGTCAGCAGAATATGTAGGATGTGAATATAAAAGTGCGGGCCAACCTGTGTTTTTTGACACTTCAGAAAGGTAAGCATTGTTCTTATCTACCCCTGTACTGCCTGAAATAAACATAAGTGCTTTAACATCTTTTCCCGGAAACAACAATTTGTATGTTTCCTGAAGGTCTTCTATGGGATTTTCCGAAGCCACCGTATTTGGCCAACTAACTATTATAGACTTTTTCTTATTGTGGTCTTTATCAAAAAACTCTTTCTTATAAACATGTGTATGAATGTCTATAATTTTATCGGGCAAAAAGTCTTTTAATTGTTCTTCCCATATTTTTTTATCTAATTCTGTCACTTCAAATAATGCCATAATAATCACCCTTTTTAAATAAGAAGTTCACCGTCTGAAACAGCCAAATCACCCTCTAAAATTACTTTCTTAACATTTACCGCATCGTCAATGATAATTAAGTTTGCAGTTTTACCAGGTGTAATACTTCCTACCCTGTTGTCAATACCAAGTAACTTTGCAGGGTTTAAGGTTGCCATTCGTATTGCGTGGCACAAGCCGTAGCCCGTATGTGTCATCATATTACGAACACCGTTTTCCAGAGTCATAAGACTGCCTGACAGTTTTCCCTCAAAGTCATAGTTAAGGTCAGGACCATACCATACACCAAGTTCTTCGTTGTTTTTATAACTACCGTCACCATACTTGGTTGTGTGGTCAGAAATAAGGCAAATACGTTCTACACCTTTAGTGCGGACAATCATTTTAATAAGTCCCGGAGGAACGTGAATACCAATCTGGTCACAAATTAACTCTGCATACATGTCGGGGTCGTAAAGACAGAACTCGTCGCCACCTGCACCGGGAGTTCCCTGTGCACGGCCTTTTGGTCCACCTGCATCGGTAATATGTGTACGAACCTTAACGCCGTAATGTTTCAGTTTTTGTATATCTTCAAAAGTACTGCTTGAATGACCGTGGGCAAAAATAGCGTTTGGTGTATGCTCCTTTGCATAAGCCATAAACTGTTCAACGTTTTCGCGATCAGGGTCAATAGCCCATACTCTTACCATATCGCCGAAACTTTCGATTATATCCACATAATCTTCTTTCCTTATTGCATTATCCCATACCGTATTTATATGACCTGCCCCTGACAACTTCATAAATGGGCCTTCCATATACAGCCCGTCCATAATTCTTCCCACACCTGATTTTGATTCTTCCTTAATTCTGTGTGCGGCTTCAATCATGTACTCTTTTGTCATGGAATGGTAAAAAGTAGGCAAAACTGTAGTTACACCGTGTTTTATAAAATGTTTTGATGATTCCACAGGATTTTCAGCATAAGAATATTCCGTACAGCCGTGATTGTGAATATCAATAAGTCCCGGTGCAGTATATAACCCATTGGCATCATACACTTCGCAACCGGCGGGAATGTCTACTTCTTCTTTCCAACCCGCCTGTATAATTTTGCCATTATCATATGTAAGAGCACCATCCCAGATGATGCCGTCTTCCATTACTAATTTTGTATTAATTATTGCTTTCATTATACTCACCTTTTAAATCTTAGAATGCGTACAAGTCCATAGGCTTAATGGGACGAGCCATTTCTTCGCTGACATATATTGTACCTTTAGTCAACTGGTAGATAGATGCAGGAACTTCCATGCAAACTGGTCCGTATAATTGCAAACGTGAAATCATTCTTTCCCATGAAGAATATCCGCCCACGTTCTGAAGGTCGTGTCTTTCCAGATGGTCACGGGCGTGAATTACATCCCATGGACCGATAGAAACTGAGTAACGTGCAGTATGCCACATTGCTCTTACGCCACTTGCGTTTTGCTGAATAGTTAAACGGTGTTTGTCAACAAAACCTGCTTTTATATTTAAAAATTCTTCCAGATTGTCTGCTTTAAATGCCTTTGTGTGAGGGTCAATAAATGCAGTATGTCCAATCCAGCCTGTAGCAGAAACAATAAATTTGTTACACATTTCCGCTGTGGCGGTATAAATGTTTTTCCATGAGTTAGGGAATACGATAACAGTCTTTTTATCCTCTACGTCAGACTTGTAAATTCTGTCAAACAATTCACATGTAATTGCGCTTGAAGGATGTGGTACTACACGGATACTGTAACCGTTTTCGTTTGTAATTTCCATTTCTTCTCTTGAAATGTTACGGCAATATTCCAACACTGCTTTATCCTGTGTGGGAAGCCATGCACTTGGTGCAAAATCAAATAAATTACGATTCATTATTTTTCCTCCTTACTACGGATTTCTGCTAATTTGTCTTCTAAATCAAGGAAATCAGGTGGTGACTGAGGGGGTTCTGCCACAGCAGGTGACAAATAACATGTTCCCTTGTGAAGACGCATTATTGAGCCCATATTTCTGTGGTCAACAGGGCCGAACATTGCAAGACGTAGTGGGAATTTCTGGTGAGCTGGATTTCCTCCGCATGCTGTTAAAAATTCGAAATCAATCCACTCTTTTGAAGCCATAAGGTCTTTAGGTCCGATTGTAACTGCTTTAGGTGGTACGTTGCCCAAGTCTCCAGCACAACCGAACATACCTCTTAAAGAGTCGTGTACTATCATTTCAGGCATTGGTGTTACAAGACGTGAGCCCATTGTTAACAGTTCATCAACGCTTTTGGCAGGGAATGATTCGGGGTCTATTGCTCCAATACCGCCTGACCAGCTAAGTGATGTATATACCACATCTGCACCGCCTAAAGCCGCAATTTCATCAGAATATGTATCAATATTTTCCTCTGTCCAGAAGTGGATATTTTCCATAGGCATACGAAGATGCTCCTCCAGACGGTTATAGAAATATCTCATAAAGTGACCGCTGCGGCTGTATGGACTCTGCCAGGTCGCCACTTCGCCCTTTTCGTTTGCATATTCATAAGTAAAGAATATATGAACATTACGGCAACTAATCTGGTATTTATTAATCGCTTCTGTTGCACTTATAAAAACTGCGTTTTCAGGACTGGAAACAACCATTACCAGTTTTTCGTCACGTACATCTGACATACGGATACGCTGCATAATGTCCGTTGCATAATAATTTTCTACTTCAAAAACTACCTTTAATTCAAAATCGGGGTTTTCAAATTTCTTTCCCTGACGAGCGTAAAAATCTTCATTTACTACACTGTCCAATACTTCCTGCTCTCTGAATGGAAACCACTCTGCGGGAGCAAATTTAAAAAGATTGTAAAAAGACATTATTCTACCTCCTGTTACAACTATTATTACAATTTTAGTGTATATTTTATAGGTATTTCTGTCAATGTGAAAATGTATGTTTTATATGTAAAATTACCATCTGCAGGAGAAATTTACATATACGCAAAGTTGTTTAGGGATAGGGAAAAAAGAGGCAGAATGAGCAAACTGAACCCGAACGCGTACAAAGGTACGTGGAGCGGTGAAGTTTGCTTATAGCAAAAAGGTATAAAAAAAGAAAAAGGTCAAAAGACCTTTTTCAACATATATAATAACAAATTATTAAGTTATTAACTGTTTTTGTTATGGGGTTATCATTGTCCCTACATTTTTGCGGTCTGGACTTTTTTTACATCCCTTTTTTATATCTTAGTTGTCCAGTCCTTTTCCCAAGGATAACGCATTGTAATTACCTCGCCGCCTCTTTTTGCTGACTCTTCAGCATAAATTCCGGGAATTGTAAGAGCGAGACCGTCTTTTAAAGAAATCGACTCATTAGGTTCTCCTCTTAGTGCCATACAGAAGTTGTCAAGCATAGCATAGTCAACACCGCCATGACCTACTGCTTTTGGATTGTTTGCATATTTTGGATGCATACCTCCGCCAGGCATTTCCTTAAGTTCAATATCAAGTTCTTTAGTTGAGTTATATCTGAATACAGATTTACCAAATCTTTCAATTTTTTCAAAGTAACCTTCTGTACCGAAAATTCTGTAGTTGTGGTGACCAATTTTAGCACGGCATCTGCCATTTCTCATAATACGGATAACAGCACCTGATTCTGTCTGATACTGTGCACACATCATATCGTCTTTTTTTCTTTCTTTGTATTCCTCAGCGTTTTCAGCATGCATACCTGTACCAAAACAACTTACTTTTCTTAAAGGTGAATCTACTATTGTTAATAGCGGACCTAAAGAATGAGTACAGTATCTGATTGGTACTAAAAGTTTTCTCCAGTCACCGTTTTCGTTGATGTGAACATCTTCTTCATTACCTGGCAAATTCCAGTGAATGTATTCCGCTTCCATACAGTACGGTTTACCCAAAAGACCTTTATCATAAAAATCTTTAATCAAATAAGCCAATAATCCGAAATTGGGGTTTGAACCAACATAAATCATTGCTTTTGATTCTTTTGCTGCATTCCAGATGTCTTCTGCTTCTTTAAGACTTGCAACTACGGGAATATCAGTAAGTACATTCACATTTTTCTTTAATGCTTTAATACAGAATTCGGCGTGAATGTCTGCACCTGTTTCTACAATAATTGCATCAATGTCTGCCTCATCAAGCATTTGGTCGTAATCTTCATAAAATGCAGCATCAGGGAACATTTCTGCCATAGATGCATTTGAAAGCCACTGCTGCTGATACCAGTTGTGCGGTCTTATATCACAGGCCGCAGCCAGTTTTACACCGTCAATCGTCGCCACAATTTTACCAAGTTCTCTTCCTCTGTGACCAAGTCCTACAACACCAATTTTTAATTCTTTCATAATTATCGTCCTTTCCGGGTATAACCCAAGCAAAGTATTCCTTGTTAAAATTATAGCATACGCCAATAATAAGTGAATGGAAAAAAACCATTTTCCAATGTAAATATACCTAATTTTCTTGAAATTAAACAAAAACGATGTTATACTTGGGTTGAGGAGGGAAAAGTATGCCGATATATGTAATTTCGTACCGCCAAGAAAAATCAGAAACGATTTGGAATTTACCCATTTTGTATATGAAACTAACTTAAAAAGACACCGTCAGCCATTTTGTTATTCGCACTATTATATGAATCTTGTATTTAAAGGCAACGGTGTATTAAAATTTGACGGCAAAGAATTTGACATAAAAAGCGGCGACTTGTTTTTCACTTTCCCAAACCAGTGTTTCACCATGGAAGGAAGCGAAGATTTTACGTTTTTATACATAAGCTTTAGTGGGAACAATGCTCTGGAACTTTTAAAAACACTTAATATAAACATCACTAACTTTTTATTTCCCAATCA
>JAGCLT010000016.1 GCA_017646825.1 Clostridia bacterium | reverse complement strand
ACAATGTCGGCAAAAGGTTTTACATCGATTTTATCCTCATCAAAACCGTTTTCACTGTTCGCAAGAATGTTTCCCGAATTATCAGAAACTATGATACTGCACCCGTTTGCAGATGCAATCTTATTAATATTAAGTTGATAAAAAAGATGGTTGCTCTGACTGTAATTATCAAGCAAAAACGTTGTTAACTCTCTTATTCTTGTTACCTCGTTTTGCACCTGATGTGTCTTAGCGTTGTTCATATAGTGCTGAATTAAAGCAAAGTGAACAGACCCAAGCACCAATACGCTCATAAGCAACACCGAGAGGCTTAGTTTCATCAATCTGTTAAAAATAGTTTTTGACATATTATGACACCAACAATTCAAATTTATATCCAACGCCCCACACGGTTTTTAATTCCCAACTGTTTGAGGCACCGTCAATTTTACTTCTTATTCTTTTTATGTGAACGTCAACAGTTCTTGTATCTCCGTAAAACTCAAAGCCCCATACTTTATTAAGTAACTTATCTCTTGTAAACACCTTGTTTGGATTTGATGCAAGACAGTACAAAAGTTCTATTTCTTTTGGAGGCGCGTCAATTTCTTTTCCCGACACAAATAACTGGTAATTCAGTATATCAATTTTTAAATTGTCATAAGATATAATTCCGCCGTCGTTAACAACAGTTTCAGTCCTTCTGCTTACCGCCTTTATTCTTGCTACAAGTTCTTTGGGATTAAATGGTTTTGACATATAATCGTCTGCGCCTATTTCAAGACCTGCTATTTTATCCCCCACATCTCCTTTTGCAGTAAGCATAATCACAGGAACGTTTGAAACCGCCCTTATAGTTTTGCAAATAGTAAAACCGTCATCTCCCGGAAGCATTATATCAAGAATTACAAAATCCGTATTCTGGGCTTTAAACAGTTCTATGGCTTTTACGCCGTTGTATGCAACAAGAACTTCCCACCCTTCTTTTTCAAGATACAGTCTTAAAAGTTCGCAAATGTTAACGTCATCGTCAACAACCAGTATTTTCATACTTATCCCTCCTTACTTATTTCATCAATAAGTCTCAGCTCTTCCTGGCTGAAATTTTTGCCATTTGCAATTTTAACGTTTTCAAGTATCTGGCAAGGGGATGATGCGCCGATTAACACACTTGTAACCTGCTCCTTGCAAAACACCCAGGAAAGAGCCATCTGTGCAAGGGTTTCTCCTCTTTCTTTAGCAATGTTATTGAGTTTTTCAACTTTGCCAAGAAGCGTGGCCGTAATGTTTGATTCTTTCAAATATATTCCGCTTTTGCTTATTCTGCTGTCTTTTGGTATGCCTTTTAAATACTTGTCCGTAAGAACGCCCTGGGCTAAAGGGCTAAACACAATAACACCCTTCTTATGTTTTTTTGCACTTTCTAAAAGTCCGTTATTTTCTATTGTTCTGTCAAGTACAGAGTACCTGTTCTGATTAATTACAAAGGGGCATTTTAATTCATTAAAAATCTTTACTGCCTCCTCCATTGTTTCACCGTCATAGTTTGAAAGCCCTGCATAAAGAGCTTTACCGCTTTTTACTGCCTGGTCAAGAGCGCCTATTGTTTCATAAAGGGGCGTATCAGGGTCAGGTCTGTGGTGGTAAAATATATCAACATAATCAAGCTTTAAGCGTTTAAGACTGTCATCAAGGCTTGAAATAAGATATTTTCTGCTTCCGAAATCCCCGTAAGGTCCCTCCCACATACGGTATCCTGCCTTTGTGCTTATTACAAGTTCATTTCTGTAGTGTGAAAAGTTTTGTTTTAATATTCTGCCCATATTTTCTTCGGCACTGCCAATATTCGGAAAACCGTAGTTGTTTGCCAGATCAAAATGGGTGATACCGTTATCAAAAGCGGTAAAACACATTTTTTTCATATTGTCAAAATCTTCGAACTTTCCGAAATTGTGCCACATACCAAGGGATACTTTAGGCAGTTTTAACCCGCTTTCTCCGCATTTTCTGTACTCCATACTTTCGTATCTGCTGTTATCTGAAATATATTTCATTGTTATCCTCCCTTTAAAAAGTATAACACTGTTATTTTTGTTTATTCTGCTTTCAAATATTCTGCCAACGCTTTTTTGCCTGTTTCCGTAATAGGCTTAATCCATTTTTTGGACCTGAAATATCTGATACACAAGAACGCTTTAAGATAATCTTCGCTTATGTAACTGCACAGGAACACCGCTAAAAACGGCAACTTAAATACCAATGCCGCAATAAATGTTATTGGCACCGCAACACACCATAGAGTCAATAAATCATACTGCATACTTTTTTTGGTGTCGCCGCCGGAACGGAAAATACCAACTATTCCTACATAAGGTATATTTCTTACAGGTGTTTCAAGAGCGTAAATAAGCATAATGCTTTTTGCACAGGCCAGCGTCTTTTCCGAAATACTGTTGCCCATGTTGAAAATCCCAACCAACGGTGTACGGAAAACAATAATTATCCCACTTATTAAAACACTTACCAAAGGTACAAAAATCATAAATCTCTTTGCATTCAAAACGCCCTTTTCTATTTCTCCGCTTCCGATATCTTTGCCCACTATTACGCACGCTGCATTTGTAAGTCCCACAAAGAATGAGATTGCAATGTTTTCAAAGGTACGCAGAATGGAAATTGCTGCCGTATACTCGTATCCCATATTTGAAAAAAGTGCATTGTAGGCAACAAAACCCATCCCCCACATCACCTCGTTTAAAATAACAGGAAAAGAACGTTTGTAAAATTTTTTAACAAAAGAAAAATCAAAGCCAAAAAATTCTTTTACAGGTGCATAAAAGATTTCGTCACGGTATAATGCACAAATAAAAAGTATTATAACAGGCCCTGACCACGCAGAAATTACCGTTGCCACCGCCGCGCCTTCTATTCCCATCTGAGGCAGACCAAAGGCACCGAAAATAAGTCCATAATCCAGAACTGCATTAAGTATGGTTGTGAAGAACGAAACAACCATAGGCAATTTTACTCTGTGAGTAGAACGAAGTACTGTATTAATAAGTAAATTAATTAAAATTGCAGGATAAGAAAATGCCGCAATTTTTAAATACTTTGTTCCTGCAGATAAAACTTCAGGGGTTTTGTTGAAAATCCTTATAATCCCTTCGGGGCATAACAGCCCTGTCACCATAAATATCAAAGAAACCAGAACACCTGATATAATTGCAACACTGTATGTATGAATTATACCCCTCTTGTTCTCTTCCCCGAAATACTGAGCTAAAAATATTGACGCCCCTGAGCAAATACCAAAAGTGAAAACACTCAGTATCCAACTCCACTGCCCAGCCATACCTACTGCCGCAAGGCAGACATCTCCCAGTTGACCTACCATAAGGGTATCAACCAAAGTAAAAGATGCCGTAAGTAAATTTTGTATTCCAATGGGAACTGCAAGAGTAAATACCGTTCTCCAGAATTTTTTGTCATTAAATAATGTCTTTAACACTTAAGTCCCCCCCAGGACTGTAGTTATAATTACTACAGCCACAGAATTTATTTCCAGAATTCTTTTTTACCTGTTGAAACTGCCGCCGCACCACAGGAAATTGCCTCGTCAATTTCAGCGTAAGTTTCAACCAAGCCTCCTGCGACTATAGGCATTTCAAGTTTTTCTTTCATTCTCTTTATTACCTTTGCCACAGTTCCGGGCATTATTTCTATCATATCGGCTTTTGACTGTTTCGCCGCCTCAATACTTGTATCTACCGAATGAGAATCCACAATAAAAAATCGCTGAACAGTAGAAACCCCCACTCTTGAAGCCGTTTTAATTATATTTGTTCTTGTACTTATAATTCCGTCAACGCCAAGTTTTTTTGCAAACCGTATTCCGTATTCGTCTTTTCCTATTCCTTCAGCAAGGTCTATATGTATAAAGAACTTTTTACCTGCATCGTGAACAAGTCTTGCCTGTGCGCTTATGTCATCAATATTTGGGGCAAGCATAAAAATCATACCTACGTCTGATTTTATTGCTGCATTTAATTCCTCATTGCTTCTTACAGCCGCAATTATTTTTTCGTTCACTCTTATACACCTCACTTATAAAAAATTATAACATTCTTTGTTAAAATAATCAAGTGCTTACAATTAGGGATATGAAAAAAGAAAAAGGTCTTTTTTGGAAAAGACCTTTTTCAACATATTCATATTCTTGCTACGCCTGTTTCCTTAGCCGTCTTTATAACCGCCTCGGCAACAACCTGTGCCACTCTCTTGTCAAGAGCAGGGGCAATTATGTTTTCTTCGGTAATCTCATCATCAGGGATTAATGATGCAAGTGCTATAGAGGTAGCAACTTTCATTTCTTCATTAATGCAGGTTGCTCTGCAGTCAAGAGCACCTCTGAAAATACCGGGGAATGCAAGAACGTTGTTTATCTGGTTAGGGAAGTCTGAACGCCCTGTACCTACAACTCTTGCTCCTGCTGCTTTTGCAACATCAGGCATAATTTCCGGTGTAGGGTTTGCCATAGGGAACAACACCGCATCTTTAGCCATTGATTTTACCATTTCAGGTGTTACAAGGTTTGGAGCAGATACACCGATAAATACGTCAGCACCAACAAGAGCATCTGCAAGTGTACCTTTTTTCTGCTGAAGGTTTGTAACCTTTGCAACTTCTTCCTGTGCAGGATTGTTGTTTTCGTCTCCCTGGCAGATTATACCGAATCTGTCGCAGAATGTAAGGTTTTTAACACCCATATTCATAAGGTGTTTGCCTATTGCGATACCTGCAGAACCTGCGCCGTTTATAACTACTTTAACTTCTCCTATTTCCTTTTTAACAAGTTTTAATGCGTTAATAAGTGCTGCTGCAACAACGATAGCAGTACCGTGCTGGTCGTCGTGGAAAATCGGAATATCGCATATTTCTTTTAGTTTCTGTTCGATTTCAAAGCAACGGGGTGCTGAAATGTCTTCAAGGTTAATGCCCCCGAAACTTCCTGATAACAAATAAATTGTACGTACAATTTCATCTACATCCTTTGACTTGATGCAAAGAGGGAAAGCGTCAACGTCGGCAAAGGCCTTAAACAGTGCACATTTGCCCTCCATTACAGGCATACCTGCTTCAGGACCGATGTCACCAAGACCAAGGATTGCTGTTCCGTCTGTAACAACCGCTACAAGGTTTGAACGACGTGTAAGTTCGTAAGATTTAGAAACGTCCTTGTTTATTTCAAGACAAGGTTCTGCAACACCCGGGGTGTATGCCAAAGACAAATCCTCTCTTGAATTAATAGGTGCACGGGAAATAACTTCTATTTTTCCCTTCCATTCATAATGCTTTTTTAGTGATTCCTGTCTGATATCCATTTATTAGTCCTCCCATGGGAATTTATACTGGCTAAGTCCCAGTTCATCTCTTATCGCAATAATTTCTTTCTGAACTGATTCGTTAATCGGCACACCGTCTTTACGTGCAAGACGAACTTCGTACTCTTTTTCACCGGCTGTGTATATACGCTGGGCATCTGGTGACTTTTTGGAATTACGTACAGCACGGATAATATCTCCTGCTTTCTTTCTGCACACATCCTCACCAAGAAAATGATCTGTATCAATAGCGATAAAGAAGTGTCCAAGACGGTAAGGAGCTTTATTGCCGTTTTCATCTTTACCTGTCAAAGCCTTGCCGTAACTTCCGTCCTGAAGAACTGCAGATAAAAGTTCAACAAACATAGCAAAGCCGTAACCTTTATAACCGCAGCCCTCTTCTCCGGGACCGCCAAGAGTGCAAAGTGCAGCTTCGCCGCGTCCCATAGCCTTAAGTGCATCAGCTGAGGTACCCACATATTCCTTACCTTCAGTAGTTATCAGTGCACCTTTGGGAGCATCTTTGCCGATACGGGCATAGTACTCAAGTTTACCATTCTGGTATGTAGAACTTGCTGCGTCAAAGTTAAAATCAAATGCCTCATCAGTAGGAACTCCCAGTGTAAGGGGATTTGTACCAAACATACCCTCAACACCAAAAGTCGGAGCAACTGTAGGACGGGCATTTGTACCTGTAAGACCGATGCAACCGTGTTTTGCCGCCATAGATGTATAGTAACCTGCAATACCGTAGTGGCAGGAGTTACGTACAACAACCATACCCATGCCGTATTCTTTTGCTTTTTCAATTGCCATACTCATAGCTTTGTAGCCGATAACCTGACCCATTCCGTCATGACCATCAACAACTGCAGTTGTAGGTGTCTCTTTAATTATTTCAAAGTTTGTAACGGGGTTCTGGATACCATCTTTAATTCTGTCAAGATAAACAGGTTTAAAGCGGTTAACTCCGTGAGATTCAATACCTCTTTTGTCTGATTCAAGTAAAACGTCTGCACAAATCTCCGCATCTTCTCGGGGAATTCCGTATCCAACGAAAGCGTCAATTACGAAATCGGTAATGGTTTTCCAGTCAACTATGTTTGTTTTTGCCATTTTTACTACCTCCAAAATTCAAATTTGCATAAAAAAGACGCACCAAAATAAACCTCTTGTGTTTATTCTGATACGTCTCCAAATCTCTGTATCAATATTATTTTACCACAACCCGGTCACTTTGTCAACGGTAGCGTTGTAACAATTTTTTGGTGGACTCCATATTATGTAATGAAACACCAAATCAATAATTTAAATAAGGAGTGCAAACTAATATGTCATTATTTTCAAATTGCGGTTGCGGCGAAGGAAACGATACTATTTTATGGTTCATTATCCTGTTCCTTTTAATCTTCTGTGGTAATGGTTTTGGTTGCGGTACATCTAACAACAACTGCGGCTGTAACGAATGTTGCTAACTTACTGTCAGTCAGACATATAACCAAAAGTTTCAGCAAGGAATCTTATCCTTGCTGAAACTTTTTTAAATATTCCAATATGTTTATAACATTTACGCCCTTTTTCTTTGCATAATCATAAGCAATTTTAGTTCCGCTGTTTTTACTTTTTTTAGGGATATAGTTTTCGTCATAGTAAATAACACAAAAACTGCTTTTGTCAAGCATTTCACAGTTTCGTTCCACATATCTTGCTCTGCCTGCGTTGATTATCTTTTCGGGGAAATAAGTATCTTCACAACTTTTTAAAAGATACTCTCTGTACCAATCAGTTATATACGGATATTCTGCCCTTACATAAATTCTTTTTATATAAGGGTATTTCTCTTTCAAATCGGTAACGATTTTATGGCACAAGTCATCAAAATTGCTTTTGCTTCCAAAAAGAAATGTGTCAACTTTTTCATTTACAATCAGATTTTCTGTAATTTCATACAGATTTGTTTTTAATTCTTCTGTTTCATCAATCTTTCTGTGACCAAAGAAACAACAAGTGTGTAAAAATGACTCTTCCATAGCATTAACCTCACATTATAAGTGGTATTTGTTTAATTATACCACATTTATTGTTGTATTGCAACACTATTGCGACTTAATAAATTGTATTCCCGACCTTTGTGTGAGTTAAAATATAACATAAGGTAGGTGATATTATGGAAGAAAAAGATATTTCATTGCGTATTGCTACTCTTAGAACAAAGAAAAATGTTTCTGCGAGGGAAATGAGTTTAGCAATTGGACAAAATCCGAATTATATAAACCACATTGAAAATGGAAGTGCAACACCTTCACTTTCGGGGTTATCGTATATTTGCGAATACTTTGGGATAACTATGAGTGAATTTTTTGATTTTGATGCTACCAACCCACTAAAATCCAATAAAATAATTGAATATTTGAAAAGGTTAGATGATGAACAACTTGATATAGTTGAGAAACTTGTTAAAAATTTAGTCAAGAAATAAACCCTTACAATATTTTTAGAGGGGATTTTATGGAACAGAAAATAAGACGCGACCGTAATATGGGCGGTAATTTAAGAAAACTTAGACTTGACCACAATATATCGCAGGAAAAGTTATGTGCTGAACTTCAACGACACGGATGTGATATTGGAAGAAGTACTTATGCAAAGTACGAAGCAGGAGAATTAAATATAAGAGCAAGTGTGGTTATAGAACTAAAGAAAATTTATAATTGTTCATATGATGACTTTTTTGAAGGATTAAGTAATGATTACAATGAAAATGGAGAGTAAATTACTCTCCATTTTTTAAATACTCTTTTAACTTTTTAAATGTTTCTTCGCTTATAACGTGCTCTATTCTGCAGGCATCTTTTGTAGCAGTATCCTCACTTACGCCTATATTAGTCAGAAAATTAATAAGCACCAGATGACGGTTGTAAGTATCTTTAGCAATTTTTTCTCCCTGCACTGTAAGAGTTATATACCCCTCTTCATCAACCTTGATATATCCGTTTTCCCGAAACTGTTTCATAGCCACGCTTACACTGGGTTTTGAAAAACCAAGTTCGTTTGCAATATCTATGGCACGTACTTTACCCTTACTCTCTGTAAGCACCAATATTGTTTCAAGATAATTCTCAGCGGATTCCTGAATTTTCATATTACTCACCTCTGCTTTTAAATAACTTGTTCTTTTTAATTCCAAAAGATACCGTAATTACAGATATTAAAATCAAAACTATCCATAAAATCACGAGAGTTCTCCAACTGTAAAGTTCCACAATTCTCGGCATAACATAAGCAGACAACATAAAACTGAACGCCATCGCCGAGTTTATAATTCCTGCCGCTGTACCGCTTTTGTTATATTTGGCAAATAACATAGTATAACCGTTTCTCATAACTGCCGCAATTGACTCCAATGCAGCAATAACACAAAGTGCACCGATTACTATGTAAATAGGAATGTTGCCCACAAAAATACATACAGCAAAAAACGGGAGCATACTTAAAAGTAAAACTGATATCACTTTTAATTCGTTTTTAACTTTATAAATAATATTTCCCGAAATCAACGTTCCCACAAATCCCGATATAATAAGAACAGTAGTAAGAACATTACCAAGAGAGGGTGAAACACCGCTGTAGTTCTCCATAAACATTACAGATGCAAGAGAGCCCCTGCTTTGCTGCACAAGGATAGAGAAAACAACACTTACTGCTAAAAAGAAGAAACCCGACATAGAAAAAACCTTCATTGCAGGTATTTGTTCCTTGCCTTTTGTATTGTCTTTTATAACAATTTCTTCCGCTTTATCCCGCACCATATATTTGTTAAGGTACTTCTCATAAATATGAAGTGCCACCGCAAACACAAGAAGTAGCATTGCGGAAAAAGAGAAATTATAACGCCAGTTGCTAACCAAAGCGGCAAACAGATATGACATAACAAGCCCTGCGGTACTTGAGAAAGAAATATAAAAAGTCATTTGTTTTCTGTCGCTTCGCACAAGCTGTGAAGATATTATCTTAAAAATAGCAGGCCAGATGCCAAACTGAACTACACCGTTAAACATCCAGGCGAAAAGCATAACATAATAATTCTGGTTTATGTATATCACTGCATTTGAAACTGCAGCACCCAAAAGCCCTATTTTTATAATCTTTTCGGGACTGTATTTGTCTGATACAAGACCGCCCACGATCTGAAGTGGTGTATAAACCAGATAAAACATGGCGGTGATAAATCCTGTCTGTGATTTTGTAAGAATACCCTCTGCAACAATACTTGCCAAAGCACCGTTAAATGCATTTTTTGTCATATAAACCCCTGCATACATAAGCCACAAAAACAGGAAAAACATACGGCTTTTACTGCGGTTTTCCAGATGAATATTCACATCAGTTTCAATATTTACGGCATCTGTTCTCATAATTATGTCCCCTTATTAATTATGTCTGAAATTATTACTTAATCAAATCTCCCACATTGTTTGCAATGTATTTCGGTCTATACGGAAAATTGTTTATGTCTTCTAATGCAGTTACGCCGCTTAACACCAAAACTGTATCAACGTTTGATTCTATTCCCGCAATTATATCCGTATCCATTCTGTCACCAATAAAGGCAATCTCGTTACTGTGGCAGTCAAGTTTGTTAAGACCGTGACGAAGCATAAGGGGATTTGGTTTTCCCACAAAATATGCTTTTTTGCCTGTTGCAATTTCAATAGGCGCAATCAAAGAGCCCGTTGCAGGCATAACACCGTGTTCTGTAGGACCTGTAACATCGGGGTTTGTGCCAATTAATTTTGCCCCTTTTCTTACAAGGTCAATAGCCTTTTCCAGTTTCTCAAAATTGTATGTTCTTGTTTCCCCTACAACTACATAGTCAGGATTAACGTCGTTCATATATATCTTTTTATCATAAAAGGCTTTTGTAAGTGCAGCTTCACCAATTACATAAGCAGTACATCCGGGATTCTGGCTGTGCAAAAACTCAGCAGTAGCCATTGCACTTGTGTAAAAGTGGTCAGCAGACACAACAAGTCCCATTCTCTCAAGTTTCATACTTAATTCGTGGGGTGTTTTTTCGGGACTGTTTGTTAAAAATACGAATTTTTTGTTATTTTCGATAAGCCAGTTTACAAACTCGCCAACGCCGTCCAATATTTTGTTGCCGTGATATATGACACCGTCCATATCACATATAAATCCGTCTTTTTCTAAAATTTCTTTAATCATATTTTCTCCTTTTAGTTAAAATTATATATGTCAAGCACAGTTTTGTGTCTTGTTTTCAAATCCTAATCTCCCCTATTATAATTATCATAACACACATTTTTTTTCTTTGCAATATAAAAATATTTTTAAAAAAAAAGGACTTGTTTTCACAAGTCCTTTAAAAATTATACTAATTCGATAATTGCCATTTCAGCAGCGTCACCACGACGAGGTCCGATTTTAATAATTCTTGTATATCCGCCTTGTCTGTCAGCATACTTAGGAGCGATTTCATCAAATAATTTTTTAACAACATCTTCTTTTGTGATGAATGTAAGAGCATTTCTGCGAGAATGTAAAGTATTTTCTTTACCTAATGTAATCATTTTTTCTGCAGTGCTTCTTACTTCTTTTGCTTTAGCAACGGTTGTTTCAATTTTACCGTTTTCCAAAAGAGAAGTAGTTAGATTTTTAAGCATTGCAACTCTTTGATCAGTTGGTCTGCTGAATTTTCTGTTTACAGCCATTAGATTGTACCTCCTTCTTCAATTTGGGGTGACAGAAGCTATCTGAACCTCGATTTTCAAAGGTTAATTTTGGCCTCTGCCGCGTTAAAATACTCGGTAATCCATCGAGGATTATTCTTCCTCTTTGGCTAAATCCATATCAAAACTATGAAGTTTCTGGATAACCTCTTCCAATGATTTTCTTCCAAGGTTTCTGACCTTCATCATTTCATCCTCGGTTTTGTTTGTCAAGTCTTCAACAGTATTGATACCGGCTCTCTTCAGACAGTTGTATGAACGAACTGACAAGTCAAGTTCTTCAATTGTCATTTCAAGAACTTTCTCTTTCTTTGAATCCTCTTTTTCAATCATAACTTCAGTATTTCTTGCTCTGTCTGTTAGGTCAATAAACAAGTTTAAGTGCTCGCTCATAATTTTAGCACCTAAAGATACTGCCTCTTCAGGAGTAATAGTACCGTCTGTCCACACATCAAGTGTTAATTTATCATAATCGGTAACTTGACCTACACGTGTGTTTTCAACAGTATAGTTCACCTTGCGCACCGGTGAGAACAAAGAGTCCACCGGTATGTTGCCGATTATGCCCTGATTTGTAGTTCTGTTCTTTTCAGCGGATACATAACCTCTGCCATGATTAATAACAATTTCCATATATAATTTTGCGTCTTCATTAAGTGTAGCAATATGCAAATCTCCGTTTAAGATTTCAACATCAGCATCTGCTTTAATGTGTCTTGCACATACCTCTCCGGCACCCTCTGCTTCAATGTATAAAACTTTAGGACCGTCGCTGTATAGTTTTGCATTAAGATTTTTAATGTTTAAAACTATTTCAGTTACATCTTCTTTAACGCCGGGTATTGTAGAAAACTCGTGCAACACACCGTCGATTTTAATAGAAGATACTGCTACGCCCGGCAATGATGAAAGTAAAATTCTTCTTAATGAGTTACCAAGTGTCATACCGTAACCGCGTTCTAGTGGTTCTACTTCAAATCTGCCGTAATCCCCTTGAGGACTTAATTCAACACATTCAACTTTTGGTTTTTCTATTTCAATCATTAAATAACCCTCCTTGCCGTAATTAAAATTTGAAACAAATGTAATATATTACGGGGGTAATTATTACTTAGAGTACAACTCGACGATAAGATGCTCTTCGATTGGCAAATCAATATCATCTCTTGCTGCCTCTGCCAAAACTTTAGCAGTTAAAGTGTTCTTGTCTAAATCAAGCCACTTTGGAACCGCACGTGAAGCAGTGATTTCAAGTACGTCCTTAATTTTTGCACTGCTTTGGCTTCCTTCTTTGATTGCAATAACATCACCGGGTTTTACTAAGTATGAAGGAATGTTCACCTTCTTACCGTTAACTGTAAAATGACCGTGTAAAACCAACTGTCTTGATTCTGGTCTTGATGTACCAAAACCTAATCTGTAAATAACGTTATCAAGTCTGCTTTCCAAAATTGATAACAAGTTTTCACCTGTTACGCCGGCTTTTTTGTTAGCCATTTCAAAGTATTTAGCGAACTGGCCTTCCAAAACTCCGTAGTAACGACGAGCTTTCTGTTTTTCTCTCAACTGCATACCGTAACCTGATAATTTCTTTCTGCCCTGACCGTGTTGACCTGGAGCATAGTTACGTTTGTCGATACCGCATTTAGCAGTATAACATCTCTCGCCTTTTAAATATAATTTCTCGCCCTCTCGTCTGCAAAGTCTGCAAACAGGACCTGTATATCTTGCCATTTCTCGTTACACCTCCTATAATTAAAAATCAAACACGACGTCTTTTTGGTGGACGGCAACCGTTGTGAGGAATTGGAGTTACATCTTTAATCATGTTAACTTCAAGACCCGCTGCCTGTAATGCACGGATTGCTGCTTCACGGCCTGCACCCGGACCTTTTACGTAAACTTCTACAGTCTTCATACCGTGTTCCATTGCTGCTTTTGCAGCAGTTTCTGCTGCCATCTGTGCAGCAAAGGGTGTGCTTTTCTTTGAACCTCTGAAGCCCAAACCACCTGCACTTGCCCATGATATAGCATTACCTTGTGTATCGGTAATTGTAACAAGTGTATTGTTAAAAGTACTGCGGATATGAGCCGCGCCTTTTTCTATATTTTTGCGTTCTCTTCTTTTGCCTGTTCTTCTTGTTGTTGTTTTAGCCATTTGCGTAAATCCCTCCTTTTAAGAAATTTTATTATTTCTTCTTATTAGCTATTGTACGCTTAGGACCTTTTCTGGTTCTTGCGTTTGTTTTAGTTTTCTGACCTCTTACAGGTAATCCTTTTCTGTGTCTGATACCACGGTAGCAGCCGATTTCCTGCAAACGCTTAATATCAAGCGCTACTTCACGACGAAGGTCACCTTCAACTGTGTATTCTTTGTCTATAATATCACGAATTTTACCAACCTCGTCCTCTGTTAAGTCTTTGACTCTGGTGTCGGGATTAATACCTGCAGCGTCCAAAATCTTTTTTGCACTGCTTAAGCCGATACCGAAAACATAAGTTAAACCAATTTCAATACGTTTTTCTCTTGGTAAGTCTACTCCTGCTATTCTTGCCATTTTAACAAATTCACCTCCATTAATTTGAAGCCGTCTGTTTTTAAAAATCCGCTGTTATCTCATTGCTTAGCGGGCACAAACCACCGCACAAGGATGGTTGTTTCTGCCACACTCTCAATGTCAGCCGCAATAACAGTCGATTTTAAAAACTTATCAGCCTTGTCTCTGTTTGTGTTTTGGATTCTCACAAATTACCATTATTTTGCCTTTTCTCTTAATTATCTTGCATTTTTCGCACATCTTCTTAACTGATGGCCTTACTTTCATTTTTATACACCTCCGTATAATTAAAACGCCTGATTATATAAATTTATCATTTCCCACGCCATGTTATACGACCTTTTGTTAAATCATAAGGAGACATTTCAACTGTAACCTTATCACCAGGTAATATTCGTATAAAATGCATACGCAGTTTTCCGGAAATATGAGCCAATATTTGATGCTTATTTTCCAACTCAACTTTAAACATTGCATTAGGTAATGCTTCAACAACAGTACCTTCAAGTTCTAAAACATCATCTTTTGCCATTGTTACTCCTCCTTTTGATTGTATTCAAAAAGTTCTCGCCTAAGTTCGGTGTTGGTTACCTTTTCTCCGTCATTAAGTTTTCTGCTTATAAACTCGGAAAAGCCATAACCGCACTCAATGTGTTTTATCTTTTTCCTTTTGGGCTTGTCAGTCTTTCTGCCCTTACCATCGCATATATTTACGTACTCACCGTCAACAGACATTACAACAAAATATGTTCCTTTGTCTCGTCCGGCTTTTGAATAAATAATACTCCCGGGTCCAACGTCCAAAACTTTTCACCTCTTAAATTCTTTGGCGATTTATTCAACCGTCAGCAATATGGGGTTCCCTTTAGTTACTGCAATTGTATGCTCGTAATGTGCAGACAAATTTCCGTCGGCAGTCACTACCGTCCAGCCGTCTTTTAGTCTTTTAACATCAGGAGTACCTGCATTAACCATAGGCTCAACTGCCAACGTCATTCCGCTGTACAGTCTTGCACCTTTCCCCGCCTTGCCATAGTTGGGAACTTCTGGGTCTTCGTGAAGATTTTTCCCCACTCCGTGCCCTACATAATCTGTTACTACTGAAAATCCGTTTTGTTCAACATAAGTCTGAACTCCACAAGATATATCAGATATTCTGTTTCCCTCACAAGCGAATTTAATTCCCTCGTAGAAACTTTGTTTTGTTACGTCTATAAGTCTTTTTGCTTCCTCGGACACCGTACCGCAGGGGTAGGTTGCCGCACTGTCGCTGTGGTATCCGTTTAAATACACTCCTATATCTACACTAACTATATCTCCTGTTTTAATTACTTGTTTTCCGGGTATTCCGTGAATTACCACATCATTTACCGAAACACAAATACTTTTAGGATAGCCACCGTAGTTAAGGAACGACGGTTCTGCGCCTTTAGACTTTATAAACTCATAGGCAAGTCTGTCTAATTCCTCTGTAGTCACTCCGTCGCAGATATTCTCTGCAACCAGTCTGTGAGTAAGAGCGTTAATGTGTCCTGCCTTTCTCATTTTGTCAATCTCAGAAACCGATTTTATACTGATCATAATTAAATACCCAACGCCTTTAAAATAGACTTTGTTGTTTCTTCTACCGTTCCTACTGATTTTACTTTAACAACTTTGTCGCCGTAATAATCAATAACAGGGGCAGTAGATTCGGCATAAATTTCTAATCTGTGTTTGATAGTTTCGGGATTGTCATCATCTCTTGTAATAAGGGGTGCTCCGCAAACATCACATTTGTCTCCGCTTTTTGACGGATTGTCAGTTATGTGATATGTTGCAGGACATTTGCTGCACACTCTTCTTCCTGCAAGACGTTTAATAATTACGTCCTTGTCAACATCAATCATCAGAACAACATCTGTTTTGATGCCGGCTTTTTCCATAGCTTCGGCCTGTGCCAAAGTTCTTGGGAAACCGTCTAAAATATAACCGTTTTTACAGTCGTCCTGTGCAACTCTGTCTAACACCACATTAATTATTGTATTATCAGGTACCAGTTTTCCGTCGTTAATATACATTGCTGCTTCTTTACCGACCTCTGTACCTTTTGCAATAGCCTCACGAAGCATTGCACCTGTTGAAATCGTAGGTATATTTAGCGTTTTTGCTAAAATTTCTGATTGTGTGCCTTTCCCGCAACCGGGAGCACCCATAATTAACATCTTCAACTGCTTCACTCTCCTATTACGTTATAGGCGACGGGCAAAAGTCAAACTGCAACTTTTGCCGCCGACCTGACAAATATTATTCTAAAAATCCTTTATAGTGACGCATAATCATCTGAGTTTCCATTGCCTTAACTGTTTCTAATGCAACACCTACAACGATTAGAAGTGATGTACCTCCGATACTGATGTTGATGCCTGCAAACTGAGACATAAAGATAGGCAATACTGCAACTAAACCTAAGAATACAGCGCCAACAATTGTGATTCTTGATAACACTTTGTTGATAAACTCGCTTGTTGTTCTTCCTGGTCTGATACCTGGAATGAAACCACCGTTCTTCTTCATATTGTTAGCCATTTCAATAGGATTGAACTGGATTGCTGTATAGAAATATGTGAAGAACAATATTAACAAGAAGTATAGGATACCGTATATCCAGTGTGTTGGTGAGAATGCATTTAATATCGCACCCCAGAAGCCCTGGATTTTTGTAATGTCCGCTCCGAAGAATCCTGCTATAGTTGACGGGAATGACAAAATACTCATAGCAAAGATAATAGGCATAACACCTGCAGAAGCAACTTTAATCGGAATTGAAGTGCTCTGTCCGCCATACATTTTACGGCCTACAACTCTCTTTGAATACTGAACAGGAATTTTTCTTTCAGCATTAGTCATTGAAACAACAAATGCTACAACTACGATTGCAACAACCAATAGAATAATTGTTGTAAACACGTTTAAAACCTGTGCTTTATTGTATTCTATAATTGCCTGAACAAGTTGCGGTCCGCGAGATACGATACCACCGAAAATCAACAATGAAATACCATTTCCGATACCCTTTTCATTAATCTGCTCACCAAGCCACATAAGAAAAGCTGTACCTGCTGTAAATGATAAGATAATTGTCAAACCGGCAATAAAACTTTCGTCTGTTACTGCATGATAATTGTTTCTCAAAGTGAAGTACAAACCTGTAGCCTGAATAAGACCTAACACAACGGTTAAATATCTTGACCACTGTGCAATCTTCTTTCTGCCTTCTTCTCCTTCTTTTGAGATACGTTCAAGTGCAGGGATTGCAACTGTTAAAAGTTGCATAATAATTGATGAATTGATATACGGTGAAATACTCATTGCAAAGATTGTTGCCTGCTCGAAAGCACCGCCTGAAAAGACGTTCATAAAATCAAGCAATGATGAACCGTTTAGCATTGATGCTACTGCTGCTCTGTCCAAAAACGGAACAGGAACAAATGAACCGAAACGGAAAATTATAAGCATTCCTATGGTGTATAATATTTTTTTCCTTAAATCAGGAATCTTCCATGCGTTAGCAATAGTTTGAAACATATTATATCACCTCTGCCTTTCCTCCGACTTTTTCGATTTTCTCCTGAGCGGATTTTGTAAATCTTGCAGCCTTAACAGTAAGTGCTTTTGTAAGTTCGCCTCTGCCAAGAATAACAACTCCGTCACATACTTTTGAAATAACGCCTGTTTCTAACAACAATTCTGCTGTTACCTCAGTGTTTGCGTCAAATCTTTCAAGCACTTCTACGTTAATTGATACATATTTTTTAGCAAATATATTTGTAAATCCACGTTTAGGCAATCTTCTGTATAAAGGCATCTGGCCGCCTTCAAAACCGGGACGAACACCGCCGCCGCTTCTGGCATTTTGACCTTTGTGACCTTTACCTGCTGTTTTACCATTGCCTGACGCATGTCCTCTACCTTTTCTTTTTGGGTCTTTTTTTGAACCTTCAGCTGGTGACAATTCACATAATTTCATTTTGTCCCACCTCCTTTTATGATTTCAATTATAACTCCTCAACTGTTACTAAGTGACTTACCTTAGCAATCATACCTCTAATCTGAGGATTATCCTTATGCTCTGCTACGCTTCTGATTTTGTGCAAACCTAAAGCTTTAACAGTTGCTATTTGATTTTCCTTGCAACCAATTGTGCTTTTTGCAAGTGTAATTTTTAGTGTTTTAGCCACGATAAACCCTCCTTATAAAGCTGCTTCCTCGTTAGTTTTACCACGGTAAACCTGTGTATCGCTGATACCACGAGTCTGCGCAACTGTTGCAACGTCACGAAGTGAAGCAAGGCCTTCGATTGTAGCACTTACAACGTTTCGTGCATTGTTAGAACGTAATGATTTAGTACGGATATCTCTGATACCTGCAAGCTCTACAACAGCACGTGCTGCACCGCCTGCGATAACTCCAGTACCTTCTTTAGCCGGTTTTAACAAAACTTCTCCGGCGCCGAATTTACCGATAACTTCGTGAGGAATTGTTGTTCCTACGATTGGTACATAAATCATATTTTTCTTTGCATCTTCTATACCTTTGCGTATAGCGTCCGGTATTTCAGCAGCTTTACCCATACCGCAACCTACGTGACCGTTTTCGTCACCAACAACAACAAGTGCTGAAAAACGGAATGTTCTACCACCTTTAACAACCTTTGCTACACGATTGATTTTTACAACTTTTTCTTTAATATCCAAAGTTCCTGCGTCGATTTGATTTGCCATTTTTTCACCTTCTTCTTTTAGAAATTAAGTCCACCCTCACGAGCACCTTCAGCTAATTCTAAAACGCGTCCGTGATACAGGTAACCGCCACGGTCAAATACAACATCTTTAATACCTGCTGCCAATGCTTTTTCAGCAATTAATTTGCCTACTTCTCTTGCAGCAGCTTTGTTGCCACCGTATGTTCCTTTTAAACTTGCATCAAGTGTTGATGCTGACACCAATGTAACACCTTTTGTGTCATCAATGATTTGTGCGTATATGTTATTAAGACTTCTGTAAACATTCAATCTTGGACATTCTGTTGTGCCTGAAATCTTTTTTCTAACACGTGCATGTCTTCTTTTTCTTGCGACATTACTGCCGATTTTCTTAATCATACCGTTTACTCCTTTCTTCACATTTGAGGCTTAATATATAACCAAGCCAAATTTGCGTACCAAAGAAGGCAAACATTACTTCTTCTTTGCACCTGTTTTTCCTTCTTTTCTGCGGATAACTTCGTCTGAGTACTTGATACCTTTACCTTTGTATGGTTCAGGTGGTCTCTTTTCACGAATTAATGAAGCAATGTGACCAACCAACTGTTTATCAGCACCTTTTACGATGATTGTGTTTGGTTGTGGTACTTCAATTGTTATTCCTTCAACAGGTTCCATCTCTACGGGATGTGAAAAACCTAATGTTAAATCCAAAGTTTTACCTTTCATTGCTGCACGATAACCAACACCGTTGATTTCAAGAGTTTTTGTGTAACCTTCTGTTACACCAATCACCATATTAGCAATAAGTGTTCTTGTTAAACCGTGTAGTGCTCTGTGCTCTTTATTTTCTGTAGGACGTTCAACTGTAACAACGCCGTTTTCGTTTTTAATAATCATATCCTTATGCAATTCTCTTGTAAGAGTACCATTTGGTCCTTTTACAGTAACCTTGTTGCCTTCTAATTTGAAGTCAACGCCGGCAGGAATTGTAATTGGCATTTTTCCTATTCTGGACACTTTTATTGCACCTCCTTGTTTATCTATTGATTACAAATCAATATTACCAAACGAACGCCAAAACCTCGCCGCCAACGTTCTCACGACGGGCACGTTTGTCTGTCATAACACCGTTTGATGTTGAAATGATTGCAATACCCAAACCTTTTAATACTCTGGGAAGCTCATCTCTTGATACATATACTCTAAGACCTGGTTTTGATACTCTCTTAAGACCTTTAATAACCTGTGATTTACCTTCACCGTATTTAAGCCAGATTTTAATCATACCCTGTCTGTCGTCATCAATTACTTCAAATTTTTTGATATAACCTTCGTCAAACAAAATCTGAACGATTGATTTTTTCATATTTGATGCGGGAACTTCAACTGTCTCGTGACGAGCATTGTTTGCGTTCCTGATTCTTGTTAACAAATCTGCGATTGGATCTGTAATTTGCATTATGAAACCTCCTTCCGACTGCTATTTAAACAATCTGTATAAACTTATCTTACCAGCTTGCCTTTCTTACACCGGGAATAACACCCTCGTGTGCCAAATTTCTGAAACAAATTCTGCAAATACCGTACTTACGTAGGTAACCGTGAGGTCTGCCGCAAATTTTGCAACGGTTGTATTCACGGGTTTTAAACTTTTGCTTCTGTTGTTGTTTTAGTATCATTGCTTTTTTAGCCACTATAATTCCCTCCTTCGTTAATTGCGAGCAAAGGGCGCACCCATAAGGGTTAATAACTCTTTGGCTTCTTCGTCGGTTGTAGCAGTTGTAACGAATATAATATCCATACCTCTGATTTTATCAACCTTATCATAATCGATTTCAGGGAATATTAATTGTTCTTTGATACCGAATGAGTAGTTACCTCTACCGTCAAAGGAATTCCCGTTAATTCCGCGGAAGTCACGTACACGCGGTAATGCAACATTGAATAATCTGTCAATAAATTCGTACATTCTGTCGCCACGAAGTGTTGCTTTACAGCCGATGTTCATACCTTCACGGATTTTATATGCAGCAACTGAGTTCTTTGCCTGTGTAATAGCAGGTTTCTGACCAACTATTTTTGCCATATCTTCAGCAGCAGAGTCCAAAGCTTTTGAATTGTCTTTTGCTTCGCCAACGCCCATGTTAACAACTACTTTAACAATCTTTGGTATCTGCATTGGGCTTTTGTATTCAAACTTTTTCATTAAAGCCGGTGCTACTTCTTTGTCATATAATTCTTTCATTCTTGACATTTGTTAATGTCCTCCTCCTTCCTGTGATGGTGCTCTATCAGATAATTTCTCCGCATTTTTTGCAGATTCTTACATTTTCGCCGTTATCCAATGTCTTTCTGCCAATTCTTGTAGGCTCCTGACATTTAGGACATACATGCATTACTTTACATGCATAGATTGGTGCTTCCTGGTGGATAATTCCGCCTGCTTCACCTTGTTTTCTCGGCTTCTTATGTTTTGTAGCCATTGCTACGCCTTCAACGATTACTTTACCGCTTTTAGGTATGCAAGCCAAAACTTTACCTTTTTTGCCTTTGTCTTTACCTGAAAGTACGATAACAGTGTCGCCTTTTTTAACATGAAGTTTTTTATTCACGACTGTTGCCTCCCTTACAATACTTCTGGAGCAAGTGACAAGATTTTCATAAACTCTTTATCACGAAGTTCACGTGCAACAGGGCCAAAGATACGAGTACCTCTTGGGTTTTTATCGTCTCTAATGATTACTGCTGCGTTTTCGTCAAATTTAATATATGAACCGTCCGGTCGTCTTACGCCTTTTACGCTTCTTACGATTACTGCTTTTACTACGTCGCCTTTTTTAACAACACCGCCGGGCGTTGCTTTTTTAACTGAAGCAACGATTACGTCTCCTACGTTTCCGAAGTATCTGACAGAACCGCCAAGAACACGAATACACATTATTTCTTTAGCGCCTGTGTTATCAGCCACTTTTAAAAGTGTTTGTTGTTGTATCACAACGCATCCTCCTTTCAAAAACCGTTTTAAAAATTATTGTGCTTTTTCTACTATCTCTACAAGACGCCATCTCTTATCTTTAGACAATGGTCTTGTTTCCATTACTTTTACTCTGTCACCAACACCGCATTGGTTATTTTCATCGTGTGCCTTTAATTTGTAGGTTCTTTTCATAACCTTGCTGTATAGTGGATGCATTACGCTGTCTTCGATTGCAACTACAATGGTTTTATCCATTTTGTCGCTGACAACTTTACCTATTCTGGTTTTTCTGTAATTTCTTTCAGCCACGTTGTTTCCTCCTTCACTTTATTTTAGTGAATATTATTATCTGTTTGCGATTTCTGCTTCTTTAATCAGAGTGCTTACCCTTGCGATTGTCTTTTTAACTTCAACTATACGCATTGGGTTTTCAAGTTGATTAGTTGCTTGTTGAAATCTCAAATTGAATAATTCTGCTTTTGAGTCTTTTAATTTTTGTGTTAATTCGTCTACTGTTAAATCTCTTAACTTTTTAATATTATTTTTAGCCGGCATTAGCACTCACCCTCCGTTTCCTTGCAGATGAATTTGCATTTTACGGGCAACTTGTTTGCAGCAAGTCTCAAAGCTTCTCTTGCTACCTCTTCTGATACCCCGCCGATTTCGAACATTACGCGGCCGGGTTTAACTACTGCTACCCAATATTCCGGTGAACCTTTACCGCTACCCATACGAGTTTCAGCAGGTTTTTCTGTGATTGGTTTATCCGGGAATATTTTAATCCAAACTTTTCCGCCTCTTTTTATATAACGTGTCATAGCGATACGGGCAGCCTCAATCTGGTTTGCTGTAATCCAGCTTGGTTCCAATGACTGCAAACCGAAATCACCGTGTGATACTTTGTTACCTCTTAATGCTTTACCTGTTAGTCTTCCGCGCATTACTCTACGGTACTTAACTCTTTTTGGAGATAGCATTTGCTTTTCCTCCTTCCGCCTTTTGTTCCTTATTTACGGGCTTTTTGGAAGAAGCAAGAACTTCACCTTTGTAAATCCATGCTTTAACACCGATTTTACCGTAAGTTGTGTTTGCTTCTGCAAAACCGTAATCAATGTCAGCTCTTAATGTCTGCAATGGAATTGTTCCTTCGTGGTAGTGTTCTGCACGAGCGATTTCTGCACCGCCCAATCTACCTGAGCAAGTTGTTTTAATACCTCTTGCACCTGATTTCATAGTTCTGCCCATTGTGCCCTTCATTGCTTTTCTGAAAGAAATACGTCTTTCAAGCTGTGATGCAATGTTTTCAGCAACTAACTGTGCATTCTGGTCAGGATTTTTAACTTCAACGATGTTGATTGTTACATCCTTACCTAACATTTTTACTAAATCTGCTTTTAGTTTTTCAATGCCTGCGCCTGAGCGTCCGATAACGATACCGGGTTTAGCAGCGTGAACACTGATGATAACTTTTTCTGATTTCTTTTCGATTTCTATTTTAGCAATTCCGCCCTGGTACAATTCTTTCTTCAAGAATTTTCTGATTTTGTAGTCTTCAACGATGCTGTCGCCGAAATCTTTGTCAGCAGCGTACCAACGAGAATCCCAGTCTTTGATTACCCCAACTCTTAAGCCGTGGGGATTAATTTTCTGTCCCATGTTCTACCTCCTTCTTTATTACTCTGCTACAGTTTCTTCTGCTTTAGGTTCAGCAGTTTTCTTTGCTCTTGGCTTTCTTGGTTTCTTTTCCGGTTCTGCCTCTTTTACTATAGCAACCTCTTCTTTTTCTTTAAGAACGATTGTAATGTGACTTGTACGTTTGAAGATTCTGAACGCTCTGCCCTGTGCTCTTGGTTGAATTCTCTTAAGAATTGGGCCTGCACTTGCGAAGATTTCTGCCACATATAATTTTTCAACATCCATACCGTGGTTTGCTTCAGCATTTGCCATAGCAGAAAGTAATAATTTTTCAACTACTTCACTTGCTGCTTTTGGAGTATGCTTTAATATTGCCAATGCCTCACCAACAGTTTTGTTACGGATTAAATCTATAACGATTTTTACTTTTCTTGGTGAAATTCTTACATAACTTGCTTTTGCTTTTGCAATGTTCTGCATTGTTTTTCCTCCTTTCAACAGTGTTAACTGTCTAATGACTAATATTAAAAGTTTATTATCTTACGCCTGAAGTTTTTGAACCCGCATGACCTTTAAAAGTTCTTGTAGGAGCAAATTCACCTAATTTGTGTCCTACCATATCTTCTGTTACATAAACGGGAACATGTTTTCTTCCATCGTGAACTGCTATTGTATGTCCAACCATATCAGGGAATATTGTTGAAGGACGTGACCAGGTTTTAAGCATACGCTTTTCGCCTGTTTCATTCATTTCCTGAATTCTCTTTAACAATTTAGCTGATACGTATGGGCCTTTCTTTAATGAACGACTCATTTTGTTTCCTCCTTTCAGTACAAATAAGCAATAATATCTTACTTACCGTTACGACGTTTAACAATGAATTTATTTGACGCCTTTTTAGCCTTTCTTGTTTTAAGACCAAGAGCCGGTTTACCCCAAGGTGTTACCGGTGTAGGACGTCCGATAGGTGACTTACCTTCACCACCGCCGTGAGGATGGTCGCATGGGTTCATTACGCTACCTCTAACTGTAGGTCTCCAACCCATATGGCGTTTTCTACCTGCCTTACCGATTGAAATGTTTTCATGGTCAACATTACCAACCTGACCGATTGTTGCTTTACAGTCCATTCTGATCATTCTAACTTCACCTGATGGCAAACGAACCTGAGCATATTTTTCATCTTTAGCCATTAACTGTGCTGAGTTACCTGCTGAACGAACCAACTGTCCGCCTCTGCCGGGATACAACTCAATGTTGTGAATCAATGTACCAACAGGGATACTTGAAATTTCCATTGCGTTACCAGGGATAATGTCGGCACCGTTACCTGAAATAACTTTGTCGCCTTTTTTAAGACCAAGAGGTGCTAGAATGTATCTCTTTTCACCGTCTTCGTATTGTAAAAGGGCGATGTTTGATGTTCTGTTCGGATCATACTCGATTGAAAGAACAGTTGCTGACATATTGTCCTTATCTCTTTTGAAATCTATAATTCTGTATTTTTGCTTAACTCCGCCGCCACGATGACGAACAGTAATTCTACCGTAACTGTTTCTTCCGGCAGTTTTCTTATTAGGTGCAAGCAAAGATTTTTCCGGCTTAACTTTATCTATTTCTTCAAATGTTGACACCGTCATAAATCTTCTTGACGGGGTAGTCGGTTTATACTTTTTGATTGCCACTGTTTTCACTCCTTTAACTTATTTACTTTGACCTTTATTAGTTCATTCCGTCAAAGAACTCTATTGTTTTACTGTCTGCTTTTAAAGTAACTACTGCTTTTTTCCAGTCGGGGCGTTTACCGATGTGAGCACCCATTCTCTTATATTTGCCTAATACATTTGCTGTATTAACTGAAGCAACTTTTACTCCGAAGATTTCTTCGATTGCTTGTTTAATCTGGATTTTATTAGCATCTTTTGCTACTTCAAATGTGTATTTCTTTTCTTCCATAAGAGCCATAGTCTGTTCTGTGATTATAGGTTTGCGTATTACATCGTACATTGTTTTCATTACGCATACACCTCCTCGATTTTTGCAACGGCATCTTTAGTTAGTACCAACTTATCATACTTCAAAACGTCATAAACGCTGAATGAAGTTGAGATTGCAGTTTTAACATTTGGAATGTTTGCCGCACTTCTTACTAAGTTTTCGATTTTTTCTGCGCTGATAATTAAAGCGTTATCAACATTTAATGCTTTTAAGATTTCAGCAAAGTTCTTTGTTTTTGCTGTTTCGATATCAAGACTGTCAACAACAACCAACTGGTTTTCTGCCAACTTTGATGATAAAGCTGAGAACAATGCAACTTTGCGAAGTTTTTTGTTTACTGAGAAACGGTAGCTTCTTGGCTTTGGACCTAATGCAACACCGCCGCCTGTCCATTGAGGAGCTCTGATACTACCCTGTCTTGCACGACCTGTACCTTTTTGTCTCCAAGGCTTAATACCACCGCCGCGTACTTCTGTACGTGTTTTTGTGCTTTGTGTTCCTTGTCTCTGGTTTGCAAGGTAGTTAACAACCAATGTGTGCATTGCAACTTCATTGATGTCTGCGCCGAATATCATATCGTTTAATTCGATTTCGCCAACCTGCTCGCCTTTTATATTAAATAATGTTGTTTTTGGCACTGTACTTCCTCCTTCCTACTATTTACGGCCTTTAACTGTATTTTTGATGATTAAAAGACCGCCTTTGGGGCCGGGTACTCCGCCCTTTATAAGCATAATGTTTTTCTCTGCATCAACCTTAACAACTGTTAAGTTCTGAATTGTTACTCTTTCAACACCCATGTGTCCCGGCAATCTCTTACCTTTATATACACGACCGGGGTCAGAACACATACCCATTGAACCGGGACCTCTGTGGTAACCTGAACCGTGAGTCATTGGACCTCTGTGTGTTCCCCATCTTTTGATGGTACCTGCAAAACCTTTACCTTTTGTAATACCGGCTACGTCAATTTTTTCGCCAGCTTCAAAGATGTCGGCTTTGATTTCGTCTCCAACGTTAAGTCCTGATACATCATCAAGTCTTAATTCTTTTACGTACTTCTTCGGTGTAACACCGGCTTTTGCGAAGTGACCTTTTGAAGGTTTGTTCGCTTTCTTTTCTTTAAGGTCGATAAAACCAACCTGTACTGAGTCGTATCCGTCTTTCTCAACTGTTTTCTTTTGAACAACAGCGTTAGGACCTGCCAATACAACTGTTACCGGAACAACTCTGCCGATTTCATCAAAAATCTGAGTCATTCCAAGTTTTTGTGCAAGAATTCCTTTTTGCATTTCTTTCTTCCTTTCTATATGGTTATTGGTTTACAGAACTAAAAATTTTTCTGCAAACATGACCTAAAACCCGCAAGTGTCTGAGAGATTAGAATTTCATCTCTATATCAACACCGGCAGGTAAGTCCAAGCGAGTTAAAGTGTCCATTGTTTTAGCGTTAGGTGACAAGATGTCAATCAATCTTTTGTGTGTTCTCATTTCGAACTGTTCGCGAGAATCTTTGTATTTGTGAACCGCACGTAGGATTGTTACAACTTCCTTTTTAGTAGGTAGCGGGATAGGACCTGCAACCTTTGCACCTGTTCTCTTTGCTGCTTCTACAATTTTCTCTGCTGTCTGGTCGATTAAAACATGGTCATACGCCTTTAATCTGATTCTTACTTTTTCTTTTACTGCTGCCATTTTGTTTTTTCCTCCTTAATTTCTTACACTCACCCGGGCGTATCGAGTGGGTTTACAATTAAACCCAGCCACCCTGTAGGCACAACTGGGCAAAATAAACTACTTAAAAATACATAAAATTTCCATAATTTTCGTAGTTTGACGTGATTGGCGCCCGGCTTTATAAACTGGACATTCTCCTTGGAAAAACCCGATATCTCTGCATCGGCAACCTCCCAAATCATCGTATGTCATATCACGCTCGACCATTATACTACAAATCTGTTTTTTTTTGCAGGTATTTTTTTATTTAATTTTTTGAAATTACTTCTTCTGTATCTTTTGACATAACTTTTATTCTCACGGTTTTATTGTTTTTTCTTAACAGTATTGATTGAAGATATTAACATTCTGCGAATCTGTCCGCAGTTATTT
>JAGCLT010000116.1 GCA_017646825.1 Clostridia bacterium | reverse complement strand
TTTTGAAATAGAAACAGATATAGCAAAGAAAATTAACCCCATAGCATCATCTAATGCAACAACTGGTAATAATAAATCTACTAATGGACCTTTTGCCTTGTATTGATGAATAACCATAAGTGTAGCTGCTGGAGCTGTTGCTGTAGCAATAGCACCTAAACAAATTGCTACTTCTACTGGGACTTTTAATAAATAACAAATTCCTAGTACTACTGCATCAACTAATAACATTGCAAGTAATGCTTGTAAAACAGTAATAATTAAAATTTTAGACCCAAGGCCTTTAATCTTAGAAAATTTAAATTCTTCTCCAATTGATAAAGCAATAAACCCTAAAGCAACTTCTGACACCATTGCAAGTCTGTTCACATCAGCTGCAGAATGAAAACCAAATGTTTCAATACCTAATGCACCAATGCAATAAGGTCCGATTAAAACCCCGGCAACAAGATATGAAGTAACTGCCGGGAGTTTAAAAATCTTAAATACTCTTGTCATAAGAAGCCCTGCCAAAAGGGCAACGGACAATGATAAAATGCCTGACATATATATCTCTTCTTTCTAAAAATAATTAAACAACATCCAATGCAACATTATAACACCAAACCCCTTTTAAGTCAATGAAAATTGACAAAATATTGCTATATTTTCTTGTCATTGTTTGCAGGATTGTTAAGCAGTTTTCCCATACTGTCAAATCTTGAGCCGTGACAGGGACAGTCCCAACTGTGCTCCTGTTTATTATACTTTAATGCACATCCAAGATGAGGGCATCTTGGTACCGTAGGAGTAATCAACCCTTTCGCAGATTCCAATATATTTATGGCAAGTTGCGGGTGCAATATACTCCTTGACGGGGCATAAATATCAGCATACTGATTTTCCTTTCCTAACACCATATCAGTAAGTATCATTGCACTTACCATCGAAGACGCCATTCCCCACTTGTTAAAGCCCGTTGCCACATATAGATCGGACGTGTTTTTCCCATACTGACCTATATATGGAATACCGTCTAATGTCATACAGTCCTGAGTTGCCCATCTTCCCGCCTCTTCGCTTTCGGGATAGTATTTGTTTGCAAATTTCATAAGTTCTTCCCAGTTTCCGCCACTTTGTCCTGTGCGGTGTCCGCCACCGCCCAACAACAGATAATTATTGTAATTCCTGAAAGATAACCCGTCATCTGCTTCGTCAACATACATATCTTTAAAGTGTTGTGCGTTTTTTAATGCCACAACATACGACCTGTGCTGATACATTTTTATAAAATACCATCCGTGTTTGTTGATAAAAGGAAAATGAGTTGCCACAATAGTTTTCTTTGCAGTAATTGCGCCTTTTTCTGTTACCGCAATCCCGGGTTTTAATTCCGTAACTCGTGTGTCCTCATATATTTTTAAATCCTTTGCAACAGAATAAGCAAGTTTTAAAGGATGAATTTTTCCTTGATTTTCTGTTTTAACCGCACCTGCAATATTAAAAGGGAGTTCTGTATCAAGACAAAACTGTGCCTTAACTCCTATTTTATTTAACACGTCAACTTCTTTTTCAATTAACGCTCTGTTCTGCAAGGAATATACAAAGGAATTACAGGTTTCAAAATTTTCACCTGCAAGTTCTTTTAGTTTTTCCATAGCATCTTTTTGACTGCAAAGGTATTTCTTTGCAACTTCAAGACCGTATTTGTCTGCTATTTTATTATATATAAGACCGTGTTGAAATGTGATTTTTGCCGTAGTGTTTGCCGTAACTCCCGAGCATATCTTGTCTGCCTCAACCAAAATACAGTCCACTCCGGCGTGTTTTAGCATATATGCACATAAAATTCCGCACATTCCCCCACCTATAATTAAAACATCGGTTTTAACATTTCCCCTTAATTGTTCAAATGTTGGTTTTGTAATGTCTTTTTCCCATATAGATTTCATAAATACCACCTCTGTCATTATTATTGACAGAAAAATACAAAAAAACAAATAAATATAAACATAATATTGAAAAATCCGAAATTTCCGTTGACAATATGTGTACAGAAGTTTTAGGGACGAAGTTTTAGGGACGTGCCTGTTTTTGCACATTTTGATTGGCTGAAAAACTCAAAAAACAATACAAAAAAGCGGAACATTTTGTTCCGCTTTTATTTTAATCAAGTAATGGTTTTACAACATCTGCAAAATCTTTATAATTGTCTATTTTTAAATAGTTGAAATCCGAAAGATATACTGACTCGTCATTTCCGCCTGGGCCGTAATCATCACCAATATACATTACTTCGTCGTGACTTATGTTGTTTTCTTTGCAGTATAAATCAAGAGCGTAATATTTGTTGTAGGGCTTTGGTGCCATATCAAAAGAAGATGAACCACCCACAAAAACATTGTAATCAGAAAACATTTCACAAACTTCTTTGTATATTTTTCTTCTTTTAACTCTGTCCGGGTCAAAAGCGATTTTTTCCGGTGTCTTTGCCTTTGTTCCTAAAATCGCAATAGTCACACAGCCTGACGGATGATACTCAACACTGTCTCCCGTAAACTCTGTAAATCCGTATTTATTACGAAGTTCTGTTGCTTTTTCCTCAATCTTCGGTACATCTACATCAAAACTCAAGTCTCTTATAACATCAATATTCTTTGTGTCGGGGTTGTACTTTCCATACTGCAAACCGTAATTACCGATTATATCTACAGGGAATTGTCCCAATTGATTAAATATTCTCATTACCTGTCCTGCACCAACCATCAGAAGTTTGTAGCGTTTAGCAAGACTTAAAAGTGCTTCTTTGTTCCTTGGTTCAAGCCCCTCTTTGTGCTGGGTAAGAGTACCATCCAAATCCATAGCAACGATCTTGATTCTTTTATTGTCCATTACAAGTCACCTCGTATGGATTATAGCATAAGCGGACTCAAAAGTCAAATAAAAAGCGTTCTTGCTATTTGAATGAAACGGGATTAACGTCTTTATTGTCAAATGCGTTTTCCGAAGGTGACGGCTCAGACATACTAAAATACATTTTAGCAGCCTTTGTTGTGCCGAAATCACGGTTTGAGCCGGTGTTTTGCACCTTGTTAAAGGCTTCTCGAAACATTGCGTTGTGCGCCTCCTCACGGTTTAACAAAAAGTCAATAGTTTCTTTTACTTTTTTATCGTCTATTTGTCTGTACAAATACTCATACACAACTTTGGCACGTTGCTCTGATGCAATGTTAGATAAAAGGTCTGCACATAAGTCACCTGTTACTGTAACGTAGTCTGCAGTCCAGGAATATCCCGATGCATTTATAAGCCCGGGGTTAAGCCCTAATATAACATGCGACTGTATTTCCCCTGCAGATACTTTTTCTGCATTTACATCGTGACCATTTAAAAGATTAATAGTTTGTGCAACCATTTCCATATGGCCTAATTCCTCTGCTGCAATGTCTAAAAACAAGTCCTTTATTTCAGGGTCTTTTATTCTGAAGCTTTGAGACATATACTGCATTGCGGCTTTCAACTCACCGTTTCCTCCGCCAAGTTGTTCCTGTAAAAGCGCCGCATACTGAGGATTTGGCTTTTCGATTTCAACCGGATGGAATAACATTTTTTCGTGTTTAAACATTTTCATACCTCCTATTATTATTATTATCTGCTGATTAATAAAAATAATACGAAAATGTTTCCAACTATTTTACAAATTTACATTCCCAATGCCCCGTTATGTGCAAAGGTGAATCTGCTTTTGAAAGTTTTCACTTATTAGACGATTTAGAAACGAAAAAAGTTAAGGTAATTTTAATTATTATATACTTTAATTTAAAAATGTTCAATAAAAAATACCACCCATTTGGGTGGTATTATTGTGGGCATTTAGACGAGGGCGTTAAACAAAACAATCCTGTGAATTGTTTTGTAGCCCGAGAGTCTCTGCGAGATGAAAGCGAGTCCACAGGACGATGCTTGAATCCGTCCTGACGAAGTCAAGGAAAGGTCCACAAACGAAAAATACCACCCGTTTGGGTGGTATTATTGTTGGAAGAGCCGAATGGTTTAGATGACATTCGTTTTCTTATTTGTGCTTGGAGCAATACTGACTTGTTCCAAATTTTTGCTGATTACACATCAAACATTTATGTCCGACACAATATCGAGAACCATCAACAACAACATTTTCACACCTCTGGCATTTATGCGAAGAACAATATGCCGAATTGCTATATCTTGCCTTTGCACAAAGCAAACAACTATGATTAACACAGTATGTACTGTATTTTTTTCGTTCTAACGTACATCCGCTTTCCCAACACTGATTTAGATTTTCCGGATTTGTTTCATTTGTTATTTGTGTATATGTTTCCTGGCTTTGTTGACCCTTTT
>JAGCLT010000115.1 GCA_017646825.1 Clostridia bacterium | reverse complement strand
TACGATACTGTCAACTAACGGTCTTACCTCACTGTTACCCAGTTTCGTTTTTGTCTGTCCCTCAAACTGAGGCTCTTCAACTTTAACTGAAATAATTACTGTTAAACCCTCTCGTGCATCTTCCCCTGACAGATTCTTGTCGTTGTCCTTTAGCAGTTTATACTTTCTTGCGTAGTCGTTAAGTACTCTTGTTAGTGCAGTTTTAAAGCCCGTTTCGTGAGTACCGCCCTCTGTTGTATGAATGTTATTACAAAAACTTGTTATATTTTCGCTGTAATTGGTGGTGTATTGCATAGCAATCTCTGCCATTGCAGTATCTTTTTTACCGCTTACATATATAACTTCATTATGAATAGGCTCATTATTTTCGTTTTTGTACTGAACAAAGGACCTTATACCGCCCTCGTAGAAAAGTTCTGCCTTTGTTTCTTCCTCTGCACGTTTGTCTTCAAGAATAATTTTAACACCGCCGTTTAAAAATGCCTGTTCTCTCATTCTTGTAAGCAAAATATTATAGTCAAATTCTAAAGTTTCAAATATTTTGTAGTCGGGTTTAAAGGTAACTTCTGTACCTTTTTTATCGGTTTTACCTATTGTTTCAAGTTTTGAAATGGTGTGACCTCTTTCAAAACGCTGAGTTTTTATATTTTCTCCGTCGTAAATTTTAACTTCCAGCCATTCTGAAAGAGCATTTACAACAGATGCACCAACGCCGTGCAAACCGCCTGACACTTTATATCCGCCTCCGCCGAATTTACCTCCGGCGTGAAGTTTTGTAAATACAACTTCAACTGCAGGTATGCCCATTTTCGGGTGCATACCTGTAGGGATACCACGTCCGTTATCTATTACGGTTATACTGTTGTCCCCGTTAATGGAAATATATATTTCGGAACAAAAACCTGCTAAAACTTCGTCAATTGAGTTGTCAACAATTTCGTAAACAAGATGATGAAGTCCGCGCTCGTCTGTTGAGCCGATATACATACCGGGGCGTTTTCTTACCGCTTCAAGTCCTTCTAAAACCTGAATCTGACCGGCGCCGTAATTGTTATTTGTGTTTTCCGCCATTTTATCAATTCCTTTCGGGTTTTTCACCCAATGCTATTATAAATTATTTTTTCATTAACAAATCGTTTTTGCAATGTCTGTGGTGATATCTGTGAAATATATACCGTTTCTTTTCCGTTTTTATTGCATATTACTGCAGAACGGGGTAATTCATCGGTAACGTTTACCACTTTACCCTCTTTTTCCATTTTAGTTAAAAAATCACGGGTAATTTTTGATACTGTGGTATTGTCTAAATCTATTATTGAAACTATATCACCTGTATTAATAACGGTGTTTTCTCCTAAATGGATATACATTTTACTACTCCGTTCCTATAAGATTCACATCAATAAGATTTGCCTGTCCTGTAAATTTTTCCGTGTTGGTACAGGTAATTATGGTTTGTATGCCTTTTATATTATTTAAAATATAATTTTGTCTGTTTTCGTCAAGTTCTGAAAGGACATCGTCAAGAAGCAGTACGGGAGTTTCTTTGTAAAAATCCTCAAGCATTTTTAACTGTGCCATTTTAAGAGCAATTGCGCAGGTACGCTGTTGCCCCTGACTTGCATAAAACTTACTGTCAATTTCGTTTATAAATATTTTAAAATCGTCTCTGTGACAACCGTAGTTTGTTATTTCAAACTGTTTGTCCTTTTGAAGATTAAATTTCAGTTCCTTTAAGAAATTTTCATATATTTCCTGTTCGGAGCCTGCGTTTTCAATATTTATTCCGCATTTGTATTCAAAACGAAGAGTATCGTTGCATATTTCTTTATGAATAACTGATGCGGTATCTGACAGTTTTTCAATATAATTTTTTCTGGCAAGATACAGTTTTGCACCGCACATTGCAAGTTTTTCAGTCCATATTTCCAAAACATCGTCTTGTGCTTTGTCTTTTAAAAGTTTGTTTCGTTGTTCCAGCACTTTAGAATAGTCAGACAGAATTTTAAAATAATTTTTTCCGAAACGGCACATACCCATATCAATAGTACGCCGTCTTTCTTTTGGTGAGCCTTTAACTATCCGTAAGTCCTCAGGACAAAACATAACTACATTTAAAAAACCAAGAAGATCGCTTGTTTTATTAACAGATACGTTGTTGACACTTATTTGTTTTTTCTTGTTTTTCATTAAATTAATGTCAAATTTACGGTTACGCCCTCCGCAGAAAACCTCTGCTTTTATCCGTGCGTTTTCTTCCCCGAAAAGTATTAAATCGTTTTCCATACTTAATCTGTGGGAACGTGCATAAGAAAGAAAATATATTGCTTCTAAAATATTTGTTTTTCCCGTGCCGTTTGGTCCGTAAATTACATTTGTACCTTTTGAAAAATGAACTTCTCCAAATTTGTAGTTTCTGAAATTTTTAAGGTAAATACTGTTAACATACATAATAAACTTGATTTCCTACAGAAATTTTATCACCAGCGCGGAGTTTTTTTCCGCGCATGGTACATACTTCATTATTTACTTTAACTTCGCCGTTTAAGATAAGTTCTTTTGCAAAACTTCCGCTTTCGGCAAAACCGCAAAATTTCAAAAACTGGTCTAATTTTATATATTCAGTTGTGATTTCAATGTTTTGTGACGGTTTTTTTACCGCTTTTACTCTTATCATAGTTTTAATGGAAGTACTAAATATTTGTAATCGTCGCCGTTAACTGGTGTAATCAGACAGGGCTTCATAGGTCCTGAGAATGAAAGTGTAATGTCATCGGTGTCAACTGCCTTTAATGCATCAAGTAAAAACTTGTTGTTAAAGCCAATTTTTACATTTTCTCCCACCATATCAACAGAAATAAGTTCTTTTACTGTTCCTGCACTTGTTTCGCAGTCAATTTTTATTTCACCGTTTTCAATGTCAAGTATTACAGGTGCACGTCCTGCATCGTTTGTAATAATAAGTGATGCTCTTTCTACTGCTGACAACAACTCATAACCTTTCAGTCTTACAGTTGTTAAATTTGAATCGGGAAGAATTTTATTGTAGTCAATAAAATCACCCTCAATAATTCTGCAAACAAAAATTACGTTTTCAAATTCAAATCTTACGTGTTTTGCACTGCCGTAAATATTTATTGTTTTTTCAGTATCATCTGTAACTTTTAAAAGTTCAACAAGTGAGCGTGACGGAATAATTGTACCGATTTTCTGATAATTTTCAGGACTTGTTACAGTAATATTTTCTTTTTCTATTTTTCTGTAAGCAAGTCTGTAGCCGTCAACACCAACCATATTTGCTTTACCCTGTGATGCTTCGAAGAAACATCCAGTTAAAATAATATTAGGGCTTGAAATACCTGTTGCATAATATGTATGTCTAACTAATTCTCTGAACTGTCTTTGTTCCATTGAAACGCAGTACAAATCTCTGTCTTTGCTTTTTGCGATTTCAGGGAACTGGTCTGCGTTAATACCTGTAATTTTAAATTTTGAATTACCGCATTTTAAATTTAAAACATTATTTTCTTCGCAGTTACAAGTAACAATGTCACCTGTAAATTTATTAATAATGTCACCAAAAAGGCGTGAGTTAACTACAACTGCACCGTTTCTGTCAACTGTTGCTTCAAGTGATGCCTCAATACCTATTTCCAGATTATTTCCAGTTAAAATAATTTTATCTGCATCTGTTGTAATTAAAATACCTTCTAATACAGGCATAGATGAATGTGCAGCTACTGCTTTTTGTACTATATTTATACATTCTTTTAATTGATTTCTGTCACAACTGAAAATCATAATTTTTTCCTCCAATATAAAACTAAATTACTTTATATTTTATTACTATTATTATTATATCCTGTTAAACCTGTTAACAACCCTTTTTCACTTACTGGCAGTAAGAAAACTGCCTTTTGAAAAAGTTGTTGATAAAAATTTT
>JAGCLT010000114.1 GCA_017646825.1 Clostridia bacterium | reverse complement strand
GGATATTACTGCAAACGGTTATGTGTTTAAAGCAAACGGAAGCAAAATTAAATTTGCAGGATTTACAAAGGTGTATATAGAAAGCGTTGACGAAAAAGAGGAAAAGGTTACAAAACTTCCCGAAATTGAAGTAGGAGAAAAAGTTTTACCTGTATCATTAAACGAAAGCCAGAAATTTACAGAGCCGCCCTCAAGATTTACAGAGGCAACTCTTATTAAAACTATGGAGGAAGAGGGAATAGGAAGACCAAGTACCTACACTCCCACAATAAGCACAATTCTTGCAAGAGGTTACGTTGCAAGAAAGGGTAAGGCACTGCACCCTACAGAATTGGGTGTAGTTGTAACTGATCTTATGGTTCAGCATTTTAACGATATAGTTGACATTGACTTTACCGCAAATATGGAAAAACGTCTTGACGATGTTGAAACAGGTGCAGTTGACTGGGTAAAAATCATCTCTGATTTTTACGGTCCTTTTATGGACACCTTAAAACTTGCGGAAAAAGAAATAGGCAATATTGAAATTAAAGATGAGGTTTCAGACGTGCCCTGCGACAAGTGCGGACGTATGATGGTTTATAAAATAGGCAGATTTGGTAAGTTCCTTGCTTGCCCTGGTTTCCCCGAATGCAGAAATGCAAAACCTATTATTAAGGAAACGGGAGCAACCTGTCCTAAATGCGGGGGCAAAATACTGGTTAAGAAATCCAAAAAGGGAAAAGAGTATTACGGTTGTGAAAACAATCCTAAATGCGATTTTATGACTTGGGATAAACCACTTGCAAAAAAATGTGAAAAATGCGGAAGCCTTATGTTTGAAAAGAATTTCAGAGGTAAGAAAAAACAGTATTGTTCCAACGAGGAATGTGATAACAAATGACAGTAAATGTAATAGGCGCAGGTCTTGCAGGTTGCGAGGCGGCGTGGCAGATTGCAAACAGAGGTGTTAAGGTTAATCTTTACGAAATGAAGCCGGATAAAAAAACACCTGCTCATAAATACGACAATTTTGCAGAACTTGTGTGCAGTAATTCCCTTCGTGCAGACGGCATCACCAATGCAGTTGGGCTTTTAAAAGAAGAAATGAGACTGTTGAATTCTTTGATAATGCAGTGTGCAGATGAAACAAAAGTTCCTGCAGGAGGAGCCCTGGCTGTTGACAGATACAGATTTTCTGATTTGATTACAGAAAAAATAAACAGCCACCCAAATATCAATGTTGTATTGTCCCGAGAAATCACAAAAATTCCCGAGGGCATAACAGTAATCGCAACAGGTCCTTTGTCTTCTGACGCTATGTGCGAGGAAATACAGAGAATAACAGACAGTACAGAGTATCTTCACTTTTTTGATGCGGCAGCACCTATTGTTTCTTTTGATACAATTGATATGAATATAGCGTATAAGGCGGCGCGTTACGGAAAAGGCGGAGACGATTATATAAACTGTCCTATGACAAAGGAACAGTACGAGGAGTTTTATAAGGAACTTATAAATGCCGAAACGGCAGAGGTAAAAGAATTTGAAAACAATGTTTTCGAGGGTTGTATGCCCGTTGAGGTAATGGCCAAAAGAGGGCACGATACTTTGTTGTTTGGTCCTTTAAAACCTGTTGGTTTGCCACGTCCTGACGGAACTTTGCCTTATGCGGTGGTGCAGTTAAGGCAGGACAACAGTGAGGGCAGTATGTATAATCTTGTAGGATTTCAGACTCACCTTAAATTCGGAGAACAAAAAAGAGTGTTTGGTCTTATCCCGGGACTTGAAAATGCCGAATTTTTGCGTTACGGTGTTATGCACAAAAACACATATATAAATTCTCCGAAACTTTTGGATAACACTTATCGCCTTAAAACTGATGGCAATATATTCTTTGCAGGGCAGATAACAGGTGTTGAGGGGTATGTGGAAAGTGCTTCAAGCGGACTTGTGGCAGGTATTAATGCCGCAATGGCGGCTATGGACAAACCGCCCGTGGTATTTGACAGAGCGACGGCTCACGGTGCTCTTGCACATTATGTAAGTGACGAATCCGTTAAAAACTTTCAACCTATGAATGTAAATTTCGGAATTTTGCCCTCTTTGGAGGAAAGAATAAAGTCAAAAAAGGAAAGATATGAAAAAATATCAAAAAAAGCACTTGCAATTATAGAAAATATGTGATATTATAGTAAGGCTATGATGGTTTTTTGTGCGCAAAAAATCTTCATATATAAATACACACGTCAAAAAGATTTGTCAAAGGTTGCCTTTTTAAGGTTGTTGACGGAAATGAATTTGGCGGAGGTATAAAAAACAAGGAGGAAATAAAAATGGGAGTAATTTCAATGAAACAGCTGTTAGAGGCAGGCGTTCACTTCGGACACCAGACTCGCAGATGGAACCCGAAAATGGCTGAGTACATTTTCACAGAAAGAAACGGTATCTACATTATCGATTTGCAGAAAACCGTTAAAAAGGTAGAAGAAGCGTACAGTTTCGTACGTGACGTTGCAGAAAACGGTAACATTTTGTTCGTAGGAACAAAGAAACAGGCGCAAGAAGCAATTTGCGACGAAGCAAAAAGAGTTGGTATGTTCTACGTTAACAACAGATGGTTGGGCGGTATGCTTACTAACTTCAAAACAATCAGAAGAAGTATCGACAGATTGTATCAGTTAGAAAAAATGGAAAATGACGGTACATTTGATTTGTTACCTAAAAAAGAAGTTTTGAAATTAAGAAAAGAAATGGAAAAACTTGAAAAGAACTTCGGCGGTATTAAAGAAATGAGAGAAATGCATGCTGCTATGTTCGTAGTTGACCCAAGAAAAGAAAGAATTGCAATCGCAGAAGCAAAAAGACTTGGTATCCCGGTTGTTGCTATCGTTGATACAAACTGCGACCCTGAAGAAGTTGACTATGTAATCCCCGGTAACGATGACGCAATCAGAGCGGTTAAATTAATTGTTGAATGTATTGCTAACGCTGTTTTGGAAGCAAAGCAGGGTACATCATTCTCAGTTGAAGAAGATGAAGAGGAAGTAGTACAAGAAGCGTAAATTATAAGATAAAGGAGTTTTTAAATATGATTTCAGCAAGTGCTGTAAAAGAATTGCGTGAAGTTACAGGCTGCGGTATGATGGACTGTAAAAAAGCGCTTACAGAAACTAACGGTGATTTTGAAAAAGCTATTGACTTTTTACGTGAAAAAGGTTTGGCAACTGCTCAGAAAAAAGCAGGAAGAATTGCTTCAGAAGGTCTTGTTGACATTGTTATCGACGGCAACGTTGGTGCAATGGTAGAAGTAAACTCTGAAACAGACTTCGTTGCTAAAAATGAAGAGTTCCAGACTCTTGTTAAAAATATTGCAAAACAGGTTATTGTTACAAACCCTGCAGATGTAGATGCTTTGTTGGATTCAAAATTCGTTGACGACAACTCTGTAACAATCAAAGATATGTTAACAGAAAAAATCGCAAAAATCGGCGAAAATATGAATTTAAGAAGATTTGCAAGATATGAAGGCGGCGTTGTAGGTTATATTCACGCAGCAGGCAGAATCGGTGTTATGGTTAAAATCGAAGGCGATATGACAAGCGAAGATGTTAAAACTGCAGCAAAGGATTGCGCTATGCAAATTGCGGCTATTAATCCTTTATATAAAGACCAGGACAGCGTTCCTGCAGAAGATGTTGAAAAAGAAAAAGCAATCATTATCGCTCAGATTAAAGAAGATCCTAAAAATGCTTCTAAACCTGATGCTATTATCGAAAAAATGGTTGGCGGTAAAATCAACAAATTCTATGAACAAAACTGCTTATTGCAACAGGCATTTGTTAAGGATGACAGCATAACAGTAGGTAAATACCTTGAATCAAAAGGTGTTAAATTACTTGACTATGTAAGATTTGAAAAAGGTGAAGGTCTTGAAAAGAAATCAGACAACTTTGCCGAAGAAGTTGCAAGTATGACAAAATAATTTGTCTTTACGAAATATAAGGAGGTAGAAAAGTATGCTTCAGACATATCAACCTAAAAAACGTCAGAGAAAAAAAGTTCACGGCTTCAGACAGAGAATGTCAACAGCTAACGGAAGAAAAGTTTTGGCACGTCGCCGTTTAAAAGGTCGTGCAAAAATTTCAGCGTAGTAATTAATTACTGTACGGTTTGGACATAATTGTTTGTCCAAACCGTGCTTTGTTTACTAAAAATTATGAAAAAGACTTATTCACTTAATCAAAATACAATTTTCCGTCGTTTGTACTATAAAGGTCAAACGGTACACAGTAAATTTTTTACTTTGTATTACAAAAAATCTAATAACAAGCCCTATAACCGTCTTGGGTTTACAGTGAGCACAAAGCTTGGAAAAGCAGTTGTAAGAAACAGAGTAAGAAGACTGCTTTACGAAAGTTTCCGACTGTACGAACAGCATTTAAAGACGGGATATTATATGGTAATATCAGCAAAACATAAAATTGTAGGTGCTGATTTTTACAGTGTTGACCAGGAAGTATTAAGGGCTCTTGAGAAAGCAGATTTATTTAACAATGAAAAAACTGATAGTATCACTGATTAAATTTTATCAAAAGTTCATTTCGCCACTAAAAAAACCTTGTTGCAGATTTTATCCTACCTGCTCGGCTTATTGTCTTGAGGCAGTAGAAAAATACGGCGCGTTAAAAGGCGGATGGATGTCTGTAAAACGGATATGCCGTTGCCACCCATGGAATAAAGGCGGGTATGACCCTGTACCGTGATACTTATTTTGGAGGAAATATGAGCACATTTATAAAACCGTTCGGAGCATTTTTGAAGTTTTTATATGACTTAACAGGCAACTACGGTTGGGCTTTGATTATATTTACGGTTGTTGTCAATCTTTTATTGTTACCACTTAATATAAAACAGCAAAAGTCCTCAGTTGCTATGCAGAAAATTCAACCTAAAATGGCTGAAATTCAGAAAAAATATGAGTATGACAAAGAAAAGCAAAGTCAGGAAATGATGAAGCTTTATAAAGAATATAATATAAATCCTATGAGCGGATGCTTACCCCTTTTGATACAATTACCTATTATTCTTATTTTGTATCAGGCGGTATTAAAACCACTTACTTATATGTTTGGACCTGCTTCAGGCTTTACTCCTGAAGTAATAAGTAATTTAATGGAATTGGGAAAAGAAATCACAGGTAAAGCAGTTACTTCTGAAATTGCACTTTTCTCTATGGTTGACCAGTTGGGAAGTGCATGGCCCGCTGCTGCCGGAACAATCAACTTTAACTTCTTTGGTCTTGCACTTGAGAAAGTTCCGCAGATTTCAGTTCCGTCACTACTTTGGATAATTCCCGTACTTTGCGGTCTTACAACTTATGCATTGTCAGCAATGACTACCGCACAATCCGCACAGAATTCATCAGGTAATGACCAGACTGCAAATACTATGAAGTCTATGCAGACATTTATGCCCTTTATGACAGCATTTTTTGCATTCACTTTACCTGCGGCACTTGGATTTTACTGGACAATCAGTAACGTAGTAAGAATGGTACAACAATTCTTTATGAATAAAAAAATGCAGAATGAAATAGCAAAAGAAAAAGAGGCGAAAGCCAACGAACCAAAACAAACGGTTCACCCATCACAAAAGAAAAAGAGGAGAAAATAATGACTGAACGTATAGAATTTGTTGCTAAAACAGTTGACGAAGCTGTTATGAATGCAATGAAACATTTTAATACTACAAGAGACAGAATTAATGTCAGAATAGTAGAAGAGGGCTCAAAGGGCTTGTTCGGTTTTGGTGCAAAAGATGCAAAAATTGTTGCAGCACTAAAAGATATTACCGAAATACCACAGCCTAAAAAAGCAGAGCCTAAAAAGGCGGACCCCAAAAAGAAAGCAGAACCAAAGAAAAAGGCAGAGCCAAAAGTTGAGGTCACAGAAGAAGTTGAAAAACCGGTTAAACCTGCGCCTGCACCTGTTACTGAAGAAGCAGCAAAACACGGCGAAGTTGCCGCTTTGGAATTTATAAACGGTTTAATCAGTTCAATGGGTCTTGATTGTACCGCTACAACAGAAGTGCAGACAGACTGTGTAAAAGTAGTTTTACACGGCGAAGACGTAGGAACACTAATCGGCAGACGCGGTGACACTTTAGATTCTGTTCAGTACTTAACAAATCTTTATGTTAACAAAAAACGTAAAGGTGACGATTACTGCAGAATAATCGTTGATTCAGAAACATACCGTGCAAAAAGACAAGAAACACTTGTACGCCTTGCAAACAGTATGGCTGCAAAAGCAACTAAATACCGCAAGGATATGTCTTTTGAGCCAATGAATCCTTATGAAAGAAGAATTATTCATTCTGCATTGCAGGATAAACCAAACATTAAAACAAAAAGCGTTGGTGAAGAGCCAAACCGCCGAGTAGTTGTAATGTACAAGAAGTAGAATTAAATAATTAAGGCCGTCTCGAAATAGTGAAGGTGCGTAAAATTTTTACGCAGGGGATAAAGCCAAAAAATGTGCACAGGCACTTTTATTGGGTTTTGCTATTTTAAGACGGCTTCGTTTTTTAACCGAAACGAAATGAGCCCAACCTGCCCAAAATGGCCAAAAATCTGCAATTTCGTTGTCGGTATTAGAATACGAAACAGTATTCCTTAACCCTGATAGTTAGAAAATCCTGATTTTGAGACATTTTGGGTTCATAGAATTTTTTGCACACTATTTTTCGTCAGTACAAGGCAAAAATGCAGCATATACTGGTGTATATGCGAGGCTTTTAACGAAGTAATGGCGGAAAATAGAAAGCAAAAAACAGAGTTTGGTTTACTTCGTTTCGGTTAAGAGGTGAAAAGTTTTGACTATTGCAGCAATTGCCACACCTAATATGACAGGTGGTATAGGAATAATAAGAATATCAGGGGAAAAGGCAGTAGAAATTGCATCAGGTCTGTTTTACGGCAAAGATGTAAAAACTATGGAAAGCCACAAAATGCACCTTGGTAAAATAAAAGTTAATAACGAAACTGTTGATAACGCCCTTGTATGTGTGTTTAAAGCACCAAACAGTTATACAGGTGAAGACGTGGTGGAATTCCATTGTCACGGAGGTATTGCTATTTGCAAAATAGTCCTTGACGCGGTATATAAAAAAGGCGCAGTTCCTGCAGGTCCCGGTGAATTTACCAAACGTGCTTTTTTAAACGGCAAAATGGATTTGTCTCAGGCGGAGGCGGTTGCAGACCTTATAAACGCACAAACGGAAAAGCAGGTTACAGTTGCCGCATCGCAACTTGATAAGGCGTTGTCGGGAGAAATATCGGCACTAAGACAGAAACTTATTGACGCAACTGCACACGTTATGGCTACAATGGATTATTCCGAAGAGGGCGTAGAGCCTATGGAATATGACGAGCTGACTGATATTTTAAAACATTGTCTTAATGAAACAGAGAAACTAATTAACACTTCAGATAACGGCAGAATTATCAGTGACGGTGTAAACGTGGCAATCGTTGGCTCACCTAATGCAGGAAAATCAAGCCTTTTAAATGCAATACTTGGTGAAGACAGAGCAATAGTTACAAATATAGAGGGCACAACAAGAGACGTTTTGGAAACTGCAGTTAATATAAGAGGACTAAAACTTAATTTGTTTGACACCGCAGGTATAAGGGAAAGTGATGACACCATTGAACAGATAGGTATCAAACGTTCAAAAGAGATGCTGGAGAAAGCAGACATCGTATTTTTTGTTGTTGACGGTAACAAGGGAATGACGGCGGAGGAAACAGAAATTGCGAATATGGTGGATAAGGAAAAAACCTTGCTTGTTATTAATAAGTCTGACCTTAAACAACAAAAAATTGATACAGACGGATATCTGGGCTGTGTGGTAGTATCCGCAAAAAATGCAGAGGGTTTTGACTGCCTTTACGATTTGATATACGAAAAATACGGACAGATAGATATAAAGGAAAAAGCGGTAATAACAAACCCAAGGCATAAAGAAAGCCTTATAAGAGCAAACACTTTATTAGGAGAAGCACTAAATGATATTGGTGCATTTGCGCCCTTTGACATAGTGTTAAGCAGTGTTGAACTATCCATTTCCGCACTGGGCGAAATTGGTGGAGAAACAGTAAGCGAAGAGATTATAGACAATATATTTTCAAAATTCTGTGTAGGAAAATAGGTGAGAAAATGGAAAAATATATAGCAGGAGATTTTGACGTAGCAGTAGTAGGAGCAGGACACGCAGGTTGCGAAGCGGCTCTTGCCTGTGCACGTTTAGGTCTTAAAACCATAGTATTTGCAATAAATTTAGACAGTATAGGAAATATGCCCTGCAACCCAAGTATCGGCGGTACTGCAAAAGGACATCTTGTAAGGGAGATTGATTCCCTTGGCGGTGAGATGGGTAAAGCGGCAGACGCTACATTTATCCAGTCACGAATGTTAAACAAGGGCAAAGGCCCTGCAGTTTATTCCCTTCGTGTCCAGTCAGACAGACAAAGATACAAAATGTATATGAAAGACACTTTAGAAAAGCAGGCAAACCCGTATATAAAACAGGGCGAGGTTGTTGAAATACTTCACGAGGGTAACAAAGTAACAGGAGTAGTGTCTCACACAGGCGCCGTTTATAATGTGAAAGCGGTAATAATCGCAAGCGGAACATATTTAAGAGGTAGAATAATTATTGGTGACGTTTCTTACGAGGGCGGTCCTGATGGAATGTTCCCTGCTACAAAAATGACTGACAGTTTGCTTGAAATGGGCGTAAAGTTAATGCGCTTTAAAACAGGTACACCTGCAAGGGTAAATGCCAACACAGTGGATTTTTCCAAGTTTGAAGTACAGCACGGTGACGATGACATTGTACCGTTCTCTTTTGAAACTACAGAAGTAGGCGAAAACAAAGTAGACTGTTATTTGTCATACACCAACGAAGAAACACATAACGTAATAAGACAAAATTTACACCGTTCACCACTTTACAGCGGTAATATTAAGGGAATAGGTCCAAGATACTGTCCGTCAATAGAAGACAAAATTGTAAGATTTTCTGACAAGCCCAGACACCAGTTCTTTTTAGAACCAATGGGACTTGATACTAATGAAATATATGTTCAGGGACTTTCTTCGTCACTTCCCGAAGACGTTCAGGTGGCATTTTTACGCACAATTCCCGGGCTTGAAAATGTGCATCTTATGAGAACGGCGTATGCTATTGAGTACGACTGCATTGACCCTACTCAGCTGTTGCCAACACTGGAATTTAAAGAAATTTCAGGACTGTATGGTGCAGGGCAGTTTAACGGAAGTTCAGGGTACGAGGAAGCAGCAGCACAAGGTCTTATGGCAGGAATAAATGCCGCACGAAAAATAAAGGGACAAACGCCTTTTGTTCTGTCAAGAGCAGAGGCGTATATAGGTGTTCTTATTGACGATTTGGTAACAAAAGGAACTAACGAGCCGTACAGAATGATGACCGCAAGAGCAGAACACAGACTTTTATTAAGGCAGGATAATGCAGATATAAGACTTACACCTTACGGCAAGGAAATAGGACTTATAACCGAAGAAAGATATCAAAAATTCCTTGATATGAAATCCTCCATTGAAAAAGAAATAAAAAGACTGCAAAAACAGACTGCATCACCAAGTGCAAAGGTTAATGAGTATCTTAGAAGGTACGGAAGTACCGAAATTTCAACAGGTATTCACTTAGTTGAGTTGGTACGCCGTCCTGAACTTACTTACCAGTCTTTAAGTGAAATTGACGACAATTTCCCAAATTATCCCAAAGTTATTGCAAACCAGATAGAGATTACCGTTAAATACGAGGGGTATATAAAAAGACAGACAGAACAGGCAGAGGCAGTTAAAAAGTTAGATAACAAAAAGATACCTGAAACTTTAAATTATGACGATGTTTACGGCTTAAGAATTGAGGCACGTCAGAAGTTAAATCAGTTTAAACCTACGTCAGTTGGTCAGGCGTCACGTATTTCAGGGGTGTCTCCTGCAGATATTGCAGTATTATTAGTACATCTTGGTAAATAATATGAATAGAGACGTATTTACAGTTGACTAATTAGCCAAAAAGGTGTATTATTATAAATGGCAAGGAGGGTTAAAAATTGATATATGTTGATAATGCAGCAACAACAAAAATGAGTAAAGAAGTGTTAGACAGTATGATGCCGTATTTGACGGAATCTTACGGAAATGCTTCTTCTATATATAGTTTCGGTCAGCAAAACAGAGCGGTAATTGAAAACGCAAGAGAGACAGTTGCGGGTTTAATCGGGGCAAAACCGAACGAAATATTTTTTACCGGTTGCGGAAGCGAGGCTGACAACTGGGCGATTTTTGGTGCAGCCCGTAAAAATATAAAAAAGGGTAAACATTTAATTACCTCTGTGATTGAACATCACGCAGTATTGCATTGTTTCCAGCAGTTGGAAAAAGAGGGGTTTACAGTTACTTATATTCCCGTTGACAGCGAGGGTTTAGTTAATGTGGAGGACGTTAAAAATGCCATTACTCCCGAAACTACTCTTATTTCAATAATGATGGCAAATAATGAAATAGGCACAATCCAGCCCATAAAAGAAATTGCACAGATTGCAAAAGAGAACAATATAATTTTTCATACAGATGCAGTACAAGCCGTAGGACACATTCCAGTAAACGTGGAAGATTTGGGAGTTAATCTGCTTTCTGTGTCTGCACATAAATTCGAGGGTCCGAAAGGCGTCGGCTTTTTGTATATTAAAACAGGCACATGGTTAAGCCAACTTATGTACGGCGGTGCTCAGGAACGAAACAAACGTGCAGGAACAGAAAATGTTGCAGGCATCGTTGGTATGGCTACAGCACTTAGAATTGCAGTAGAAAACCTTGAAGCCAATATGAAAAAGTGCTATGAATTAAGAGAACGCTTTATTGACGGCGTACTTTCGAACATAAAACATTGCAGATTAAACGGAAGCAGAACAGAAAGACTTCCCGGAAATGCAAATATTTCTTTTGAATTTATTGAGGGCGAAAGTTTATTATTATCCCTTGACTTGGTAGGGATTGCGGCTTCAAGCGGCTCTGCTTGTACCAGCGGTTCTTTAGACCCATCTCACGTGCTTTTAGCAATAGGTCTTCCTCACGCTATTGCTCATGGCTCACTAAGAGCGTCTTTCTCACACAGAAATACATTTGAGGAAGTTGACAAGATTATAGAAGAATTAGTAAAGATTGTGCAAAGGTTAAGAGATATGTCTCCTTTGTATGAAGATTATTTGAAAGGGAAGAAATAGTATGTACAGTGAAAAAGTAATGGACCATTTTTCAAACCCAAGAAATGTTGGAGAACTTGAAAATGCAAATGCCGTAGGCGAAGTAGGTAACGCTAAATGCGGCGATATAATGAAAATATATATGTTTATTGAAGACGATATCATTAAAGATATAAAATTCAAGACTTTCGGTTGCGGTGCCGCTGTGGCAACCAGCAGTATGGCAACAGAGCTTGTAAAAGGAAAAACTATCAACGAGGCACTTGAACTTACCAACAAAGCAGTTGTAGAAGCATTGGACGGACTACCGCCCGTTAAAATGCACTGTTCTGTTTTAGCGGAGGAGGCTATTCGTTCTTGTCTTGCAGATTATTATAAAAGACAGGGCATAGACCCAACTCCTATTGTTGGTTGCAGTTGTAACTGTGAAGAGTGCCATGCTCACGACCATGAGTAAGGTTTTAGTAGGAATGAGCGGCGGTGTGGATAGTTCTGCATCTGCCGTTTTTTTGCTTAAAGCAGGATATGAGGTAGCGGGAGTCACTATGAAACTTTGGGAAAGTGACGAGGTTGGTTGCCACCAAAACACCGTAGCCGATGCAAAAGCAGTTGCGGATAAACTTGGAATACCTCACTATACTGTTGACTTTACAAAACAGTTTAAAGAAAATGTAACAGACAATTTTGTGGAAAGTTACCTTTTGGGACACACACCCAACCCTTGTGTAAACTGTAATCAATACCTGAAATTTGGTGCGATGCTAAAATACGCCGAAGAGATTGGTGCAGAATATATTGCCACAGGTCACTATGCAAAGGTTGAAAAAGTCGGGGACAGATATCTTCTTAAAAGATGCGGTGACCAGAGTAAAGACCAGACTTATTTTTTATATACACTTACACAGCACCAACTGTCTAAAGTTATTTTCCCACTTTGCGATATAACAAAAGACCAGACAAGGGCAGTAGCAAAAGAACTGGGACTGTCTGTTGCTGACAAAAAGGACAGTCAGGAAATTTGCTTTATTCCTGATGACGATTACGTAAGATTTATTACCGATTTAAAAGGACCCCAGAAAAAAGGTGACTTTATATTAAAAGACGGAACAGTTGTGGGACAGCATCAGGGCATTGTAAACTACACTATCGGTCAGCGAAAAGGGCTCGGAATTGCTCTTAACAAGCCTGTTTATGTTACAGATATTGATGCAGTTAACAATACTGTAACTTTAGCTGACAATGAGGACTTGTTCGGAGCAACACTTTATGCAGAAAAAATGAATTACATTCCCTTTGATGCACCAAAAGAGCCATTTTCCTGTACGGGGAAAATAAGATACAGAACTACTGATTATCCCTGCACGGTTTATCCTGACGGAGATAACGCAAAAATCGTGTTTGACACACCTCAACGAGCAATAACAAAAGGACAGTCCGTAGTGCTTTACGACGGTGATACAGTAATAGGCGGAGGAATTATTAATGGTTGATACCACCTTTTCAAATTTAAATGACAAACAGCGGGAAGCGGTTTTTAAAACTGATGGCCCCGTGTTAATACTTGCAGGTGCAGGAAGCGGAAAAACCACCGTTTTGATTAACAGAGTTGCATATTTAATAGGCGTACAAAATGTACGCCCTTATGAAATACTTGCAATTACATTTACCAACAAAGCGGCGCAGGAACTTAAAAACAGACTGACCACAATGCTTGGAGATGCAGGTAACGATGTTTTTGCATCAACTTTCCACTCTATGTGCGTGAAATTTTTGCGCCGTGATATAGACAAACTGGGTTACAAAAGAGATTTTAATATTTTCGACAGGGCAGACCAGTTGACTGTTGTAAAAGAGTGCATAAAGGAACTTAATATTGACGATAAAATGTTTCAGCCAAAATCACTTATCAATGAAATTTCAAGGGCAAAAGACGAGATGCAATTCCCCAAAGATATGAAAAATGATTTTGCTACAGATTATCGACTAAACATTATTGCAGACGTTTATGAACTTTATCAGAAGAAATTAAAAACTTATAACGCACTTGATTTTGACGATATAATTATGCTGACGGTAAAATTATTTGAAGAAAACGATGACGTTCTTTCCTACTATCAGCGGAGATTTAAGTATGTAATGGTAGATGAGTATCAGGATACAAACCACGCCCAGTACAGACTGGTAACATTACTTGCGGCAGGGCACAAAAACATCTGCGTTGTAGGTGATGACGACCAGAGTATATATAAGTTCCGAGGGGCAAATATTGAAAACATACTGTCCTTTGAAAAGCAGTATGAAAACTGTGCAGTTATAAAACTTGAACAGAATTATCGTTCGACGGGGAATATTTTAGATGCCGCAAACGGAGTTATTAAAAATAACAGAGGAAGAAAAGGTAAAACTCTGTGTACAGACAGTGGTGACGGTGAAAAAATTTCTTTCTACCGTGCTACAAACGAGCATGACGAGGGATATTACATTGCTGAGCAGATTATAAATATGACAATAGACGGCTACAACTACAACGATTTTGCGGTGTTGTACCGTACCAATGCCCAGTCCCGCGTTATAGAAAATATGCTTATCCAAAACGCCGTTCCCTATCGTGTCCTTGGTGGTTTAAGATTCTTTGACAGAAAGGAAATCAAAGACGTTTTAGCATACGTTAAATTAATAAACAACCCTGCAGATAATGTGAATTTTAAACGAATAATTAATGAGCCAAAACGTGGTATAGGTGCAAAAACAGTATCAAACTGCGAAGAAATTGCAAACGCCAGAGGTATAAGTATGTTTGATGTTTGCATGACAGAGCAGGGAAAACTGGGCGAATTTGCCAAAATGATGACAGAACTTCAACAGTTGTCAAAAGATATGCCCGTATCAAAATTGATTGATACAGTTATTGAAAAAACCGGTTATGCAACCATGCTTATGAATGAAAACACCGTTGAGGCAACAACACGGCTTGAAAACATAAAAGAACTTATAACAGATGCTATGGAGTTTGAAAAAACTGTACCAAAGGAAGAGGCAACACTTAACAATTATCTTGAAAAAATTTCTTTGGTAGCCGATGTTGATAACTACGACGAATCACAAGAGGTTGTTGTGTTAATGACCCTTCACAGCGCAAAGGGACTGGAATTCCCCGTAGTATTTATGTGCGGAATGGAAGAGGGACTGTTCCCTAGTTTCATGTCAATCAGTTCAAGCGATGAGTTGGAGGAGGAAAGACGTCTTTGCTATGTGGGAATAACAAGAGCAAAGAAAAAACTGTTTATTACCTGCACTCAGTCAAGAACTTTGTTTGGAACTGTTAGTTACAACAAGCCGTCACGATTTGTAGATGAAATAGACGATAATTTAATCGATATTCCATTTAAAACGGAGATTAAAAAGGAAATTACAAGCAGTTACATTTCACCCGTTAAATATAATAAAATCACCCTTGACAGTAAAAAGACCGTTTCAAGTGGCGTTACATACAGTGTAGGTCAGATGGTAAAACACAGTAAATTCGGTAAAGGTATGATATTAAAAGCAACTGCGGTGGGAAATGACTGGCATCTGGAAATTGCTTTTGAAACTGTAGGAACTAAGAATTTAATGGCGGCTTATGCGAAGTTAGAGATATTATAAAAGAGAGGTTTTTACAAACCTCTCTTTTTGCATATTTCATTCAATGGACAGTGTTCACAATAAGGTCTTTGTGATTTGCAGTACTTTCTGCCGTGTTCTACTAACTGGTGGCAGAAAAGCGTCTGGTGTTCTTTTGGAATGATTTTTAATAAATCAAACTCTACTTTAGTTGGGTCTGTGTTTTTGGTAAGTCCCATACGCCTTGCAAGACGTCCTGCGTGGGTGTCAACAACAATTCCCGGTATTCCAAAAGCATCGCCTAAAATTAAGTTTGCGGTTTTTCGTCCTACACCCGGTAGTGTCAGCAGGTCTTTCATATTGCCGGGCACTTTACCTTCGAAATCAGAAATAATCTTTTTGCAACAGGCGATAATGTTTTTTGCTTTGTTTCTGTAAAAACCTGTTGAATGGATATCGTCCATCAGTTCACTTAAATCTGCATTGGCAAAAGCATATACGTCAGGGTATTTTTTTACTAAATCTACCATAACTATATTTACTCTTGCATCGGTACACTGTGCTGCCAGTTGAGTTGCAATTAAAAGTTGCAATGTATCCTCATAGTTAAGTGTGCAGTCGGCATCACCGTACTCCTTATTTAAAATATCTATAATTTCATTTAAATACTTTGTCATAGTTATTTCCTCTTATAGTAAAAGCGTGGCGTCAGCCACGCTTTTTATTATCTTATAACTCTTGTTGAAAGTATGCCGTCAATACCATTAATTTTATCTACGATACTGTCGCATGGCTCATCAACATCAACCAATGTATAAGCATTGTCGCCTTTACTTTTATTAATCATATGGCAAATGTTAATTCCTGCATCTGCAAACATTGTGCTTACCTGACCTAACATATTAGGAATGTTTTTGTGAATAATGCAAACTCGGAATTTTGTTTCCATAGGCATTGAGCAGTTGGGGAAGTTAACTGAGTTAACAATGTTACCGAATTCAAGGTACTGTTTTAACTCGTTTGCTGCCATATATGCACAGTTTTCTTCACTTTCAGGTGTTGATGCACCAAGGTGAGGCATTGGTGTAATGTTTTCTACGTCAAGCATTTCTGCAGTTGGGAAGTCTGTTACATAACTTGCAACTTTGCCCTTGTTTATTGCATCAATGATTGCCGCACTGTCAACCAATTCGCCACGTGAGAAGTTTAGAATCCTTACGCCGTCTTTAGTTGATTTTAATGTTTCTTCACCAATCATTCCTCTTGTTTCATTATTAAGCGGAATGTGTAATGTAATATAATCACAAGTATCATAAATTTCTTTTAGCGTGGTTGCTCTTTTTACTGCTCTTGACAAGCCCCAAGCTGCGTCAACAGAAATGTATGGGTCGTAACCGATTACTTCCATACCAAGAGCGTAAGCAGAGTTACATACCATAACGCCGATTGCACCAAGACCGATTACGCCTAATTTTTTGCCTTTGATTTCAGGACCTGCAAATGAAGACTTGCCTTTTTCAACTACTTTTGACAAGGTGTCTCCTGCATCTTTTTGTCCTTTAACCCATTCTATACCTGCAGCAACTTTTCTTGATGCAAGTAAAAGTGAAGCGATAACAAGTTCCTTAACGGCATTTGCATTGGCACCGGGAGTGTTAAATACAACTACGCCCTGCTCACTGCATTTGTCGATTGGAATATTGTTTACCCCTGCGCCTGCTCTTGCAACTGCAAGTAATGATTTTGGAAGTTCCATTTCGTGCATTGAAAAACTTCTTAAAATTATGGCATCGGGATTTGCAATCTCGTCTGCACAGGTGTATTTGTCAGGGTTTAACTGACCAAGACCTGTTTTTGAAATTTTATTTAAAGTCTGAATATTATACATTAACAAAAACCTCTTCTCGAATAATTATTTGTGACTTGCTTCGAAATCTTTCATTAATTCAACAAGTGCGATAACGCCTTCTGTAGGCATTGCATTGTAGATACTTGCTCTCATACCGCCAACGCTTCTGTGTCCTTTTAAGTTAACGAAACCTTTGCTTGATGCAGTTTTAATAAATTCTGCATTTAACTCGTCGTCACCTGTAATGAAAGGTACGTTCATAATTGATCTGTCTTCTTTAACAACTGTACCTTTGAACAATGAAGAACTGTCTAAGAAATCATAAAGGATTTTTGCTTTTTCTTCATTGACTTTCTGAATGGCAGGAATACCGCCGATGCCTTTTAACCATTCAAGTACAAGTTTCATAATGTATATTGAATATGTTGGCGGTGTGTTAAACATTGAACCGTTTTTAGAATGTGTTTCGTAGTTGAACATTGTAGGTGTAATGTCTAAGGGATTTCCAATTAAGTCCTCACGGATAATTGCAACTGTAAGACCTGCAGGTCCCATATTCTTTTGTGCACCTGCATAGATTAAACCGAATTTTGATACGTCATAAACTTCTGACAAGATGTTTGATGACATATCTGCAACTAACGGAACGTCACCTGTGTCAGGCAATGTTGTATATCTTGTACCATAAATTGTGTTGTTTGTTGTAATGTGGAAATATGAAGCATCCTTAGAGAATGTTGATTTATCCAGTTTTGGTATGTAGTTAAATACTGCATCTTCACTTGATGCGATTTTAACTGCTTCGCCGTATCTGCCTGCTTCCTGATATGCTTTTTTAGCCCACTGACCTGTGATAACAAAGTCCGCTTTGCCTGTTCTGCCAATTAAGTTTAGCGGAACCATTGCAAACTGGCTGGAAGCACCGCCCTGCAAGAATAATACTTTATAGTTTTCGGGAATGTTCATAAGTTCTCTTAATAGAGATTCAGCCTCGTTAATAATTGCTTCGTAGTCTTTTGAACGGTGGCTCATCTCCATAACGCTCATTCCTGAATTACCGCAGCAAAGCATCTCATCTGCTGCTTTTTTTAGTGCAGACTCAGGTAACATAGATGGGCCTGCTGAAAAATTATAAACTCTGTTCATTTTATTCTCCCCTTTGTTAAAAATATAACATAATAATTAATTATACTACAATATTTTCGGTTAGTCAATGGCTTTTTTAAGTGTTTCCTTAATATTTTCGTTATTTTTCTGTAACGAATTCTTAAGTAACTCCAGACTTTTTTCAATGTCACGAGTATTAAAAATCTGTTTGCCGTCAATCATTATGGACTGATTCTGGGATTTCACGGCAGAATGTGGATTGATAAGCAGTTCTTCGTGAAGTTTTTCCCCTGTTCTCATACCTGTTTCAACAATGTCTATATCCTTGTAAGGAGTATATCCTTTTAATTTAATAAGGTTCTCCGCAAGGGTTAATATGCTTATGCTCTCACCCATATCAAGAACGTATATCTCGCCCTGACTTGCAATAACTGCAGTTTCAAGGATTAGCCCCACCGCCTCGGTAACAGTCATAAAAAATCTGGTAATGCTTTTGTCTGTAATCGTAACGGGACCGCCCATATCTATCTGTTGCAAAAATATGGGAATTACGCTTCCGTCAGAGCCTAAGATGTTTCCAAAACGTACTGCAGAAAAGATTGTTTTGGAGTTTATTCTGCTTTGTATCATCATTTCGCAAAAACGTTTTGTGGCACCCATTACACTTTTTGGATTTGCCGCCTTGTCTGTGGAAATCAGAATCATTTTTTTAACTTCGCAGTCAACACAGGCGTCCATAACATTAAGTGTGCCGAAAATGTTGTTCTTTACCGCCTCGTCAGCACATTCCTCCATTAAAGGTACGTGTTTGTGGGCGGCAGCATGGAACACAAAATCGGGCTTATATTTGCGAAAAAGGGAAAAGACCTTTTCCCTTTCCCTTATGTTTGCAATTTCTATTTTTATGTTTTCTGCCATACCCAGTTTCTTGTATAACATATAACTGTTGTTTTCGTTAATGTCTAAAATTACAAGTTTTTGGGGCTCGGCTTTATGAATCTGAACACAAAGTTCACTGCCGATTGAACCGCTGCCACCTGTAACAATTACGGTTTTACCCTTTAAAAGACGGGCAGAACTTTCCATATTAAATTGTAACGGTTTTCTGTTAAGCAGTTTTTCGGCAGATATCATTTTCTTATCCTTCGTATGCGTCCTTGTCGCAGATTAGTATAAAATCAGGGTGTGCTTTTAATAAAGTACACGGAATTTCTGTTGTGATGTAATCATCTAAAAGTGCTTTTACGGCGTCGTGTTTGTTCTTTCCGCTTGCTAAAAGTACAATTGTTTTTGCTTTCATAATTGAGCCGATACCCATAGTTAACGCCTGTGTAGGAACATCTTTAATGTCTGCAAAAAATCTTGAGTTTGCTTCGATTGTGTCTTGTGTTAAACCTGTTTTGTGAGTAGAAGCATAAAGTTTGTCACCCGGTTCGTTAAATCCTATGTGACCGTTTCTGCCAATACCTAAAAGTTGAATGTCAACTCCGCCGTACTGAGCAAGTTTTTCTTCGTATTGTTTGCATTCCAAATCTGAGTCTTTTGCTTCACCGTTTGGAACAAAAGTTTTCTCTTTATCAATGTTTATATGGTTAAACAACTGTTCGTTCATAAAGTATCTGTAACTCTGGTCGTTGTCCTGAGAAATCGGATAATATTCGTCCAAGTTAAATGAAGTGATTTTGCTGAAATCCAAACCCTCTTCTTTATACATTTTAATTAGGTTCTGGTACATGCCGATTGGAGTTGAGCCTGTAGCAAGACCTAATATACTGTTTGGTTTTAATCTTATCTGGCTTTCAAATAATTTTGCACCTTGCAGTGACATTTCGTCGTAATTTTCACATACTATTACTCTCATTATATATTACACCTTTCATAAAAAAATTTGTCAGTATATATTATATACCTAAATTTGTAAGAATAATTTGGAAAATCAGCCATAATTATTTGTAAAAAAAGCCAATCAGGGAGGAAAAAAAGAGGAAGAATGAACAAACTGAACCCGTAGGGGATACCCGAAGATGTACTAAAGTACATCGAGCGGTGAAGTTTGTTTATAGCAAAAATGTAATAAATAAGAGAAAAAGGTCTAAAAGACCTTTTTCAACTTTATATTAAAAATTATAAAGTTATTAACTTTTTATTATTAGGATTATTTTTATTTCCACATTTTTGCGTTATTACCTTTTTTTACCCCTGATAGATAATTGGTTGTATTTGATTGTAGTTGAGCGCCTCTTTTGCCGACGGTATAAGTAAATCAAAAATTCCCACCAATGAGATTGGTTTTTTAATCAAGTCATCTTGCCCGAAAGGTGTACAAAATACGTTTTTGCAGTTAAGCAAAGTGCCGATATTCTTTGCTGCGGCAGAAAGACCGTCGTTAGTTGATACGAACAGTAACAGTGGTTTGCCGTTTCGAAGATGCGCTTTTGCAGCCATTGTTACAGATGAGTCGTTTACGCCTGTAGCAAGTTTTGCCAGAGTGTTCCCTGTGCAGGGTGCAATTATTAATAAATCGAACATCTTTTTTGGACCGATTGGCTCTGCGTCCTTTATTGTAGCAATTACATCGTGTCCGCATAAATTCTGGGTTTCCTTTATAAAATAACTTGCATCACCAAAACGTGTGTTGGTTGCAAAAACTGTTTCACTCATTATGGGATAAACATCGGCACCTTCGTCTTTCAGTTTTTTCATTTGTATAAGCATACTGTTTAATGTGCAAAATGAACCGGTTAAAGCAAATCCTATTTTGCCGTCACAAAGTTCCAATGTTTGTCGCCTCCAATTCATCCAGTATATTTAAAATGGTGTCTTTGATAATAATTCCTGCAGTTACAGGAGCCACTGCACCGGGAAGAGAAAGCGCCCATATAACTTTTTTATTAAGTTTTGAGGCGGCTTCTAAATTAACTCCTCCCGGTTTACTTGCAAGGTCTATTATTAATGCTTCATCTTTTACAAGTGTCAGCAGTTGCTCGGTTAAAATTCCCGACGGAACGGTGTTTATAATAACGTCATAAACACCTATAGTTCTGGAAAGGGCTGACAAGGGAATACCTATGTAGCCGTAGGATTTTATCCACGCCAGATCCGAAACTTTACGTGCCTCCGCCGTAACTTCTGCACCAAGGGCTGAAAATCTGTCACACAATAATTTTCCGATTCGACCGAAACCTAAAACAAGAACTTTACTGCCGTGAATAGTAATGGGCGTATTTTTGATTGCAATTTCTATTGCTCCCTCCACTGTGGGAATGGCGTTATAAATTGCCATCTCTTCGCGGTTTAAGTAATCATAAACGGTAAGATTATAATTTTGTGCCAAAGATTTTATCTCGTCAGTAATTTTTCCTCCTGTTATTATGGCCCTGGAATTAACAAAAGAAAAAAGTTCGTTAATGTTTATTATATCATTGCTTATGGGGGTGTTTATTGTTTTATTGTCTTTTGAACAGGGGAGAGGAAGAATAATAACATCTGCCCCGTTAACTGTTTCTTTACAAAATTTGCCAAATACTACATTTTCATTAAACAGACTTTTGTCGTCAAAGCCTGACACTGTAACGCTATAGCCGTCTTTTATAAGACTGTCTGCAAGTTTTACCTGTCTTAAATCCCCGCCGCATATAAGAAAATTTTTATTAGTGCTCATATATAATCAACCCTTTCGTTTTATTATATTAAAACAACAAAAAAATTGTGTAAAAAAAGCACCCTCATTTCGAGGATGCTTAAAACATTATTTGATTATGTTAATATCGTAAGGTGTTGTCTGATATACCAGATAGTTAAGCCAGTTTGAAAACAACAGGTTTGAAGTTGAACGACAATTGTTTTTTGTCTTTTTAGTTG
>JAGCLT010000113.1 GCA_017646825.1 Clostridia bacterium | reverse complement strand
TGATTACTACAATAACGAGAGAATTTCTATGAAACTAAAAGGAATGAGTCCGGTGCAATACCGAACTCATTCACAAGCAAGTTAATATTTAATTTTGTCTAAACTTTGGGGTTCACTTCATTTCGAGGATGCTTAAAACATTATTTGATTTTGTTAATATCGTAAGGTGTAGTCTGATATACGTGATAGTTAAGCCAGTTTGAAAATAACAGGTTTGCAGTTGAACGCCAACTGTTTTTGGGTTTTTTAGAGGGGTCGTCATTTTCAAAGTAATTTTCGGGAATGTCAATTTCAATTCCTTTATCTAAGTCTCTGAAATATTCCCCTGCTAAAGTGTCGGCATCGTATTCAACGTGTCCCGTAACAAAAATTTGTTTACCCTTTTTTGAGGTTACAAGATACACTCCTGCATCTTTTGATGTTGCAATAATCTCAAGTTCGGAAATTTTCTTTATGTCTTCTTCTTTAACATAAGTGTAACGTGAATGAGGAACATTGAACTCGTCGTCAAAACCACGGGTTAACATTTTATTTTTACGTTTTAAGGTGTGCTTATATACACCTGAAAGTTTTTTCTCCAAAGGATATTTCTGAACACCGTAATGGTAGTAAAGACCTGCCTGTGCACCCCAGCAGATATGCATTGTAGAGGTTACGTTTGTTTTAGTCCATTCCATTATCTCAGTTAATTCTTTCCAGTAATCAACATTCTCAAAAGGCATCTGTTCAACGGGGGCACCTGTTATTATCATACCGTCAAACTTCTCTTTTTTAATTTCATCAAAAGTTTTGTAGAAAGTATGAAGATGCTCTTTTGGTGTGTTTTTACTGGTGTAAGTTTCTGTTGCTATAAACTGAACGTTAACCTGAAGCGGGCTGTTACTTAAAAGCCTCAGAAGTTGTGTTTCTGTAGCAATTTTAGTAGGCATTATGTTTAGTATAACAATGTTAAGCGGACGAATATCCTGCGTTATCGCACGGTTTTCGTTCATAACAAATATATTTTCCTGGGCAAGAGTTTTTTCCGCAGGTAAGTTATTTGGAATTTTAATAGGCATACTTTTTCACCTCAAATTACATTATACTAAATAATGGCAAAAAATACAAGTATTATTTAAGCAAGGTAAAAAACAGACAAATTATCACGAAACCTGTTAAAAACCAGGTGGCAGGTTTGTGCTTTGTCACATAGTAAAGTCCAAGACAGGCAATACCTACGCCTATCAGCATAGATATAAACTGATAGTTTGGAATCATACCGATTATAAATGCACAAGCACCCAGACCGCATAACAGTCCAAGTATTAATTCTTTAAGGTTAAACGGTGTTTTCAATTTAAATTCTCCTTAATAAATTCCCATATTGACGGATATTCAAAAGTTCTGCTCCATGAAGCAATTCCTGCAAGATTGTATTTTTTGCACAGTTCTATTCTTGCAAGAACGGAAGTTTCGTCTTCAAGCCAGATTTTAACTGTCTGCTCTCCGTCTTTCCATTCCGCATAGTTTTGACCTGTCTTTTGGTCATATACAATTTCTGCTCCTGCGTTTTGTATCTGATTCATTGCAGTTTCCATACCTATTGCAGAGGTTTTTACAACTTTACCATTTTGCTCACGCCAAAGACGTGCGTAAAAAGGAATACCAAGAAGCAGTTTTTCTGCAGGTACTTCTTTAAGAGTGATTTCTATGGCTTCTTCAACCCACGGCAGCGATGCAACAGAGCCGGCTTCTGTACTCCATGTGCCGTTTTCATCGTAAGCCATAAGCGCTACATAGTCAACATATTTTGCAAGTTCTTTTCTGTCGTAGCAAAGGGACCACGTTCCGCCTTGTGGAGAATACTTTGTAACATCTACAGAAAGAACAAGACCTTCTTCTTTACACATTACAGACAGTTCTTTTACAAACTGAGTGTATGCGTCTTTGTCTTCCACTTTTATGTTTTCGAAATCAAGGTTAATTCCTGTAAAGCCGTAAGAACGGGACAGGTTTTTCATAAAGGTAATACAGTTTTTTCGTGCAGTTTCGTTATTTAAAAATTTACTGTGCCCCTCTAAAGTGCCGTCACCTTTTAACATGGGCCATACTTCGTAACCTCGCTCGTTTGCGTCTTCCATATATTCTAAATTACCGAAATCCTGAAGGTAAAAGTTTGGTACTCCCCCTAAAAGGTATTCATAAGCAGCAGGCACGCCTGATGTTTTTTCTATTACTTTAAACCACATAGGTGATACTACGTCCAGCCCGTACATCTGGTAACTTCCTGTGGTAGTTACGTTTTTGTTGTAAACCTGATGCCATGTAAGGTTAAGGCGCTTTTGTGGTTTCTCCGGCTCTTTTTCAGGTATAAATTTATCGGGATTTATTACTCTGCAAAGCATAGCAGTTGCCTCACCTCTTGTTGCATTGGCTTTTGGCTTGAATGTATTGTCTTCGTAGCCGTTAACTATACCTGTATTAACCAGTGCGGAAATTTCTTTGTAGTATTTGTAATTTTTTGGTACATCGGTAAAACTGCTTTCGCCGTCATTTGGCTGTAAAGAACGGTACAGCATCAGCACTATTTCTTCGCGGGTAATCAGTTTGTCGGGATAAAAGTTTCCGTCACCGCCACCTGAAACTATTCCGTTGTTTTTGGCAAATGACACTACATCGTAGTACCATTTGTCTTCTGTTACGTCGTTAAAAACGTCAGCCCCCTCGGGCACAATGTGGTCACTGTAAACACCGCGTACCAAAAGTGCTATAAATTCGCTTCTCTTTATATTATTGGCAAGATTTGCATTCCCTAAATCGTCGCCGTTAAAAATCCCTTCTTTGTTAAGGTACAGAGCATACTGTTCTGCCCAATGGCCTTTAGCATCTTCAAAAGCAAAGGCTGATATACTTGTAAATATACACAAGCACAACACCAGTGATATAATTCTTTTTAATTTCATTTGTGTTTTCCCCCTTGGAGGTTTTCATCTCCCATGTTTTACATTGTAACATAAAAAGCAAGAAAAACCAACAATTTTTTTGTTTGTTAACATAATTGTAAAAATTTTATCTTAATTGGTGCGTCGTGTTGACAAGCAAAGGTTATAAAGTATATAATAACGATATAACAATCAGGAGGGAAAATAGTATGATCTGGTCTTATTTAATCCATTTGGGAACGCACATGTATGCTGACAGGGATGGTATGTTGTACGGACGTACCAAAACTCCAAGAGGATCAATGGATAAAGCAGAAGATAAACTTCGTTGTGAAAAAGACGCGTGGATTGCTTTAACAAACGAAATTGCAAAAATGGGTGCTAATACCCTTATTATAGATCTTGCAGAAGGTGTAAAATATCAGTCACATCCTGAACTTGCAATAGAGGGCTCATGGAGCGTTGAGGAATTGAAAGAAGAACTTAAAAGACTTCGTTCAATAGGACTTAATCCTGTTCCGAAACTTAATTTTGCAACAACTCACGATGAATGGCTTGGCGAATACCATAAAATGGTATCAACAAAGAAGTATTATGAAGTTTGTGCCGACCTTATTAAAGAGGTTTGCGAAATTTTCGATACTCCTGATTATTTCCATATCGGTATGGACGAGGAAAGTTACCACCACCAGAAACCGTACAGTCTTGCAGTTGTAAGACACGGCGACCTTTGGTGGCACGATGTCTTGTTCTTTATTGAACAGGTTGAGAAAAACGGCTCAACTGCCTGGATGTGGAGTGATAACGTAGTTTTACAAGACGAAAACGAATTTGTAAAAAGAATGCCTAAATCAGTTATACAGAGTATCTGGTACTACGATAGAGACTTTGACTTCCCCGGAACACCAAAATATCCTCTATGGGATGCATACAAATATTATTCATTCTTAGATAAGCACGGTTACAAACAGGTGCCTACAGGAAGTATCTGGATGGCTTACGAAAATATGATACTTTTATCTGAATTTTGTAAAGAACAAATCAGTGAAGAGAATTTGCTTGGTTATATGATGACTACATGGTATCCTGTAACTAAGGATAACCATTCATATAACGTTGCAGGTGCTGACTTGCTTGGCCAAATAAGACGTTACGACTATAACGGAAAATAAGAATAAAAAAGATAAGTTTCTAAAGAGACTTATCTTTTTTAGAAAGGTTTAAATATGGAAATAAAAAAACTTGATTTAACATATTGTGAACGCCTTGCCGAAATTGACAAGGCTTGTATGTCTGTGCCCTATTCAGTTTCTATGTTCCAAAATGAACTTGAAAATAACACCTGCTATTTGGGTGCATTTTGCGACGGAATTCTTGTTGCCTATGGTGGTATGTGGCTTGTGGCAGATGAGGGGCAAATTACAAATATAGTTGTTATGGAAAGCCACAGAAGAAAAGGAATAGGAGACAAGATTTTAAAAGAACTGGAACATTATGCAAAGGAAGAGGGAGCGACAGTTTTAAATCTTGAAGTAAGAGAATCTAATCAAGGTGCAATATCCCTTTACGAAAAAAACGGCTTTGTCCGTGACGGTCTTCGTAAGAATTATTACAAATCGCCAACAGAAAATGCCGTTTTAATGTCTAAAATTATACGTTGAATCTAAACAGAATAATATCTCCGTCTTTAACTACATATTCTTTTCCTTCGGAACGAACAAGTCCTTTTTCTTTTGCTGCTACCATTGTGCCGCATGCCATAAGGTCGTCGTAGGAAACAACTTCTGCTCTTATAAAACCGCGTTCAAAGTCAGAGTGGATTTTACCTGCAGCCTGTGGTGCTTTTGTGCCGTTTACGATGGTCCACGCCTTTGTTTCCATAGTACCTGAAGTAATGTAACTTATAAGGCCTAATAATTTATATCCTGCTTTTACAAGTTTATCAAGTCCAGATTCAGTAAGTCCCAACTCTTCTAAAAATACTGCTTTTTCTTCATCGTCAAGTTGTGCTATTTCTTCTTCGATTTTTGCAGATACGGGGATAATTTCGCTGTTATGCTCTTTTGCATACTGTGCAAGTTTCTGGTAATTTTCGTTATTCTCATATTCTCCCGCAACTTCGTCTTCTGAAATATTTGCTGCAAAAATTACAGGTTTTAGTGTAAGTAATGAAACATCTTTTAAAAATTCTGTTTCTTCTTTTGCAAAGTCAATTGAGTTGGCAGGTTTTCCGCCCTCTAACACTTCTTTTATTTTTTCGTAAACTTTTGCTTCTTCCAAAAACTTTTTGTCTCCGCCTTTGGACATTTTCTTTGCTCTGTCTATCCTCTTTTCAACAGTCTCCAAATCGGCGAATATAAGTTCAAGATTTATTGTTTCAACGTCACGGATTGGGTCAACGCTTCCGTCAACATGAACAATGTTTTTATCGTCAAAACAACGTACAACGTGAAGTATTGCATCAACTTCCCTTATGTGTGACAAGAACTTGTTGCCTAAGCCCTCGCCTTTACTTGCACCTTTTACAAGACCTGCTATGTCAACTATTTCAATAATCGCAGGAACTGTTTTTTCGGAACTATTTAGTTTTGTAAGCACATCAAGTCGTGGGTCAGGTACATTAACAATACCTACGTTTGGCTCTATTGTACAAAATGGATAGTTGGCAGATTCAGCACCTGCTTTTGTAATTGCATTAAACAAGGTACTTTTGCCTACATTTGGTAATCCGACGATGCCCAATTTCATTATATATCACTTCTCCTTGATTTAAATAACACAAAAGATTATATCATATTGATATAATTTTTTCAATAGCAAGATACTAAATTTATAATCGTTCTTTTCTTTTTTATTGCATAATCGTAAGCCAATTTTGTGCCGCTGTTTTTAGGTTTACTGGGTATATAGTTTTCGTCATAATAAACAACACAAAAACTGCTTTTATTTATCATTTCGCAGTTTCGTTCAATATAACAAGCCCTGCCTGAATTAATTATTCTTTCGGGGAAATAAGTATCTTCATAACTTTTCAAAAGATATGCTTTGTAATCTTCTTTTATATATGGATATTCCGCCCTTACATATATCCGCTTTATGTGGTGATGCTTTTCTTTCAGTTCGGTAACGGTTTTATGGCATAGTTCATCAAATTCACTTTTGCTTCCAAAAAGAAAGGTATCAACTTTTTCATTTACAATCAGATTTTCTATAATTTCATATAAGTTATGTTTTAATTCTTCTGTTTCGTCAATCTTTCTGTGACCAAAAAAACAACAAGTTTTATCTTTAACTATAGTTTGCATAACTATCCCGCCTTTTAGTAAAAAAGTACTTTTTATAAATTTTATTATAGAATAAAACGCCGTATTAGTCAAGTTGTAACCCTTACTATAAGGGTACGACACTATTAAATATCAAGTGTATAAACCTTATAATAATGGTAAATCATTGAATTATGAGGTGTGATGATGAAAATTAAAGATAAAAACAATATTGCTATAGGCGAGAGAATTAAGGAAATAAGACTAAGTAAAAATATGACACAAGAGGTATTAGCAGAAAAAGTTAATTTGGGAAGTGCACAACAAATTAGTGATATCGAAAGAGGTATGTGTGGTTTATCTGTTGCAAAACTTATGGAATTCTGTAAAGCACTTGAAATAGATGCTGATTATTTGTTATTTGGAACGGCAACAAGAGATACAAAATGTTCATTAAACAAGTACCTTTCTAAAATGACACCGGAACAATCACGTTGTGTCGAAGACCTTGTTTCTGCATATGCAAAATCCTGCGGAATTGACTAAAAAAATCATAAACCCTTGCTTTTGTTGGAAGCAAGGGTTTATATATTCTATTTAGTTTTATCAATCCTGAAATATTTAAGAATTTCATAAAAATTATCCTGACAGGAAAGAATAGTGTCGCGAAGAAATCCTTTTTCGTTGTACCACTCTTTTAAGCCCCTGTAATAGAACATTTTATGATACTCGTCAATTATGAAAGGCGTAATGTTATGTTTTAAACATTCTTTAAACATAATCAGTCTGCCCACACGTCCGTTACCGTCCTGGAATGGGTGTATTCGTTCAAAACGAACGTGGAAGTCAATGATGTCATCTAATGTTACTTGTTTTTTTGCATTATAAGAATCTAAAAGTTTTCTGATTTCGGTGTGAACATTTTCCGGCAGTGCCGTTTCCATACCGCCAACTTCGTTTGGAAGTTTTTTATAATCACCAACTTTAAACCAGTCTTTTCTGCTGTCTCCGGTACCGCTTTTTAGTATGCTGTGCAATTCTTTTATATACTTTTCAGAAAGTTCATATTTGGCATTGTCAATGACAGAGTCAATACATCTAAAATGGTTTGTTGTTTCTACAATGTCATCAACGTTCACGCTTTCATCTGTTATGCCGATAGTGTTGGTTTCAAAAATATATCTTGTCTGGTCGTGGGTGAGTCGGCTTCCCTCAATGTGATTTGAATTATACGTTAAATCTATTTGTATGCGGTGGTAAATTCCTCCTGAAAGTTTACTGTCCTTTTGCTCTTTTAATATGTCAAGAAGTGTCTGGGTTTTACTTGATTTTCTTTTTGCTCGCTCAGGTTTTTCACAGTCCTCGGGAATGTTCCAGGTTTTGCCCGTTAAAAAAGCACCGGGGATTTTACCGTCCTGACAATATTTTCGCACACTTCGGTCTGTTAAATTCCATTTTTTTGCAATTTCTTTGGCTGATAAATATCTCATAACAATTATCTCCTTGTCACTATCTGTATATAGTATAACACATTAGCGGAAAAATATCAACACTTTTTAAGTGTAAAAACTTATTTTATTTTTCCGATAGAGGAAATAAAAAAGGGCGAAAAACATCGCCCTTTAAAATTCTGCTATAATTCCATAGTCTGCATATTCAAAAATACGTGCATCCTTATCAGGATTAATTGCAAAACCATATCGTCAATTTTGCCGTATTTTGTTGAGGATACGCCGATACCTCTGTGTGCTAAAAATCCGCCTACTGTTGAACAGGTAAGAGAGGAGGGGTAGTGCATTGTAGCATAGCCCTTTTCGTTTGCTGCCCATTCAAGGTGTTTATAAATAGCACCTGTACCGCATTCTATGTACATACCCTGTTCGTTTAAGTCGTAAATCTTATTCATTCTTTTTGTATCAAGTACGATGCCGCCGCATACGGGGATTGCACCCCCTTGTGTACCGCCGCCTGCACCCCATGTTGTAACGGGAATTTTATAGTAGTTGGAAATTTTTAATA
>JAGCLT010000112.1 GCA_017646825.1 Clostridia bacterium | reverse complement strand
AGTAACTGTTCCGTCGTGGTGGGGGTGTTTCCATGCCCATATTCCTGTACGGTTTTCACATTCTTTCAGTTCTCCGTTTTCGTATGTTGCATTTACTAATGTTACATAGCCGTTGTCTGTCTCGGGCTTCTGGTCTAAAACTTCAAAAATTCTTTCTGCTCCTGCAAGGGCGGACAAAATTGAATTAAACTGCTGAGACATCTGTGTAATTGGATGGGAGAATGAACGTGTGTACTGCAAAAATGAAGCAAGTGAGCCGATGTCAAAGCCAGTATAAATAGTTAAAACGGAGCCAACAATCGCCGTAAGTGCATAGTGAACATAAGAAAGATTACCCATAATAGGCATAAGCACGTTTGCGAATGCATGAGCACCGTATGCGGCGTTGCAAAGTTCTTCGTTAAGCTGGTCAAATTCTGCTTTTGCTTTGTCCTCGTGACAGAAAACTTTTACAACTTTTTGTCCCTCAATCATTTCTTCAATATAGCCGTTTACTCTGCCTACGGCTTTTTGCTGACGTCTGAAGAACATACCGCTTTTCGAGCCTATAATCTTTATTATCTGTGTTATTATAACAAGCATCATAATTACAATGATGGTTAAAACAGGGTTTAGTATAAGCATGGCGCCAAATACTCCAACCACAGTAACACTTGAAGAAACAAGGTGAGTCAGGGTGTTGGACAGCATTTCCCTTATGGCGTCAATATCGTTTGTAAATCTGCTCATTAATTCTCCGTGAGTGTGGGAGTCAAAGTATTTAATGGGCAAAGTCTGCAGATGATTGAACAAATCTTTACGGAGATTTAAAAGTGTGCCTGTTGAAACAGAAATCATAATTCTGCTGTAGGTGTATGCAGACAGTGCACCGATGACGTAAACTATTCCCATTGTGGTTACACCTTTTATAAGACCTGTCAGGTCAGGATTTTTCTTGCCGATAAAAGGAACGATGTAGTTGTTAATCAAAGGTTTTAAAAAGTATGTTCCCGCAATAGAGGTAGCAGAACTTACAAGGACCAGTACAACAACGATTGCAATCAAAATACGGTACTGTTTCATATAATTAAGTATTCTGCGGATTGTTGCCCTGGCATTTTTGGGTTTTCTTACAGGTTGCATATTATGCCTCGCCATTTTCGTCTGCTCCTTTCTGCTGGGATTCATACACTTCTTTATAAATTTCGTTTGATAAAAGAAGTTCGTCGTGTGTGCCTATCTGGTCAATTTTGCCGTTGTCCATTACAATTATTTTATCTGCATCTATAACAGAGGAAATACGCTGTGCGATAATAATAGTAGTTGTATCTTTTAATGATTTGTTTAAGGCTGTACGTATTTTTTTGTCTGTTGCAGTATCTACAGCAGAGGTACTGTCGTCAAGAATAATAATTTTCGGTTTTTTAAGTAACGCTCTGGCAATACAAAGACGTTGTTTCTGGCCTCCTGAAAGGTTTACACCGCCCTGACCAAGCATTGTGCTGTATCCCTCGGGAAATGAGGTGATAAAATCGTGTGCCTGAGCATCTTTACACGCACTTATTATTTGTTCTTCGTCTGCATCAGGATTACCCCAGCGAAGATTCTCCATAATAGTTCCTGAGAAAAGCACGTTGTTTTGCAAAACCATAGCAACACTTTGGCGTAAAGCATTTATTTTGTAGTCCTTTACGTTTTTGCCACCTACCATAACTTCACCATTTGTAGCATCATAAAGGCGTGGAATAAGTTGTACTAAAGAGGTTTTTGATGAGCCTGTTCCTCCTAAGATACCTACTGTTTCCCCGGACTTTATTTCAAAATTAATATCCTTTAACACTTCTTTTCCCTTTATGTATTCGAAGTGGACATTGTTAAATAAAATACCGCCTGAGGCTACTTCTGTTTCTGTTGCATTTTCGTCTGAAATATCAGGCACTTCGTCAAAAACTTCAGTTATACGCTGAATGGAAGCACGGGAAATAACAATGTTTATAAAGAACATTGAAATCATCATAAGGGACATAAGGATTTGTGAAACGTAACTTATAAAACTGATTAACTGACCTGTTTTCATCTGTCCCACAATTATCATATTGCCTCCAAACCAGAAAATGGCAATCATACAGCCGTACATTATAAACTGCATAATAGGCATATTCCATATAATTACCTTCTCGGCGTGGATTTGTGCTTGTCTTACGTCTTCTGCGGCTTTGCGGAATTTTTCTGACTCGTGGTCTTCACGGACAAAGGCTTTAACTACTCTTATGCCAATTAAGTTTTCCTGAATAATGGAATTTAGTTTATCAAACCTTTTAAGCATTTTTCCGAAACGGGGATATGACATACAGGCAACAATTGCAAGACATACGCCCAAAATCGGCAAGGCAACCAAAAATACAGTAGTTAATCTTTTGTTAATTGTAATCGCCATAATTACTGCAGAGATAAGCATAAAAGGTGCACGTGCCATCATCCTTATAATCATCATAAATGAGTGCTGAACGTTTGTTACGTCTGTTGTAAGCCTTGTAATTAAAGATGATGTGCTGAACTTATCTACATTGGCGAAAGAAAAGTCCTGAATTTTGTGGAAAAGCTTTTGTCTTACGCCTTTTGCAAACCCCGTTGCGGCTTTTGAGGCGGTAAAGGCACCTAACGCCCCTGTTATAAGTGATATGATTGCAAGGAGCACCATAAACAAGCCGTACCTGGTTATAAAACCAACGTCTTTGTTTGCTACGCCTATATCGATTATCTGTGACATTAGGTAAGGAATTCTTACCTCCAGCACAACCTCGCATATAACAAGAAGAGGAGTTAAAAATGCAAATATTTTGTATTTCCCTACACATGATGCGAATTTCTTAATCATTTTGTTTTCCTCCATTTTTAAGTATAGTTGTGATTTTTGCCATTTCTTTTTCGTTTAATACTTTGGTGCAGTTCTTAAGCGAATTTTCTACTGCGGTATTAAGGTTTTCATTTAACTGGGAAATTATGCTTTCGGGAAGACCTTCAAACAGTATCCTGTCTATTTTACGAAATATTTTTATATTGCAGTTGTATAGTTCTTCCGCCAAATCCGTTGCAAAAAGTTTTTTGCAACGAAGATTTCCGGGGTCAACTTCTTTAGTGATAAGACCTTGTTTTTCCATTCGTTTTGTAGTAAGTGTGATTGACGCAGGAGTTACCATCATTTTGTTGGCAATCTCAACCTGAGTGCTTCCCGGACGCTCTATAAGAAATTCAATAATCTGCATCTGGCATGGATTAAGACGGTTTTCTTTTGCCAGACTGTGATACAAATTATGCTTTATAATATTAAGTTTTGCAAAAGTGTTTGCAATATCTATAAATGAAGTGCCCATATTACCCTCCTATAATAGTTAATCGCTTAACTATTATACAATTAATTATTATTTTTGTCAATAAACTTGAAATTAATTAAAAGAAATGTTACAATGATTTCATCAAAGATGAAATCGTCGATATGAATTCTTACGAATTCTCGATATGTTAAAATTAACTCGATATGTGCTTACGCACTCGATATGTTGCCTGGCGGCAACGAGAATTCATATCATATCGAGTTTGAGCGAAGCGAAAACATATCGATTTTACAAAGTAAAAATATCGAGCAAACTTCGGTTTGCATATAGACAAAAAACTTGACGTTAAATTTTTATACTCATTTAAATACTTAAAAAGGAGAAATAATGCTATGAAGAACAACGTAAATGTTGACACTTTATATAAAGCAATATTGAAACTAAAGACGGTGGAGGAATGTCATAATTTCTTCGATGATTTGTGTACAATTATGGAAATTGAGTCAATGTCACAGCGTCTTTTGGTTGCTAAACTTCTAAGCAAAAACGAAGTTTACAGCGAAATTGCAAAAAAGACAGGGGCAAGTACCGCCACAATAAGCAGAGTTGCAAGGTGCTTAAATCACGGTGCAGAGGGCTACACTATGATTTTAGAACGTTTGAAAGAGGACGAATAATGGATAGTTATACAATGTTTGCCGAGGTTTACGACAAATTAATAAACGTGGATTATGTGGGTATGGCAGATAGGATAGAAAGCATTTTTAATAAGCACGGCAAAAGGCCAAATCTTGTTTTAGACCTTGCCTGCGGGACGGGAAGTCTTACTTTGGAACTTTCACGCCGCGGATACGATATGATAGGTATAGATTTGTCGGAGGATATGCTGTCAGTTGCCACAGACAAAGCCCCTGACATAAGGTTTTTATGTCAGGATATGACGGAATTTGAACTTTACGGCACAGTTGATGCTATTGTATGCACATTGGATGCGGTAAATTACATAACAGACAAAAGACGATTAAAGAAGATGTTTTCTTTAGTTCACAATTACCTAAACCCCGACGGTATTTTTATTTTTGACATTAACACGGAGCACAAGTTAAAAAATGTGTTATCAGACAATACTTTTGTGTATGATGAAGAAGATGTTTTTTACACCTGGGAAAATTATTACAAAAAAGGTATAAGCACACAGGTGCTGAACTTTTTTGTGGAGTCGGGAGAGGGGTACAGACGATTTTTTGAGGAGCATATACAAAGGGTGTACAGCGTAGCAGAGATAAAGGAAATGTTAAAGGATGCGAAACTGGATTTTCTTGAAATGTTTGCCTGGGAAGAGGGCAGAAAAATCGGTAAAAACACAGAAAAAATAGTGTTTGCGTCGAAAAAAATTTATTGACAAAAAATACCTCCTATGTTATACTGTTTTGGTAGTTAGATATTGGCTATGTATTTTGTTTAGGAGGAAATGACGTATGCAAAAAGGTAAAGTAAAATGGTTTAACGCAGAAAAAGGCTATGGATTCATTGAAAGCGAAGATGGAACAGACGTATTCGTGCATTTTTCAGCAATCGTAATGGATGGCTACAAAGCATTGGAAGAAGGCGCTGAAGTTTCATTTGAAGTAATCGAAGGTGCAAAAGGTCCACAGGCAGCAAATGTAACTAAACTATAATTCGAGGTTGTGGACTTTATATATAAAGTTGCAATGTAACAGAATTGACAGAAGTTAAATAGCCTTCAAATTTATTTGAAGGCTGTTTTTTTTACGAAAGGAAACAGAATATGAGTGATAAGATAACAGTTGCACTAACAGACAACGGCGGTTTTCGCATATATTCAGCAATTACTACGGATTTGGTAAACGAAGCACAAAAAATTCATAAAAGTTACCCTGTGGCAACTGCGGCGTTGGGCAGAGCCCTTACAGCAGGTGCTATTATTGGCTTTATGGGCAAAGAAGATGCTACGGTAACTTTGCAGTTCAAAGGTGACGGTCCTTTAGGCACAGTTCTTGTAGTAGGCAACACAAAGGCTGAGGTTAAAGGATATGTTGCCAATCCCTTTGTTGACTTACCCTTAAACAGTAAGGGAAAACTTGATGTGGGCAGAGCCATAGGACAGGGCTATTTGTCTGTAGTAAGAGATAATAACGGCGGTACACCATATACAGGTCAGGTACAACTTGTATCAGGTGAAATTGCTGAAGATTTGACATACTATTATGCCACAAGCGAACAGATACCAACAGTAATTGCATTGGGTGTAAAAGTTAACCCCGACAACACCGTAAAAAGTGCAGGGGGATACGTAATCCAGATGATGCCCGGTAACGACCCTGACGACGAAAAGATTATTACACAAATTGAAAATGCAGTTGCAACATTGCCGTCAGTAAGCACTATGATTGAAAACGGCAGTGACGGTAAAGAAATAATATCCGCTCTTATGGGAGATATAAAATTTGGTATTTTAAATGAAACAACTCCGAAATATAAATGCGACTGCAGTGTAAAACGTGTTGAACGTGCACTTATTTCAATTGGTAAAAAAGACCTGCAGTCCATAATTGACGATGGCAAAGGAACAACTGTTGACTGTCATTTCTGCGACAAATCATATTCTTTTACAACTGAGCAGTTGGAAAAACTGCTGGAGAATTGTAAGCATTAAATATATAATTCAAGAATATAATTAAAGTAAATGTGTGAAACACATTTACTTTTTTTATAGGTGATTTTATGTATTATACCGTGAAATTCAAATATATTGCCATTATTTTAATTACAGCGGTGCTGGTTAGTGTTTTTGTTACATTAAAACCGCACATTGACAGAAAGGAAATGATAAGGGAGGAGGCAGAGTTTAAAAAAAGTCAGCCAGTCCCCCAAGAACAGCCAAAATCGGAGCCTGAGAATATAGATTACATAAAATGGGTGGATTTTGATGTTTCAAAAACAGCTATGGATTATGCGTATAAGTACGACGTCAGTTCTT
>JAGCLT010000111.1 GCA_017646825.1 Clostridia bacterium | reverse complement strand
CCTTCCTTAACATCTTCAAGTTCCCAGGCGTGTGCCACAATATGTTCCGAACCCGATGCAGGACGGGAATTCCCTGTGTATGCCATACCAAGACCTGTTACCACAAAACCCTCCATAACGTTTTTAATACATCCGGGGTCTCTGTCCTTTAATTTATAGCCGTTGTTAAGGCAGGAATCTGTAGCCTTTATAACATCATCTGCGATTTTTTCGCAGTAGTAGTCTCCGTTGTAGTCCCTTGCAAGTTCCCAGTCGAGAATACCTGTGTATTTGCCGAACATATCGCCTATGCCTGCTAAAAGCATATCCCAAGGGGCGTCTTTTATTATATCGGTATCCGCAACTAAAAATTTAGGTGTCGTGCATTTGATTGTATTTTTAGTTCCGTCAAACAATGTGGGCGACCCTGCTGAAAGGTACCCGTCCATTGATGGAGCAGTACCAACAACGCCGTAGGGAATTCCAAGTCTGTAGGAAACAAGACGGCAACTGTCATTTATAGTACCAGAGCCTACTGCAAGAATTAAATCAGGCATTGGCGAATATTCAAAAATATCGGAATCTGCCGCCGGATTGTTTGCGTGAACTAAAATATTGCCAAAAGTTTCGTAATCGGGAAGCGGGTCATCAGGTAACATTAAAAATGAAAATAATTTATTCTCACTTACAAGCATTTCTTTTACAATTTGTCCTGCGGCTTTATATGTGTTGTTATCACAAACCATATATACTTTTTTATAATCCTTAATCATTTCGGGCAGTTTTTTAATTGCACCCTGTTCAATTACATACCCATCAACAGGTGCGCTGTGCTTACCCATTTTACAACTGCAATCAAATTCAATCATTGTTTTGCTCCTTTACAAGATATTTATAAAGTTCTAATACGTTTTCATATATAAATTCAGGTTTTTTGTCGCTTTTTTGGACGTCCTCCATTGTACCCTCTCCGCTAAGCACGAAAATTGTACTTACTCCTGCATTTACTCCACAGGCTATATCGGTATATAATCTGTCACCGATAACTGCAGTTTCTTCGTGGGAAAAACCGTTTTGCTCCATAGCAAGTAACGCCATTTCGGGCTGGGGTTTCCCGATAAATTTAGGCATTCTTCCGGTAGCGGTACAAAGAATCTGGCTTATGGAGCCGCAATCAGGAACAGAGCCGTACCAGGTTGGGCACACCCAGTCTGGATTTGTAGCCACATAGTCAACTCCTCTGTTTAAAAGAATACACGCATCTTCAAGTTTCTGGAAAGTCAGTTCTGTATCAAATCCCATACAAAGACAATCTATATCATCTTCCAGTTTGTCTGTAATGGGAAGATTTGCATCTCTTAACTGTTCTTTAAATGGTTGTGTACCAAAGGCATATATTTTATTGTAGTTCTTTTTGTTAAGATAAAGTACAGTGGCATTGGTAGATGTTAAAAAATCCTCTGCTTGTGACTCTATACCAAGACTTGCAAGTTTTTCGATATACTTGTCAACACTTTTTGATGAATTGTTGGTTACAAAAATATATTTCCCACCAACTGATTTTATGTAGTCTAAAAACTCATGTACTCCCTCGTACAGTTGATTGTCCAGAAACAGTGTCCCGTCCATATCAAGTAAAAACAATTTCTTTTTTCGCAAATCACTCATAACATTCTCCTTTATGCTATAAAAATGCGTCAAAAACAAACCATGTTACCGGTTTGTTTTTGACGCGTCTCCAAATCTCTACATCATTAATATTATACAAGAATACCATTGTTTTGTCAATATTATTGACAACGAAAAAATTTTTGTGGTATAATAATCAAAATAAAACTTAAGGAGAACTTTATGAAAAAATTATTATGCCTTATCCTAACAATAGTATTAATTTTAGGTACAATTTGCGTATCAGCAAGAGAAAGTACGCTTTATTACGGAAGCAAAGTAGTTCTAGGAGGAACACCTAGTATTGACGGTAAAATTGATGATGTTTACAGAGCAAGTTTCAACGTAAATATTACCGGTCCAACAACTTTCGGTGCAAATACCGAAAGCGAAGCTACCGTTTATGTTTTACACGACTCTAAAAATGTTTATGTAGCTGCAGAAATCGTAGACACAACCCCATATAAGATAGATACTAAATATTTAAAAGATGATGCACATCCCTATCAGAACGATGCATTGGAAATAAGAATTGCAACAAACGGTCATATGGCACCGTACACTGGCTCAAACACCAACCACCATCTTTTCTATGCCGACTGGCAGGGCAGAAGATTCTCTTCTTATGAACAGCAGGTCAAGGGATTCAGAGGTACAACAAAATATGTGGCAGGTCAGGGTTACACTGTTGAAGTAGCGATTCCTCTTACTTCGCCATTAGTAGAAAGTGAAACTATATCACTTAACTTCCAGATAGACAATATGACAGTCCAGGATGGCAAAGATGTGTTTGGTTGTATAGCACTTATAGAAGCAGGCGGTTTAGTTGACTTCAAAGTTGGCGGTCAGGCTCTTGATATAGGAAACGCAGGAGCACAACCCGACACCGAAGAAGAAACTGAAAAACCTGCACCTACTCCCCCGTTATTTAAGGACATAAAATCAACAGACTGGTTTTATGAGGATGTGCTAAAAGTATATCACAACGGTATAATCACAGGTACAAGTGCAAACGAGTTTTCACCAAACATTGATGTAACACGAGCAATGTTTGCAAAAATCCTTCATAGACTTGATGGAGAACCTGCAGTAAATTATGCTATGCCTTTTACAGATTTTAATCATGGAGAATGGTACGGCGAAGCCGTAAGATGGGCTGCAAGCAATAAAATTATAAATGGTATTACAGATACAACCTTTGCCCCAAATGAAAAAGTAACAAGAGAACAAATTGCTGCTATGATTTTCAGATACATAAACTATAAAGGTAAAGGGCCCAATGGTGCGTGGGCAGCTACTCTTCCATTTAAAGATTCAAGTGATATTTCAGGTTGGTCAAGGGCGTCAATAATGTACTGTTTCGGCGAAAAACTTATGTCAGGTGATGAAAACAGATATTTTAATCCCCAGAGTTTTGCAACAAGAGCAGAAGTTGCAACAGTAATAAACAGACTAATAGAAAAACTTGCAGAATAAAAAACAGACCCTCGGCTTTAGGTCGAGTTTGATAAGGCAGTATTGTCCTAAAAATCGTCTTTTTTGCGAATTTCTGCGTTAAATAGAGCCCATATCCGACAGGATTATGGGCTCTATTCGCCTTGAACTTCATCAAAAAATTTTGATTTTAGGATGCTTTGCAGTTTTG
>JAGCLT010000110.1 GCA_017646825.1 Clostridia bacterium | reverse complement strand
TAGTATGATGTGTATTTGTTCCACCTTTTGGTCTTCCCATAAATCTCAACTCCTTTTCTTTAGTATAACATAAAAAAATGATGGTAGACACTTTTTTGTGTCTACCATCATTATATCACTTCAAGGATAGCCTCTGTCTTTATTTTTATTTAATGAAGTTTTCAATGATATTACTGATTTCTTTGTCAGTTTCAGGTTCGGCAACGTCAGTTACAAGTTGCCACGATTCTTTATGACATACGGTGTCATCAGGATTTAATTTAATTAACTTACCCAATGTTTCTATTTCAGTAAATAAATCACATGCATAGGTTTCAAAGTTTACGTTGTTATCGGGGTATTTATCTTCCTGTGAAAAGGGTTCAAATCTTTTTACAAACATATTTCCGTGATTAAAATATAATACATATCCGCTTTCAACGCCTACACCTAACTTAAATTTACGGTCTGTATCAGCAGTTGACTTGATTTTAATATAATCAGTTCCGAAGGTAAGTCTTTCATCATTTAAATCTGTATAATGCCATACAGATAAATTCATATTATGAAGAAGACCTGTATCTCTTTTGTTTACAGGGATAACTTCTAAACCGCCGACAGCCATTACAGTCAATGCCCAAGGGGCAAATTCTTTAACTTCTTTACTTATATTTGTTATATAATGTGAAACATCAATAGCGCCGTCATGGGACATTACAACTTTTATATTACACTGTATGCCGTTTTCGATTTGCGGTTCCTGTTTTAATATAAAACCGTTTTCTATAATCTCATAATCAACTTTTCTGTTATCTGGATAGTAGGTTTCGGGATAACTTTCGGGAGCGCACCATAGTCTGTGCCCACCGTATATATGCCAACCGCCTTTATTATTGCCGTAATATTCAAGCAAATCATTTGCCATTCTGTTTGATTTATCTTCTATATCTTCAAAAAATTCATTTGGTCCGCCTGTTTTTCCGAATTTAATAATTCGGGGACCGAGTTCCACTGTGGCAATAAGTTCGATTTTACCATTGGAAAGTTTTAAACAATCACCGTATTTGCCGAACCTGAACTGCTCGACTTCTATATTACCCAACGGAAACACCCCCTTAAATAATTTTTCTTGCTCTTTTACTATACTAATTCTTTAAAAATTCAAATAATCCTTTTATTTTTTAAAACTTTATGATATAATTTAATAAAAAATATTAGGGGTGCAAAAATGTTGAGAAAAAATGCTATTGTTGGACAGTCGGGAGGCCCTACATCTGTTATTAATGCTTCTCTTGCAGGAGTTATTAACGGATGTATTAAAGCAGAAGAAATTGACAGAGTTTACGGTGCGGTTTACGGCATCGAGGGTGTATTAAATGAAAACATTATTGATTTAACTGATAAGTTTTCAAATGAAGAGGAACTAAAACTGTTAAAAGTTACACCTGCTTCATATCTTGGCTCATGCCGCAGAAAACTGAAAGATGAATTCAAAGAAATATTTGATGTTTTTGAAAAATACGACATTGGTTATTTCTTTTACATAGGCGGAAACGACTCTATGGATACTGTTATGAAGTTGTCCCATTATGCCAAAGACAACAACATACCTGTAAAAATAGTAGGCGTTCCAAAAACCATTGACAATGACCTTGAAATTACTGACCACACTCCGGGATTTGGCTCTGCTGCAAAATTTGTTGCAACAACTATCAAAGAAATTGCACACGATGCAGACGTTTACGACAAAACTCTTGTAACTATAATTGAAACTATGGGAAGAAATGCGGGGTGGCTTACTGCGGCATCTGCTCTTGCCCGTGACGGAATAATTGATGCACCTCATCTTATATATCTGCCTGAAATTGATTTTGATGTTGAAAAATTTATTGACGACATTGTTGCTTTAAGCAAAACAAGAAAGAACATTGTAGTTGTAGTATCCGAGGGTATAAGCGACAAAAACGGCGAATACATTTTAAACTTATATAAAGATACAGGTAAAGACGCATTCGGTCATACAATGCTATCAGGTGTTTGCGGAATTTTGGCAGACATTGTAAAGAAAAGAACAGGCTTTAAAGTTAAAAACGTTGAATTTAATATACTTCAGCGTTGCTGTTCACACATTAGCTCTAAAACCGACTGCGACGAAGCATTCGAAATTGGGACTAAAGGTGTTGAGGCGGCATTAAAGGGTGAAACAGGTTGTATGGTTTATTTCCACAGAACATCCAATTCACCTTACGCCTGTGAAGTTAAATCGATAAGCATAGATAAAACTGCCAATGCAGTAAAATTAGTGCCTAAAGAATGGATAACTAAAGAACAAAACGATGTTACAAAGGAATTTATTGAGTATGCCCTGCCGTTAATTCAGGGAGAAACTGAAATCACATACGAAAACGGCGTACCAAAATACACAGTGAGATAATGAATAATTTTTTACCGATTTGCAAAGAGGATTTAGAAAAATTAAATATCAGTCAACTTGATTTTGTTTATGTTGTTGGGGATGCTTATGTTGACCACCCGTCCTTTGGTTGTGCCATTATTTCAAGAGTTCTTGAAAGTGCGGGATATACTGTTGGTATTATTGCTCAACCAGACTGGCGTGACACCGTTGATTTTAAAAAGTTAGGTAAACCACGGCTTGCTTTTTTAGTAAGTGCGGGAAACATAGACAGTATGGTAAATCACTATACCGTTGCCAAAAAAATTCGTACCGATGACAGTTATTCCCCCGGGGGAAAAGCAGGATACAGACCTGACAGAGCAACTATAGTTTACTGTAACAGAATAAGAGAGGCATACGGTGATGTGCCGATTGTAATCGGAGGAGTAGAAGCGTCTTTAAGAAGATTTGCTCATTACGATTACTGGGACAACAAGGTTAGGCGTTCAATACTGTTTGACAGCAGAAGCAATCTGTTATTATACGGTATGGGTGAACACCAGATAGTAGAAGTGGCGGACAAACTAAACAGCGGACTTAAAATAAACGAAATTACCGATGTTTTGGGTAGTGCATATATTTCAAAGAAAATTCCTGAAGGTGCCACCGTTATACCTGATTTTGAAAGTGTCCGTGAAAACAAAAAGGAATACGCCGTTGCATGTAAGATGCAGTACGAACAGTCAACAGTTCTTGTGCAAAAGCATATTGACAAGTATCTTGTTGTAAATATGCCGTCACCACCTCTTACGGAAAGCGAACTTGACAAGGTATATTCATTGCCTTATACAAGAAATTACCATCCTATATATGAAAAAGACGGAGGTATTCCTGCAATTAAAGAAGTAAAATTCAGTATTACCTCTTCACGTGGTTGCTTTGGGGCGTGTAATTTCTGTGCTATTGCATTCCATCAGGGAAGAAAAGTAACCTCCAGAAGTCACAAGTCAATTTTAAAAGAAGCAGAAATGCTTACCTATGATGAGGACTTTAAAGGGTATATTAACGATGTGGGCGGACCTACTGCCAACTTCAGGAACGGTCCGTGCAGCAAAGATACGCCCTGTACAAACAGGCAGTGCTTATATCCAAACCCATGCAAAAACTTAAAAATCGACCACAGTGATTATTTAAGTCTTATGCGGAAACTACGAAGTATTTCCGGTATAAAAAAGGTATTTATCCGTTCAGGAATTCGTTATGATTATCTTATTCACGACAAAAATGACGAGTTTTTTAAAGAACTTTGTATGCATCACGTAAGCGGTCAGTTAAAGGTTGCCCCTGAACATGTTTCTGATAATGTATTGTCGCTTATGGGTAAGCCATCAAAAGACGTTTACAACAGATTTGTTGACAAGTACAAAAGGATTAATGAAAAACTTGGTAAAAAGCAGTATATTGTACCGTATCTTATGTCGTCACACCCCGGAAGCACCATTAACGATGCAATAATACTTGCAGAATATTTAAGGGACAACAATATTAACCCTCAGCAGGTTCAGGATTTTTATCCTACACCCGGGACGATTTCAACTTGTATGTACTACACCGGAATTAATCCAAGGAATATGGAAAAGGTGTACGTTCCTACTGATTACAATGAAAAACAAATGCAACGGGCGTTATTGCAATACAAAAACCCTGCTAATTATAATCTTGTGTATAAGGCGTTGGTGTTGGCAGGACGTGAAGATTTAATAGGTTACGGAAAGAAATGTTTAATAAGACCAAAAGGAGAGAATAGAAATGGCAAAGATTTTAGACGGGAAAGCAGTATCCCAAAGAATAAAGAACGAATTAAAGGAAGAAGTAGCAAATCTAAAGGCAAAAGGCGTTAGTGTAGGTCTTGCAGTTGTTATTGTAGGGGACAACCCTGCAAGCAGAGTGTATGTTAACTCTAAGAAAAAAGCCTGTGAAGAACTTGGGATATATTCCGAAGAACACGCACTTCCTCAGGAAACTACACAAGAGGAACTTTTACGCCTTGTAGAAAAGTTAAACAACGACAGTAACATTGACGGCATTTTAGTGCAGTTGCCGTTACCAAAACAAATAGACGAAAAAACAATAATCAACGCAATAAGACCCGAAAAAGACGTAGATGCTTTTCACCCCGTTAACGTAGGTAAAATTATGATTGGGGACTTTGACTTTTTACCCTGCACACCTGCAGGTGTTATTGAACTTATCAAGGAAAGCGGTATTGAAGTTTGCGGTAAATCCTGTGTAGTAATAGGAAGAAGCAACATTGTTGGTAAACCTCAGGCTATGCTTTTGTTACATCAGAACGGCACAGTAACAATCTGTCACTCAAGAACAAAGAATCTTGCAGAAGTAGTAAGAGGTGCTGACATAGTTGTTGCGGCAGTTGGTGTGCCCGAAATGATTACAGGGGATATGATTAAAGAGGGCGCAGTTGTTATTGACGTTGGTATGAACAGACTTGAAAACAAAAAACTTGTAGGCGACGTTAATTTTGAACAATGCGAGAAAAAAGCCGCTGCTATTACTCCCGTTCCCGGCGGAGTAGGTCCTATGACTATTGCTATGCTTATGAAAAACACAGTTAAAGCGGCACAACTTAAATAATTTTAAAGGACTTGTGTTACAAGTCCTTTATTAATTTAGATAACAGCAAACCTGTTATTATAATACCAATTATAAAAATATTTAAAAATTGCGGAATTGACGGAACATTTAACAGCATTACAGTATATACGAATGAAAGACAACCCTGAACTAGTTTTGACAATATGAATTTGATTTTTGAAAACCCGTATTTATCGGTTATTCCTATAACCTGAACAATAATACTTATACCGCTCCAGCCGAGAACAAAAGAAATAAGGGGAAGTTTATAATTGTTAATTGCAGTTGCGGATATATAAGAAATACCGTTTGTTATTTCAAAAAGGCAATATAAAATTCCTTTTGGTAAAAGATTTGTCAGTTCTATAAGGGACACAAAAATATTAAAAAATATTATAAAGCCGCATACATAAAAAATAAGATTTACACTTTCTTCTACAGCATCAGCAAGTATTGATTTATCCTCATTTACTGTATTTTTGGGTATTTGGTATATTTCAGACTTTCTTTTTAGTCCCAAAAAAATACCTATTGTGAGAGCAGACAAAACGTTGGACAAATAAAGAACAATACCTGCCTGTTTATTAAGAAGCATAACAGTACCTACTGTACCTATAACAAACATTGGTCCCGAATTATTGCAAAAGCAAATAAGCCGTTCTGCCTCGTCTTTGGTGCATCTGTTGTTTTCGTACATTGAAACAGCACACTTTGCCCCAACGGGATAACCGCTTAACATTCCCATTAAGAGGACGAATGCCGACTCCCCCGGAAGATTAAAAAGAGGTCTCATAATTTTGGACATACATTTTCCGAGTTTTGCTGACAGTCCGCTGTTAGTGAATATTTTTACGCATATAAAAAATGGAAACAAAGACGGAATTATTGCCGTAGCACACAGATTCATTCCCTTTAGTGCTGAGTTTATGCAGGTTTCGGGGTTAATAAGCATTCCTGCAAATGTGATTATTGCCATTATACACACCAAGACTTTATTCATACTTCTCCCTCCAAAGAATATATATTCTATATACCTAAAAAGTATGTTGAAGGGAATGAATACCGTCTATGAGAAAAAAAGAAAAGCCCGTTAAAACAATAGGCGAAAAACTGACAACTTTATTTGATATGCCACAGGACGTTGTTTTGGACAGTCCTAAAATAACTGTTATATCTGACAATTCGTTAACTATTGAAAATTACACAGGAATACTGGAATATTCCGATTTACAAATAAGAATTAAAACTAAAGAAAAAATAGTTTCTGTTGTGGGCACACGTTTATCAATTTGTGTTATTACTGACAGTTACATTCTCATTGAAGGAATTATTGAACTTGTGAGGTGGGAGTAATTGTTTTTAATAAAACTATTTAATATTTTAAAAGGATATGTTATAATAACAGTAACGGGATTATTTACTGAGCGGTTTATTAATCTTTGCACCAGACGAAGTATAAGCATCTGGAATACAAAGAAGATAAATAAAAACCAATTATCTGCTTGTGTGGACGTAGATGATTTTAAGCGTCTTCGTCCCGTTGCGAAAAAGTCTTACTGCAAGGTACACATTACCCGCAAAGCAGGGTTGCCGTTTTTTCTTTACAGGTATAAAAAGCGTAAAGTATTGTTGGCAAGTGCTTTTATTTCATTTGTACTGTTACTTGTGCTTACAAGATTTGTGTGGGTTATAAATATTACGGGTAACGAAATAATATCTACCGACCAGATGATGGAGGGGCTTTCTAAAGCAGGAGTTAAAACAGGAGTATTTGCAAAAAGCATTGACAAGTCTTATGTGAGAAATATCCTTATGACCGACATTCCTGAACTTTCCTGGGTTGGAATTAATGTTAAGGGAACTACTGTTGAAATAGACGTTAAGGAACGTACCAAGTTGCCCCCTGCTTTTCCAAAAGACAGCCCCTGCAGTATTGTTGCAAAAAACTCGGGTGTTATTGTCCGTTCCGACATCACCGAGGGCGACGAACTTATAAAACCAGGTGACGTTGTTTCGAAAGGACAGATTTTGGTAAGCGGTGTTTTAGAGGGCGAGTTGTCGGGAATAAGGTATGTTCATTCAGACGGAGTAATTATTGCAAGAACATGGCATCAAAAAACTGTGCAGTTACCTATGTATAAAGAAATCCGTACCCCTACAGGACGGGAAAAAAGCAAAAATAAATTAAAAATACATAATTTTGATATAAATTTTTATATAAAAGATAGCATTTCATATGAGAATTATGATAAAATAACAGAAGAGAAAAAGTTTTCTTTAGGTGACAACTTTGTTTTACCTGTATCTATACAGTATAACAAGTATGTGGAGCAGACGGTAACAACGGTAGAAATGTCTAAAGAAGAGGTACTTTCCAAAACTATTGCACAGATGGATGAGGAACTAAAGGGCATAGAAGTAGTATCTAAAAAACACGTTTTTGAAAATGGCAAATTGACAGTAACATACGAATGTTTAGAAAATATCATTGAAAAGGTTGGGTTTTAATTTGACGAAAGAAAGAATTATTGAAGTGGAAAATATTGAACAGATAAGTGCGATTTTCGGTATGTACGATTCATATCTTAAAATTATCGAAAACTACTATCACGTTCAGGTAATGCAAAGAGATACTATTCTTAAAATAAGCGGTACAGAAGAAAACGCCGACAAAGCAGAAAGGGCTTTTCGTACCCTTATTGAAATGCATGCAAAAGAAGAAAATATAACTGAGCAGTCTGTAAGATATGTATTGTCTTTGGTAGATGACAAAATGGAAAGCAGTTTAAGTAACCTTAACAATGATATAGTATGTATTACTGCAAAAGGCAGACCTATTAAAGCAAAAACTTTAGGGCAGAAGAAATACATTGAGGCAATAAATAAAAACACCATTACCTTTGGTATCGGCCCTGCAGGTACGGGTAAAACCTACCTTGCAGTTGCAATGGCGGTTACGGCACTTAAAAATAAGGTGGTGTCAAGGATTATTATTACAAGACCTGCCGTTGAAGCAGGTGAAAAACTGGGCTTTTTGCCTGGTGATTTGCAGGACAAAGTTGACCCCTATTTAAGACCGTTACATGATGCACTTTTTGATATGCTCGGAGTTGAAACATACCAGAAGTATGTTGAGCGCGGTGTAATTGAAGTTGCACCTCTTGCTTATATGCGCGGACGAACTCTTGACGAATCATTTATTATACTTGACGAGGCACAAAACACAACTCCCGAGCAGATGAAAATGTTTTTAACAAGAATAGGCTTCGGCTCACGTTCAATAATTACGGGAGACATAACTCAGGTGGACTTACCAAACGGCAAAAGAAGCGGTCTTAAAGAGGTTATGAGAATTTTAAAAAACATTGATGATATCGCTTTTTGTACTTTAACTGAAAAAGACGTAGTTCGCCATCCTTTGGTACAAGCCATTGTTAAGGCATACGAAAAAGACGACAGAAGAAGGGAGTTAAGGGCTGTTGACAGACATAACAAACAATCAAAACAAGATTGAGTTTACAAAAGAATTTGAACAACTAATAAATGACACTGTAAAAGCGTCATTCCAGTATGAGAATGTCCCCGAAATAAGCGTTAGCGTGTTAATATGTGACGATGAAGAAATTCACGAACTTAACAGGCAGTACAGAGATATTGACAGGCCTACAGATGTGCTGTCTTTTCCGATGTACGATGATGAGGGGAATTTAGACCCTGATGAGTTAGGGGACATTGTAATATCTTTGGAACGTGCAAAGCTTCAGTCGGAGGAATACGGACATTCCATTGAGAGAGAGTTGGCATTTTTAACTGCCCATTCAATGCTTCATCTTTTTGGTTACGACCACCTAGAAGAGGACGAACAAAAAGAGATGTTCTATAAACAGGAAGAAATACTTAGAAAGTTAGGTCTTACGAGAGGAGAAGAACGTAATGTTTAAATCGGGTTTTATTTCTATTGCAGGAAAGCCAAATGTAGGTAAATCTACACTTTTAAATGCTTTTTTAGGGCAGAAAATTGCGGCAGTATCTCCCAAACCACAAACCACACGTTACCAGATAACAGGCGTAGTTACAAAAGAAAATTCCCAGTTTATTTTTGTTGACACTCCTGGAATACATAATGCAAAAAACAAACTTGGAAAATATATGAACAACGAGGCATTTCAAGGCGTCGATGGTGCGGACCTGGTTTTATACCTTGTTGCCGCTGACAAATGCAATATTGAAAATGAGCAGGAGATTATTGAAAAGATTAATTGCGATAATAAAATTCTGGTTATAAATAAAACAGATGCAGTTCCCAAAGAAACGTTATTACCATTAATTGCATCATTGCAGACTATTGCGGATTTTAAAGAAATCGTGCCTGTTTCTGCCCTTAAAAATGACGGTACAAATGAGTTACTTAAGGTTATCGAAAAGTATCTTCCCGAGGGACCGAAATTCTTCCCCGACGATACGCTTACAGACCAGCCCGAAAAACAGATTTGTGCAGAGTTTATAAGAGAAAAATTAATGCGAAACACAAATTGCGAGATTCCCTACGGTATTGCAGTTGTAATTGAAAGTATGAAGTTTAACGAAGAAAAAAATCTTACTTCAATTGAAGCAACTATTTTTTGCGAACGTGATTCACATAAGTCAATAATTATCGGAAAGAACGGAGAAATGCTAAAAAAAATCGGCACATCTGCCCGTCGTGATTTTGAAAGATTTTTAGGGGGCAAAGTTTATCTTAATTTGTGGGTAAAGGTTAAAGAAAATTGGCGAAACAGTGAAGTATCACTGAAAAATTTTGGATATACAGAAAATAAATGATAATTTTATAATAATTTTCACTGTATAGTTTTACACTTTTCTCAAAATATAACTATAGACAATATTTTGAAAGGGTGGTATAATTGTTACAGGACTTTACATGGAATTTTTTTAAAAAAACCGGAAGTATTACAACTTATCTAGAGTATAAAAATATAATGAATTTTACTGACAAGTCAGGTGAGTCAAAAACCAATGAAGACGACAACTGTAAAAGGTCTGATTATTAAAGAAACCAAAGTAGGAGAAGGCAACAAAATATTTACCGTTTTAACAGAAGAAATGGGTAAAATACAAGTTAGTGCAGCAGGGGTGAGAAGTTTCAAAAGTAAAATTTCTGGCGCCTGCTCATTATTTTGTTACAGTAAATTTATCATATCTAAAGGCAAGAGTATATTTAACGTTTCTTCTGCCGACTGTATCTATAATTTCTTTAATTTGCGAAATGATTTTGAAAAACTATCCTATGCAACATATTTTTGTGACCTTGCAGGTTCTGTTATGGTAGAACAACAGGACAACAGTGCTTTGAAACTTCTTCTTAACACTCTTTACTATTTAGAAAAGCACGACAACTATTCTGTTATTAAACCTGTTTACGAGTTACGTCTTATGACGGTATGCGGTTTTGCTCCGTTAATCAGTTGTTGCAACAGTTGTGGGGGAAAAGATGGTATTACATATTTTTCCGTAGATGATGGTATAGTTTATTGCAGTAAATGTTCAAAGCGGACTAATATGACAGAGGATACCTATATGGCTCTTATGTATATTTTATGTTGCGATGATAACAAGATTTTTTCATTTAATGCAAGTGATGAGGTTATAAAGCAGTTAAACAGTTTTTCGGAAAACTATGTTTTAGTGCAAACGGGAAGCAGACTTAAGTCCCTTGATTATTTAAAAAGCAATTTTCAAATAATATAACGAAAAAGGTGTATTTATGTTAGACAAATTTATTAGAGGCGATAGCAGAGATATATACGAGTTTTTGGGTTGCCACAAAGTAAAAGACGGCTTTGTTTTCAGAGTATGGGCTCCTAATGCCAAAAGCGTAACTCTTGTTGGGGATTTCAACAACTGGGACATCTATTCATTGCCAATGGTAAAAATTGGATACGGAATTTGGGAAACTACAACAGAAGCAGAGATTTATGACGGATACAAGTACTACATAGTAAAACCTGACGGAAGCACGGTTTATAAAAGCGACCCTTATGCTTTCCACACCTGCACACGTCCCGAAAACGCATCTAAGGTTTATGATTTATCCGCCTTTAACTGGCATGACCAACAGTATTTAAACAAGTCTTTTGATAATGCTAAAAGACCAATCAACATTTACGAAGTAAATCTGGCGTCATGGTGTAAATACCCTGACGGGAATTATTTTTCTTACAACGATTTGGCTGACAAACTTATACCTTACGTTAAGAAAATGAATTACACACATATTGAATTAATGCCTGTGTCTGAATACCCCTACGACCCGTCATGGGGTTATCAGGTGACCGGCTATTATGCACCTACTTCAAGATTCGGTACACCTTTTGATTTTATGAATTTTGTTGACAAGTGCCACAAAAACGACATTGGTGTTATTTTAGACTGGGTAGGAGCACATTTCCCAAAAGACGAAAACGGTCTTTACGAATTTGACGGTACTTGCTGTTACGAATACAGCGACCCGTTAAAAAACGAGCACAAGGACTGGAATACAAGGGTATTTGATTACGGAAGAGGGGAAGTAGTATCTTTTCTTATTTCAAATGTTTGTTTCTGGCTTAAAGAGTATCATATTGACGGAATCAGAGTTGATGCAGTTGCATCAATGTTATATCTTGATTACGGACGAAGCGACGGACAGTGGAGAAGAAACAAGGACGGTGGCAACATAAACCTTGAAGCGGTGGAATTTTTAAAGAAAATGAACAGTGCCGCTTACGATACAAAAGGTTCTGTATTAATGATTGCGGAAGAGTCAACGGCATTTCCTATGGTGACGATGCCGCCCTATGACGGAGGTCTGGGATTTAGTTTTAAATGGAATATGGGCTGGATGAACGATATGCTTATGTATATGAGTCAGGACCCCTTATTCCGTAAAGGTTGTCACAACAACCTTACTTTCTCTTTGACTTATGCTTTTTCTGAAAACTTTATTCTGCCTATTTCACACGATGAAGTTGTTTACGGCAAACGTTCATTATACAACAAGATGCCCGGTGACAACGTACAGAAGTTTGATAATTATAAAACTTTTATGGCGTATATGATTGCACACCCGGGAAAGAAACTGACATTTATGGGTACGGAGTTTGCCCAGTTTAACGAGTGGAATTATGCAACAGGACTGGACTGGCACTTATTAAATGACAAAATTCACGGCGTTGCACAGAAGTTTACAAAAGACTTAAACAAGTTTTATCTGGAAAATCCCGAGTTCTGGGACAACGAGCAGGGTTGGGAGGGCTTTTCCTGGATTAGTGCTGACGACAACCAGAACAGTGTAATTGCATTCAGGAGAATTGCAAAAAGCGGTGATGAAATTATTGCCGTATGTAATTTTTGTCCTGTTAAGAGAATAAACTATATGCTGGGTGTTCCAAAAGAGGGATATTTAAAGCCTGTATTTTCTACTGACTACAAAAAGTATCTTGGCTCAGGCACACCGCTTCGAAGAATTAAGACTAAAAATATTTGTATGCACGGGTTTAATAACGGCGTTTCATTAACTATTCCACCGTTATCGGTGACTTTTTACAAATATACGAATGGGGGTTTAAAAAATGAACTACAGAAGTAAAGATTGTATCGCAATGCTATTGGCAGGGGGACAGGGCAGCCGTCTTATGGTGCTTACGGAAGAGAATGCAAAACCCGCTGTAGCATTCGGCGGAAAGTACAGAATAATAGACTTTCCTCTTGCAAACTGTGTTAATTCGGGCATAGACACTGTAGGAATATTAACACAATATCAACCCTTTGAACTTAACAACTATATTGGGAACGGTCAACCGTGGGGACTAAACAGAAACTTTGGCGGAGCATTTGTACTGCCGCCGTACCAAAGAAGCAAGAAAACTGAATGGTACAAAGGAACGGCAAATGCAATATACCAGAACATCAGTTTTGTTGACAAGTATAATCCTGAAAATGTGCTGATACTTTCAGGAGACCACATTTACAAGATGGACTATAAAAAAATGATAAGATATCACAAAGAAAAGGATGCGGACTGCACTATTGCGGTTTTAGATGTTCCGTTATCTGAAGCATCAAGATTTGGTATTATGAATACTGACAAGAAAAACAAAATTGTTGAGTTTGAAGAAAAACCGAAAGTGCCAAAAAGTACAAACGCTTCGATGGGTGTTTATGTATTTAAATGGCAGGTGTTAAGAGATTACCTTATTAACGATGAAGATGATCCCGAATCAAGCAACGATTTTGGTAAAAACATAATTCCAAAAATGCTTGGTGACGGCAAAAGTATGTATGCTTATAACTTTGACGGTTATTGGAAAGACGTAGGTACTATTGAAAGTCTTTGGGAAGCTAATATGGACCTGCTTGACAAAGACGGAGAATTAAAAATCAAGGATTCTGATTTTAGAATTTATGCAAGAAACTACGCAATGAATTCAAGCACAATTACCAAGAATGCAAAAGTTGAAAATTCATACATCACCGAGGGCTGCACAATTGAAGGTCAGGTAAAAAATTCAATTATTTCAACCGGTTGTACTGTTGGCAAGGGTGCAGTAATTAACAAAAGTGTTATTATGCCCGGTGCGGTAATTAAAGACGGAGCAAACATTCAATATGCAATTATTGGCGAGAGAACAGTTGTTGGTAAAAATGCAGTAATTGGTGAAAACCTTGATATGAAACAAAATATAAGAATTACTGTTGTTGGTAACGACAGAGAAGTGTTGGACGATACTGTTGTTCCCACAGGTGAAATAAAGTAAGGAGGTAATAGTTATGGAAATGTTGGGTATTATTTTTTCAAATATTTATGATGCCGAAATGGGCGAACTGACAAAAAACAGAACTGTTGCTTCACTACCTTTCGGCGGACGTTACAGACAGGTTGACTTTACTCTTTCAAATATTGTAAATTCAAACGTCACAAAAGTTGGTATTATTACTAAGTACTACTACCAGTCACTAATGGACCATTTCGGAGATGCAAGTGACTGGGATTTAAACAGAAAAAACGGCGGTTTATACATTTTGCCACCCTTTGCTTCTGGTGTTACAACTGTTTACAAAGGAAAACTGGAAGCGTTAAATTCTGCGCTTATGTTCCTTAAGTGTTCAAAAAGAGATTACGTTTTAATGTGTGACTCCACAGTTATCTGTAACATTGATTTTGAAGAAGTTTTGAAATCTCACATCAAATCAGGTGCTACAATTACTGTTGTTGCAAACAAAGACTACGAGTCAAAAGACAATGTTAACAATGAACTGGTTTTAAAATTATACAAAAATAAAGTTGTTGATATGGCGGTTAACTCTATTGTTAACGAGGGCGAATATACAGGTATGGGTATGTATATTATGAAAAGAACAGACTTAATAGAGATTATTGAAAGGTCTGTTTCTCACGGTCTTTGCCATTTTGAAAAAGATTTTCTTCAAAGACAGTACATTGCAGGTAACATAACAATTAACTGTTACAAGTTTGACGACGTTGTTTTAAGAAACAGAAACATTACAACTTATTTTAAAAACAACTTATCGCTTATTGATAAGAAAGTACAAAAGAGCATATTTAAAAAGTCTGCTCCTATTTACACAAAAGTTCGTGATGAAGCACCAACGTTCTACGAAAGCGGTTGTTCCGTTAAGGACTGTATTTTAGCCGATGGTTGTATAATTAAAGGCGAAATTGAAAACAGCGTTATTTTCAGAGACGTAGTAATAGAAGAAGGTGCAGTTGTTAAAAATTCAATTATCAATCAAGGAACAGTTATTAAAAAAGGTGCAAATCTTGTTAATGTTATTACTGACAAAGACGTTACTGTAAATGAAAATACAGTTTTAGCAGGTGCAGCACAGTTACCGCTTATAATAGGAAAAGGCAATATAGTTTAATGGGGGACATCATTTATGAAAATACTTTATGCAGCAAGTGAGGGTGCGCCCTTTATAAAAACAGGGGGTCTTGGTGACGTTGCTGAAGCGTTGCCTTTGGAGTTATGCAAAATTGACGGCAATGAAATTGTGGTCTTTTTGCCTTTTTACAAATCAATTAAAGAAAATGAAAAGTATGATTTTGAATTTGTAACATCTTTTGAAATGCCTCTTGCTTGGCGTAACTTGTATTGTGGATTATACAAATACAGGGCTAAAAACAAAAGAAAAGCAGTGACTTATTATTTTATCGATAACGAATACTATTTCTGCAGAAATTCCTGTTACGGACATATTGACGACGGTGAAATTTTTGCATACTTTTCGAAAGCGGTTTTAGAGGCATTACAGTACATTGATTTCGTGCCGGATGTTATTCACTGCAATGACTGGCAAACAGCATATATTCCGTTATTTTACAAGGAATTCTACAGTAAAATTGAAAAGTTTTCAAACATTAAAACGGTATTTACCATTCACAATATCGAGTATCAGGGAAAAGCAGATAATTCATTT
>JAGCLT010000109.1 GCA_017646825.1 Clostridia bacterium | reverse complement strand
TGTAACTGTTGTACCGTCAACTGTAGTGCCATCAAGTGTGGCTTTTGATACTACAGTAGTATCAACAGTACCTGTTGAAGAATTGAATTCTGCGGAATTAAAATCCTCATAAAATATTTCTTTCAGCTCCGCTTTTACCTTTACAGGTAAAGTGAAAGCCATCGTTGACAATACCATTATCGCTGATAACAGTACTGACATAAGTTTTGAAAATTTGCTTTTTCCTAAACTTACCATAATCGTTCGTCTCCTTTATATAAAAATTTCATTAATAAGTATAAGAATTCGATAATACTCCTATCTAACATTATAAAACTATTACAATTTAATTACAATGTAAAATATTTGGAAGATTGTGCTCTATATTAATATTTTCCGTATTATTGGAAAAAAGGCATAAAAAAAGCGGTGCAACGATAATGTTGCACCGCAATTGTGTTTTATATTACTGTGTAATTGTAATTGAAGTGATTTCATAAACCCCGTAATTTACAGTTCCTACTGCAACTACAGAACGTCCTGTTGTTAGTGCTTTAAATGTTCTTACATTTGATGCTGTTGTATCAGTAATTTTTACTGTTGATTTTACAACCGCCTGAACAGTTGAAACTTTTCCTGTTGCCGCGTCAACCACGTCTATACCCATTACATAACTTTCGGGGTGGATGTAATTGATTGTACCAACCAATACAGGAGAAACAACTACTGATTCAGTTGTAATTGTCTTTATAGTGCTGCTTGCAAGAGATACTTTTGCAGTTGCACCAAGTCTTAAATCATAAATTGTTGCTTCTTTACCGTCAACAACAAATTTTGTTTCCGAATTTACTGCATATTCTTTTTCAACGCCGCCCACAGTAAGTGCTACCTTAGGATTAGCACTAATATAAATTGCAGCGATTGTACCTTCTGTTGATGCGTTTTTACTTGTTGCAGTAACAGTAACGGCTACCCCTGCTTTTACTGTTACAGTCAGACTGTCGCCTGCACTAAGTGAACGGATGTCAGCTGTTTCGCCGTTTCTTAAAATTTTTGTATCTGTACCGATTGCGAAGGTTTCGACATCGCCTTCTTTTAATTCAACTTTGATTGCCGCTTTACCGTCAAGTTCTGTGCTTAGAAGTGTACCGTAATATGTTGTCTGTTTTGTTTCTACCAGAACTGATGTAACCTGACCTGCTTTTACCTCAAGTTTTGCATACATTCCTGTTTTTATATCTGTGTATGAAACTTTTTCACCGTTTATTTTAAATGTGCAGGAGTCTGAAAGAGGATAGTTTTCAAGTGTTCCGTCTGTTGTTCCTGCAGGTGACAATGTTAAGACTTTCTTTCCTGATGAAGAACTGATACCATTTACAGTACCTGTTGTAGAATACTGAACTGTTGATGCAAGGCCTTCAAGGTAAATCACGTCGTCACCTTTAACTGTAACCTTAAGAGTAATACCGGGCACCAAGTCGTTTAAGTCAGCAACTTTACCGTCAAGTAAAATTCTTGTTTTATCAGTTACTGCAATTGTGTCGTCTTCGCCTTTTACCGTTTTAGCACTTGGGCTTACAGATGTAACATACATATCAAACACTTCATAATCAAGTGTTTTTTCTGCTCTGTACATCATTGTAGCCATCATTGCTCTTGTAACTTCATAGTAAGGCATAAATTTATTATCTTCCATACCTTTCATTACGCCTTTTTCGTTAACGTAATTTACATAAGGAAGAGATGCCTTAGGAATATCGTTTAAGTCAACGTAGTCAACAGAGTAGCCAGCTACTGCTGTTGCTTCTTCTGTACCGCCCATAAGTTTTGTTAAAAGAATTGCTGCTTCGTGGCGTTTTAGTGCATTTGCCTTAACACCGTCACCTATGTAGCCTGAAAGTTCATTTTCTGATAAAATTCCTTTATACAAAAGATATGCTACTTCGTTTTTATAATTAATGTCATACAATTCTAATGCTTTTTGGTACTGTTTGTTTGCCGCTTCAGCAAAGTCTTTATTCTCAGGCAAATCAACGCCTGCAATTCTTGCTGCGATTATTAATGAGTCAAGTTTTGTAATACCATTATCGGGTTTAAAGTTTCCGTCGGGAAAGCCCTTTAGAATTGAGCGTGCAACCATATCGTCTATGGCTTCCTCAGCCCATGAGTGTCTTTCCTCAATATCAGGGAAAACTGCCGCACCTGCTACAGTAAACGTTAATAGCATTACTACCGCAAGAACTCCTGACAACAAAGATTTGATTTTCATAACAACCCCTCCTGTTTGTATGACTTATAAAATATAAATTAATGACCGACACTGATGCCAACGTTTTTTCGATATGCAAACTAAAGTTTGCTCGATATTTTTACTTTCGTAAAATCGATATGTTTTTCGCTTTGCTCAAAACTCGATATGATATGAATTATCGTCGCGTCAGCGACATATCGAGTGCGAAGCACATATCGAGTCCTAAAAGACATATCGAGAATTCGTTAGAATTCATATCGACTATTTCATCTTTGATGAAATCATTATATCATAACTTTATTTATTTTTCAACAAGAATTTTTGCAATTGGAAAATATTTAGCATTGCATATAGTGAATATTTGCTGTATTATATATTTGTGGTTGACATAATCTCGGTTTTGTTTTGGTTATGTTCACCACGAATAAAATTACACAGGAGGAAACAAAATGAGCAAATTAAAGAAAACAATATCTTTATTTATAGTTTTCGTTATGGTGCTGGGCATAATGCCCGGAACAATGGCATCTACGCTACCAAATGATGTAATCGGCACAAAGTATGAAGAATCGGTTGAACTATTACAGGCATTGGAAATTATGGTAGGTGACAAAGATACAGGGGATTTCAGACTGGAAGACGGCATTATCCGTTCAGAGGTTGCAAAAATCGCCGTACTTCTAATGGGATTAAAAGATGCGGCTGAAAGTTCAGCAGGGAGAACAAAGTTCCCTGACGTACCCGCTGACCACTGGGCAACAGGATATATCAATGTTGCAACATCACAGGGTATAGTTATCGGTGACGACAGAGGAAACTTCCGTCCCAACGATACAATCACATTTGCAGAAGCGGTTACTATTTTTGTAAGAGCGTTAGGATACAAACCCATGGCAGAGGACAAAGGGGGCTTCCCCTCAGGTTACCTTGTAACTGCAGGTGATATAGGCATGTTACAAAACGGTGTTACTGCATCAAAAGACAACACAGCAACAAGAGGAATTGCAGCATTGCTTGCATTTAATTCATTAACACTTGAATTAATGGAAAAAACAGGTTTTGGTGCAAACGAACAGTACGAAGTTGTTGACAAAACACTTTTAGAAGACAAATTAAACGTAGAACAAATTTACGGTCAGGTAGTTTCAGACTCTCACTCATCACTAACAGGCTCTTCTTTATTAAAAGAGGACGAAATTGCAATTAAAACAGGCGAAGAAACAACTGTTTACAGTGCAGAAGATGCTGAGGGGTTACTTGCCAAAAACGTAATTGCCTATGTTAAAGAAGACAAATCAGGTGACAAAAACGTTATATTAATCACAGTTGACAAATCAAAAACAAAAGAAATAACAATCCAGATTAAAGACATTGAAAAAATCGAAGGCAGCGTAATTTCTTACTGGGCAAAAGAAACAGACAGAAAGCCTACAGAAATCACACTTACAGAGGGTGCAAAGATATTCTACAACGGCATTTTATCAGAAATGACAGTTGCAGATATTGCAAACTTAAAATCAGGACACATTAATTTGGTTAACACAACAAAAGACGCAGAATACGGCTACGTTTTTGTAACAGAATACAAAAATATGGTTGTTGACGAAGTATCAACAGTAAGCCACAAAATCAGTGACAAATTTAACTTGTTATCACTTACTTTAGACCCTGAAGACAAAAACATCAGTTTCAAAATCATAAAAGATGGTAAAGAAATTGATATTTCAGAAATTAAAGAGTGGGACATTTTATCAGTAGCAATGGACAAAGCAACTGCTGCTGACTCAACAAAATTCACAGTTTACGTTTCAGACGAAACAGTAACAGGAAAAATCACAGAAATCGAGGGCGGAAAATACACCATCGGCGATAAGCAATACGAAATTGCTCAAAACTACGTTGATGCAAGTCAGCCCGAACTTAAATTAAATGACGAAGGCACATTCTACCTTGACATTGAGGGTAAAATTGCTGCAGTTGACACACAGACAAAAGCAGGAAGCAACTACGCTTACCTTGTAAAAACAGAAATCAAGAGCACTCTTGACAACGTATTACAATTAAAACTGTTTACTTCAAAAGGCGAAGTAGTAATTTTAGACGCTGCCTCAAAAATAAAAGTAAACAACGTTTCTAACTTATCTGCCGAAGCGGCAAAAGAAGCAATCGGTGAAGGTGCGGGACTTATCACTTACGAAGTAAACAAAGAGGGCAAAGTTTCTTACGTTAACACAGCGAAAGTAAACGAAAACCCCGGTACTGCTCTTAAAAACGTATTTTCATTAGACTTCACATCTTACGATTCAGAAGAAGATGTTGACAACGGCGTTGTTTACAAAGCCTCAACAAACAGACTTGACAAATTCAACTTGTCAGAAGACACAATCATCTTTGACATCCCTGCAGGTGAAACAGATCCTGCAAACTTCACAGTAAGAAAGCCAGATATGTTTGTGGATAAAACAACTTACAACGTAGATATATTTGACTTAACAGAAGACTTAACAGCAACAGTTGTTATTGTTAAAAACAGTGCAAGTCAGATTAACAGCGAAGCGTCCTTGGCAGTAGTTGAAAAAATTACTACAACACAAAACGAAGAGGGCAACGCAGTTCACAAACTTTACGCACTACAGGACGGCAAAAAAGTTGAGTTCCTTACAAAAGACACTTCAACTCTTATAAAAGGCGAAAGTGCAGTATTAGAAACTGGTGACGTTATCCAGTTCAGCACAAACTCAAAAGGAGAAATCGACAAAGTAACAGTACTGTTTGACAGCGACGACAAAGCAAACAACGAAGTTAATATCTACAAAGCATACGAAGGAACAGAAATGGAAACTGTAATCGGTAGAATTACAAAGAAATTCTCAACTTCAATCAATGTTACCGCAAACAACTTGTCAGAAACAAACTTCAGCATCAAAAATGCTACAGTTTATATGTACGACCACGAAAAACCTGCCAACAACAAGGTTTCAGTAGTTGACGCAAGTTACCTGACAAAATACGACGAAGCAGACCCGCAGAAAGTATTTATCCGCGTGTGGAAGGGCGTTGTAACAGAAATTGTAATCATTAACGAATAAAATTATATTTAGGTTTTTCATCTCCCAAATTATAAGAAAAAGACTTGCAGAAATTCTGCAAGTCTTTTTAAATTAAAATAATGTTGTCTGTTCTTCTTTCACAAAACAGCCGACAGAAGGTATCTTTCTTATTCTGTAATATTTCGCGTCTTCAACACCAAACTGCTCTGCAGTTGTAACGCGAGTTAGTGTTGCTCCTTTTTTAAGTGTCATAACAGTTATTCCCTGTGAATCCCTTGTGGATTTTAGTGATACAAGGTTTGTATTAAATGTAATAACCTTACCTATAGAGGACATTGCAACAAGGTCTGTTTCTTCTTTTAAAGTAATTACCGCAACTACGGGAGCAACATCAGAAAGTGCATTTGTAAGTTTTTTTCTGTTTTGCTTGGTTTCATATTTTGAAAGAGGAACTTTTGTCATTTTGCCGTTTTCGTAGCAGAAAAGAATCTGTTCTTTAAAGTCTGTAGTAACGGCAACACCTACCACCAGTTCTCCCTCCTCCATTTTAAGAAGTGAGGGCAGATATTCGCCTAAAGAACTTGCCTTTGTGTCTGCTATTTCGTGCGCCTTTATTTTATAAGCGTTTTTCATATTGGTAAAGGCAATTATTTCTGCAAGGTTTGTAGTTTCAACCTCAAGATTAATTTCGTCACCCTCTTTTAATTTATGAACATTTGATGCTCTTAAAGATGCAGGGGTGATTTTCTTTAAGTATCCCTCTTTTGTGGCAAACACAGTTACGGCATACTCTTCTATTTCTTCTTTCGGCTGATATTCAACCACTTCGTCTGCAGTTACAAGTTGTGATTTTCTTTCTTTTCCGTATTTTTTGCTTATTTCTTTTAATTCCTCAATAATTATTTCTTTTACCTTTTCTTCGGAATTATAAATTGCTTTTAGCATTGCAATTTCGTCAATAAGCTGGTCTATATCCTGAGTCCTCTTTAAAATATATTCACGGTTTAAGTTTCTTAACTTAATTTCCGCAATAAATTCCGCCTGAACTTTGTCAATATTAAAGCCGTCCATCAAGTTAGGCAAAACGTCTGCCTCAAACTCTGTTTCCCTTATAATTTTTATGGCTTTGTCAATATCTAAAAGTATCTTTTCAAGACCTTCCAAAAGGTGCAGTCTTTCCGATTTTTTATTAATATCAAAAGCGGTTTTACGCTTTATGCATTCTATACGGAATTTACTCCACTCTTCTAAGATTGCCTTTACTCCCAATACCATAGGTGAACTGTTAATCAATATATTAAAGTTGCAACCGAAAGAGTCCATTAAAGAAGTAGTTTTATAAAGTTTAGCCATTACCTTTTCAGGGTCTGTGCCTCTTTTTAAATCGATAGTGATTTTAAGACCGCTTAAATCTGTTTCATCACGAACGTCGGACACTTCTTTTAATTTATTTGCCTTTATAAGTTCGATAATTTTATCAATTATGGCTTCTATTGTTGTAGTGTAGGGGATTTCTGTAATTTCAATACAGTTATTCTTTTTGTCGTAATTGTATTTTGCCCTTACCTTTATGCTTCCCTTACCTGTTTCATAAATCTGGCGCATTTCCTGTTCATCATACAGGATTTCACCGCCTGTTGAGAAATCAGGCGCTAAAAGATATTTTGCAATATCGCATTTTGGGTTTTTAAGGTAATGAACAGTTGCAAGGCAAACTTCCTTTAAATTAAAACTGCATATATTGGAAGCCATACCTACTGCAATACCCTGATTTGAGTTTGTTAATACCGCAGGGTATTTTACAGGCAAAAGTACGGGCTCCTGCATAGTACCGTCATAGTTATCAACAAAATCAACGGTGTCTTTGTCTATATCTTCAAATATTTCCTTACAGATGGACGCAAGTTTAACCTCGGTATAACGGGCAGCAGCGTACGCCATATCCCTTGAATACTGTTTACCAAAGTTACCTTTACTGTCAACATACGGATGCAAAAGGGCACTGTTACCCTCTGTAAGACGAACCATTGTTTCATATATAGCAGCATCGCCGTGAGGGTTAAGTTTCATAGTTTGTCCCACAACATTGGCAGACTTTGTACGTCCTCCGTTTAACAGTCCCATTTTATACATAGTGTATAAGAGTTTTCTGTGTGAGGGTTTCAATCCGTCAATTTCAGGGATTGCTCTTGAAATTATAACGCTCATAGCATAAGGCATATAGTTTTTTTCCAGAGTTTCTGTTATATGCTGCTGTGTATGTTCCATTTTAAATGGTCTTCCTCTCTTATTTTAATTCTTGAACCTTGTCTGTTCTTTCCCAGGGTAAATCAACATCTGTTCTGCCGAAATGTCCGTAAGATGACGTTTGTTTATAAATAGGACGTCTTAAATCAAGCATTTTAATAATTGATGCGGGGCGAAGGTCAAACACCTTGTTTACTCTTTCTTCTATTTCTGCAACAGGAATTTTTTCTGTGCCGAAAGTATCAATTCTTACGCTTAATGGTTTTGCAACGCCTATTGCATAAGCAATCTGTATTTCACACTTGTCTGCAAGACCTGCGGCAACTACGTTCTTTGCAACATAACGGGCAGCGTAAGATGCGCTTCTGTCAACTTTCGTGGGGTCTTTTCCTGAGAATGCACCGCCGCCGTGACGTGCATATCCGCCGTAAGTATCAACAATGATTTTTCTGCCTGTAAGACCGCTGTCCCCGTGAGGTCCGCCAATTACGAACTTGCCCGTGGGGTTTATATAAATTTTTGTGTCATTATCCATAAGATGTGCAGGAATTATCTCATCTACTACAAATTTTTTCAAATCTTTTGCAATTTGCTCCTGGCTTACGTCTTCACTGTGCTGAGTAGAAATAACTATTGTATCTACACGTACAGGCTTGTCATCAACATACTCTACAGTTACCTGTGTTTTGCCGTCAGGACGAAGATAGTTTACCACTCCCTGTTTTCTTATATCTGTTAAGCGTTTTGCAAGTTTGTGTGCCAAAGAGATAGGCATAGGCATAAGTTCTTCAGTTTCGTTACAAGCAAAACCAAACATCATACCCTGGTCGCCTGCACCGATGTCAAGACCGTCTCCTTTTCCCTCTTTTGCTTCTTTTGATTTGTCAACGCCAAGGGCGATGTCGGCTGACTGCTCGTCTATTGCGGAAATAACTGCACAGGTATCGCAGTCAAAACCGTATTTTGCTCTGTCGTAACCGATTTCGCGGATAGTTTCCCTTGCAACTTTCTGAATATCAACATAACATTCTGTTGAAATTTCACCCATTACAAGCACAAGACCTGTAGTACACGCCACTTCACATGCAACACGGGCGTTGGGATCTGTTTTATAAATCTCATCAAGGACTGCATCGGAAATTGCGTCGCAAATTTTATCCGGATGCCCCTCTGTTACTGATTCTGATGTAAAAAATTTTCTTTCCATTTTTTTGTCCTCCGTATATAAACAAAATACAACACAGTAATTATATATCAGTTTTTAATAAAAATCAATGTAAATTTTTAAAAAACTATTGCATTATGTGAAAATGTGTACTATAATTATAATACCATAGATATTATATAATCTAAAAGGATGTGATTGCTATGAAAAAGTTAAGAATTCTTTCAGCATTAATTACAGCATTGCTTGTAATTTCCTTTTCTGCGTATGCTGCTCCGGCAACTATTGCACCGGGACAGACAGGTGGTAACGGTAACTTTATTGTAATCCAGAACCCGCCCACAGACAAGGCAGCCACATTTGATAAATCATACATTATTTCAGGTTACGGTAAACAGGGTGTTAATGTTTACATTTACAAACTGGAAAACGGAACTTATGTTAAGACAGATTATTCATGGACAATCGGCGCAAGCGGAATGTTCTTTAAAAAGATTAATCTTACCAAAGGCACAAATGCTTTAATCTGCTATGCAGAAGACGGCGGCGTATCACAGTCAGTTTATTTGCAAATCTCATATCTTGGAACTGATTTGACAAACAAGATAAACGACATAAGAATAAGCCTTGACACACTTAAGTAATTATTAAAGTAAATACCGGAACACCGCTATTGCCGGTGTTCCATTTTTTATATAAAGGATATCATTATGAAAAAAGAAACCATTAAAAACATAATACTTACGCTTCTTATAGTAAACTGTATCCAGTTAACCGCCCAGATATGGCTTGACGAAAAACTGTGGCCCGAGGGTTATGACTTTTTTGAATTTACTGCTCAGTTTCCTTTCTTTGACGGTATTGTGTCAATGTTTAAAAACGTTAATGGAGACGGAGAGATTTCAGACGCCACCCTTTCCCCGAATAAAGTGGTAATAAACGGCGGAGGGGCGCGTATTGTAAGTTATGACGGAACAGACACATTTACTTCCGCCCTTTCTCTTGTTGTGCCCTGTATCGAGGAAATTGCATCGGGAGGAAGCGTATCATCAGATGAAATAACAGTATCCCAGTGGCAGTCAATGCTCCGTGCAAAATCAATATACATTAATCTTGGTTTTGAAACTGACGGCAAAAACGTGGGAGACATTTTTGGCCAGCCCCTTTCTGACTTAAGCAAAGTTTCAAATGCCGACAGTATTATAATATACCCCGAACTTATGCTTAACTGCACTTATGTTTGTTTTAAAAACACAGATGACGATTACGGAGTGCGTTACACCCTGCACGGACACAGCGAACAGTTGACTGAATTTATAAAACAACATACAGAAGGACAGAAAAACGACCACTCCTTTGCTTTCGAACTTCGCCTTGACAAAGATTCGCAGCAGGACGACTGGGGACAGCACTTAGTAACCTTTAACCCCGATGTTTTACTTTCTATGGACAATACTTCTGTATCTGACCTGGTAGTTAAAGACGTGTTTGCCGATACGGAAAACCTGTCAAAACGGGCAGACGAAATTTTAGGTGCATTTGGCTACAAACCAAGCCAGATAAGAAAAACCGTAAGCCAGGACGGAGTAGTAACTTATGTTGAAAACGGTGCAACAGTAAGAGTTTCCCCCGACGGAACTGTGGAATATAACGCTATTGCTACAGACAAGGGAATAAAAGTGGCGGACACAAAGGCACAGCCATCACAAATTGTCAACGAGGTATTGGAAATTGCAAAAACAGTAATTTCGGCAGCAGACCTTGAGGACACGGTAATATTAAAACTCCGTACACCTCTTAACGACACACCCGTTTTTTCATACACCGCAAACTTTACAAGATATTTTAACAGTCTTCCCGTTATCTACAACAAAAAGGGTGGCACTGAAAACTACACTTTAACTGCACAGTTTGAAAACGGATATATAAAGTCGTTTAAAATGATATTGCAAGGTCTTTTGGTTTCACATGAGCAGACGGCACCAAAACCGATACTTGTCACAATAGACAGTTTTTGTGAAACTTACAAAGAGAGCGAAGCAATAACAGTTGAAGATATTTTAAAATGCTATTACGTTGAAAATCAGGGAACTTACAAAACAAAATGGTGTATTAAGTATAACGGCACAGTAGCAGTTCCCGAGTAAAAAGGAGAAGCCTATGGAATGGAGCAGAGTTAAATCAATTTTAATATGCGTCTTTGTACTGGTAAATCTGTTTTTGTTAAGAGTTTATATTAGCAACAATGTGTCTACAGTTACTCTTTCGGAAGAAACCATAAACAATACGGTTTTGGCTCTTAAAAACAACAATCTTGAAATAGACAAAGAACTGATTTCAAGAAAATCACCTGAACTTCCTGCTTTTAATATTACAAACAGACATATTAACTGCCGTGACCTTTCCCTTGTTTTGTGGGAAAACGCAAAAAACAACGGCTTTGACTATTTTAACCCCAAAGCCACAACCTTTGACGGCAAAACTCTCGTATATAAAGCACCCCTTGGCACAGACACAATAAAAGATGTAAAAAATAAAATCAAAAAGACAGGGGCTCTTTACGGATACAAATACAGACTGACCGCAGACGAAAACACACTTTTATACACCGCAGTTTATGAAAATATGTTTTTGTACGACTGCACAATTACTGCAACATTAACTGATGATACAGTTACAATTACTATGTCTAACTGGGTTGCGGACAGTTTTGAAAACAGCGGATATTCCTCTGTTATCACCTGTCCTGAAGCTCTTATAGCCTTTGCATCGGAAATGAAATTTAAAGGCACGTTTAAAATTGAATCGTTAGAACAGGGGTATATAGCAGGAAACAGAGACAATGAAATACAAACAAAAACTGCCACCCCTGTATGGAAAATAACAGGTAACGGCACAGTTTACTATATTGATATGAGAAACGGGGATTTACTTGACCTATGACAAAACAACAAATTCTTTGTTTAGCAAAAAATGCAGGTGCGGACAAATGCGGTATCGCACCTGCTCGCATATATGAGGAACTTTTGCCCATACTGGAAAAACGCTCTCCTACGCCCTTTGTAAAACCCGATTTTGCAAAGCGGATAAACCCGTATCTGTATTTAAAAGATGCAAAATCAGTAATTGTTTGCCTTTTTAAATACCGTGAGGGAGATGACAAAACCGTCGCAAGATATGCAAGAGGGGGCGACTACCACCCCTACATTAAAGAAAAATTAAAAAGCATCTGCGAAAATTTACAGGGCAAACACAAAATATTAGTTGATTCCGGCTCACTTCCCGAAAAGCACATTGCTTACCTTGCAGGACTCGGATATTTCGGCAAAAACAATCTTTTGTACTCCGAGGGTCTTGGCAGTTACTTTAACATCGGTCTTATACTTACAGATTTAGAACTACAACCCGATACACCCCTTAAAAGAAAATGTCAACAGTGCGACAGGTGCATAAAAGCCTGTCCCGGCGGTGCTTTAGGGGACGGTTTTTGCCTTGAGGCAGAAAAATGTGCCTCATACCTTACCCAAAAAGAGGAAAAACTGACAGAAGAACAAAAAGAAATTTTAAAGGGTAATCCCTATACTTTAGGTTGCGACATCTGTGCAGATGTGTGCCCGTTAAATAAGGAGAAATAACGGTGGAGAAAAATCAGCAGTTTATAACAGAAATAACAGGGACAGGCTCCCAGGGAGAGGGCGTTGCCAGAATAGAAAATATGGCAGTGTTTATTCCTTATGCACTACTTGGGGAAACAGTAAAAGTCCATATAGTAAAAGTACTTAAAAATTACGCCTACGGAAAATTAATAGAAGTAATAAAACCAAGCCCCAACCGTACAGAACCAGAATGCCCTGTTTTTTACAAATGCGGAGGGTGCAGTATGCAACACGCCGACTACCAATACGAACTGCAGTTTAAAACAAATCACGTTTCTGACTGCTTAAAACGAATAGGGGGTATTGACACTGAGGTTTTACCCTGTATTCCATCACCCGAAACGGAGCACTACAGAAACAAAGGGCAGTTTGCAGTTACAAAAGACGGAATTGGTTTTTACTCACAAAGAAGCCACAACCTTGTAGATAGTAATTCCTGCCTTATACAAAAAGAAATATGCAGTGAAATTACCGGCATTATAAGAGAATATATGAAAACTAACAATGTTCCTCCTTACGATGAAGAAACACACACGGGAAAAATACGAAATATTTTTATCCGTCAGTTATCGGGCGGTACAATGGTTTGCATAACGGTTACAGACAAAAACTTACCAAATCTTCCCCAACTTACACAAGAACTGGTTTCTCTTGGTGCAGTGTCAGTTATGCTTAACATTAACAACAGACGTACAAACGTGCAGTTGGGTGAACAGTTTATCCCCCTTTACGGCGACCAGACATTAAACGACACCATAGGGGATATTGAATTTAAAGTTTCCCCCAATTCCTTTTACCAGATTAATTCAAAACAGACGGAGCAACTATATAAATATGCAGTATCCTTAGCAGGTCTTACAGGGGAAGAAACGGTATTTGATTTGTATTGCGGAATAGGTACTATCGGTCTTTTTGCATCAAAATATGCAAAAAAAGTTATCGGCGTTGAAATTGTGGAAAAAGCTGTGGAAAACGCCAATAAAAACGCTTTGGCAAACGGAATTACCAATGCGGAATTTTTGTGCGGTAAAGCAGAAGATTTAATAAAAGAAATAGGAAAAGCAGATGTAGTAATGTTAGACCCGCCCAGAAAAGGGTGCGACGATAAATTATTACAAACCGTTAAAGAAATTGCACCCAAAACAGTGGTTTATATTTCCTGCAACCCCGCAACACTTGCCCGTGATTTAAAAACACTTAAAGACTATGGCTATTGTATAGATAAAGTTCAACCGTTCGATATGTTTCCGAGGACGTTTCACGTTGAATGCGTTGTGAAACTGCAACGTGAAAACTAAGTTTGCCTTGCGGCAAGTGAAGTTATCTGCGATAGTGAAGTTACTTCGTAGTGAAGTTTCGCCTGTCGGCGAAGTGGCAAACTTAACTTCACTTTGTGCGTAGCACAAAACTTCACTGTGACAACAACTTCACTTTTGCGTATGCAAAAACTTCACAAAAAGGAGAAAAATGATGAAAGATTCAGAACTAAGAACAAGAGCCACACAATTAGCGCTTAAAGTCATATCTGTTTGTGACACCATTGACACCAAAAAAGGCAGAGGAGTTCTTGTTAATCAAATCACACGAAGCGCAACATCAATTGGTGCTAACATT
>JAGCLT010000108.1 GCA_017646825.1 Clostridia bacterium | reverse complement strand
GTGTTAAGTATGGGATATTGCCTTGTTCGTTCGACAGTTTATTTCCGTCAATTCCGCTTGATGTACTTTCTAATAAAAATATATCGCATATAAAGAACGCTTTCCATTCTCTGTCGTTAAGATTTAGCATTGTCGCCGTCCTCCTTAAACAGATATTCTCGTCCTTGCATTACCATAGAAAACTCAAATGTCAAAAAGTCGCCGATTGATTTTTCAAAGTCCGTTTCGTTAGGTATCTCGTCATTAAAATAGTAAAAACTATGTAGCCACTCGTCAGCGGCTTCTACTGTGGTATATACACAGAACTTGCTCTCGGCTTCCATTTCTTCACGCCATACACTCAAAAGATGTGCTTTGCGGTCTTTTGCGGCTTCGGTTTCGATTAGTCCTATATGCGGAGCTACCTTGTAGCCGTCATTTTCAAAATTGATAAATTTACAAATCTTGTCCGTTTCGTGCGGTATGCCTGCCGTAAAGACTGCGATACACGGAACAGTACCCACGCCGTAAAAGGTGTCTTTGCTCAATGAGATAACGCCCTCAAGAGTATGATGTTTCAAAATGCTCTCTTTGACGGCTTGCTCGTCCTTGCTTTTTCCGGTCACAGCAGACTGCGGAACAATGACAGCACACCTCGCACCGACTGTCAAGCTGTTTAGTAAATGCTCCGTGAAAGCTATCTCGTACAAATCGGGGTTTGCTTTACTGCCTTGTGAGTACGGCGGATTCATAAAGCCAACTGTCGCACCCTTTAACTGCAACTGATTGGAGTTTAACTTCAAAAAGTCTGTGTCTATAAGGTTGCTCTTGCCGTCGCCCCTCAAAATCATATTAGTTGTTGCAATCGTGAACATATAGGGTTGAAGTTCAACGCCGTGCAGTTGCTTTTGTTTTATGCTCCGCTTTTCGTTGTCGGTTGTTGCTTGCTTTAACATTTTATGCATAGCCGCAATCAAAAAACCTGCCGTGCCACAGCACGGATCGAAAACTGTGTCCGTCGGTTTGATGTCAACCAAATCACAGAAAAGCTCCGTTATATGCTTTGGTGTCAATACGATACCAAGTGTCTGTCCGTCGCCCCCTGAGTAGCTCATAAACTCGCCATAAAATCTGCCGAGATAATCTTCTGCACTTTGGCTGTAACGGATAGAGCGATAAATCTTGTCATATAAGAACTCTGTAAAATGTTTCAAGGGTGTCTTTTGGAGCTTCGGCTCTACGGCGTTAAGTTTTGCCGTGTCTTTAATTAGTGCAAACTGTGACAAGAGCTTTTGCTTTTTGACTTCCGGTGCTACATTAGCCCTTTGTAAGTTGTCTGCTATTGCTCTGTAAATCTTCTCGCCGTCGGTCTTAATAGTGTCTCCTGTCAGCTCGTCAACGGAAAAGTTTTTGAATTCTATTTCTCTGAGTGCAAGCAGTATACCCGAAACAATAAGGGGTTTGTCGGTATCTTTAAGACTGCCGTAATTCCTCAAATCTTCGTGTAAAGTGGCTGCATCCTTTAAGATTTCCGCTGTTTCCTTTTCGGCGTCGGTGTCCTCTTGCAATACCTCACGGACAAAATATTCGTCTATATTGTCAGCGTTAAACGATATAAAACTTTCGACTTCGGGCAGTTCTCTGTAAAAGTCTGTTTCGTCAATATAGACGGGGGAAATTTTGTGTTTTTTCTCGTCGCCCGATACACCGAAAACAATTATCTTTTTATAACTTGTATGCTCTGCAAGGTGTTTTCCGTAAAAGACAGCACCATTAACAGCGTAGTCGGTTACGGCTTGTACTTCTTGACTGATAACACCGCCGTCATCAAGTTTGATATGCTTTGACAAGTCCGCTTTATCTTCTATAACTAAAAGATAATCTTTGACAACTCCCACATATTCGGGAAAGCCGACTTTTCCCGTTCTTTTTTTTGAAGCCGTCTTTAGTGCGTTGTCTATTTCAAGTATGGTACTTCCTTGTGCCTCAAGTTTGATGTCAGCTTGTTTCAAAAGTTCCCATACCCACAAGTCAGTTTTCACTTCTTTTTTAGCCATTTATTTTCACACCCTTTTCTTTTAAATATTTCTTTGCTGCTTCGTTAAATAAGTCTGCCATGCTGCGTATCTCTTCGTCATACACAATGGTTGACTTTAGTTTGTTAAATATTTTCGGGTCCATTCGGAATTGGACTTGTCGAGTTCTATTTGCTTTATTTTCTTTAATCAAAACAACTCCTCCTAAATGATATCATTATATCTTGATATAATGATATCATTTTTAACAAGGAAAGTCAATACAAAATATAAAAAAGAGATTGAACAAATTGTTCAATCTCTAACCGTCCTTTAGGACACTCGGCATAAGATACAGGTCTTTTTTATTTAGGGATAGGAAAAAAAAGAGGCAGAATGAGCAAACTGAACCCGTAGGGGATACCCGAAGGCGTACTGCGTCAAAGCAAATCCCACACCGCTTCATTTTACTTATTCAGTAAAATATCCGCTTATGGTCTTGCTTTTCCTTCTCCCCAAAAAGCCAGTTGGCTTTGTGGGGTACCCGAAAGTCGCAAGACTTTTGGGGGAAAGGAGCAACCGAGCGATAAGTTTAAGTTTGATAAAAACTTAAACCAAAGCGAGTCTTGCGACTTAGCGAGTGGTGAAATTTGCTTATAGCAAAAAGGTATAAAAAAAGAAAAAGGTCAAAAGACCTTTTTCAACATATACATGAAAAAACATAAAGTTTTCAATTAATTATCCTAAGCAATTTATCTTTAGTCCGACCTTTTTGCGGTCTGGACTTTTTTTACATCCCTTTTATTATAAGTCTTTTGGTCTTTCGCCTTTTCCGAAGCGGTACAAAATTGCTTCGGCAATTCTTTTTGATGCCTTACCGTCACCGTATGGGTTAACGGCATTAGCCATCTTGTTGTATTCATCTTTATCTGTAAGTAAAGTACAAGCCATATTATAAATGGTATCTTCGTCAATTCCTGCAAGTTTTACAGTACCTGCTTCTATTGCTTCGGGACGTTCTGTTTCGTTTCTTAAAACAAGTACGGGTTTGCCAAGTGACGGAGCCTCTTCCTGCAAACCGCCTGAGTCTGTCATAATCATATAACTTCTGTCCATAGCGTTATGCAGGTCGTTAACGTCAACGGGGTCTATAAGTTTAATTCTTTCGTGTCCCCCTAAAATTTTATTTGCAACTTCACGTACTGCAGGGTTTAAGTGAACGGGATACACAACTGACACGTCATCAAATGTATCAACGATTCTTCTTATGGCGTTGCAAATATTATGTAACGGCTGACCTAAGTTTTCACGTCTGTGAGCAGTTACTAAAATTACCCTTGAATTTTTGAAATCTACATCTTTTAAACTGTCACAAAACTGGTGATTTTCACTTACCGTTGTTGCCATAGCATCAATTACGGTGTTACCTGTAATGAAGATGTCTTCGTCTTTTATATTTTCGTTAAGCAGATTTTGTCTGTTTGACTTGGTAGGTGAGAAGTGCAGTTCTGCAATTCTTCCCGTTAAGTTTCTGTTCATTTCCTCGGGGAACGGAGAGTATTTGTCAAAAGTTCTTAACCCCGCTTCCACGTGACCTACAGGGACCTGGTTGTAAAATCCTGCCAGAGCACCTACGAAAGAGGTGGTAGTATCTCCGTGAACTAAAATTATATCGGGTTTTGCTTCTTTAATTACATCGTCAAGTCCTTCCAATGCGCTAGTAGTAATGGTAGTTAAAGTCTGACGCTGTTTCATAATATCCAAATCGTAGTCCGGCTTGATTTTAAAAATATCAAGTACCTGGTCAAGCATTTGTCTGTGCTGTGCAGTTACACAAACGATAGACTGGATTTGTTCATATTTTTCCAGTTCCAGAACAAGGGGAGCCATTTTTATTGCCTCCGGTCTTGTGCCGAATACTGACATTACTTTAATTTTGTTCATTGTCCTCGTTCCTTTCTCTGTTGTGTATGGAAAGCATTTTAATTCCACAAAGAAGAAGCACAAATATTGCGAAAATAAATATAACTGCTCTTTCCCATCCGCTAAGAATTATTACAACTGCACTTAAAGACAAAAGTGCACTTGCGATACATAAAATTGAAACGGACTGGCTTTGATTAAAGCCCATATCAATCAGTCTGTGATGTAAATGTCCTCTGTCAGGGTGCATAGGTGACTGACCTTTTAATACTCGTCTTATAATTGCAAAACTTGTATCAAAAATAGGTAAAGCAAGGATTAAGAAAGGTACGCTTACTGAAATTGCAGCATATCCTTTAAACAGTCCCATTACGCTTATGCTTCCGAAAACGAAGCCCAAAAATGTTGCACCTGCGTCGCCCATAAAAATAGATGCGGGATGTTTGTTAAAGGGCAGAAAACCAAAACAAGCACCTGCGATTGCTGCAGACAAAATAGCAAGGTTGGTTTCACCTGTTAAAAGAGCTACTGTAAACAACGAAATTGCAGAAATAGAGGAAATGCTTACTGAAAGACCGTCAAGTCCGTCAATTAAATTAAAAGCATTTGTAACCCCTACAATCCAGAAAACGGTAATGGGAATTGACCACATACCAAGGGAAATATACTGTGCGTCCTGCCAGAAAAAAGGATTGGTAAAGTGGTCTATTTTTACGCCGTGCATAACTACTAATAGTGCCGCACCTATTTGTATTAAAAATTTCAAAATTGCGGGTAAGTCTAAAATGTCATCTAAAACACCAAGGGACACAATTATTACTGCACCTAAAAGCACACCCGTCAACTGACTGTTTATGTCACAAAAACAAAGTATGGAAATAAGTGCGCCGTAAAATATAGCAACGCCCCCAATTGTGGGTATGGCTTTTTTGTGCATTCTTCGTTCATCTTTCGGAACGTCAACTGCGCCGATTTTAAATGCCAACGTCTTTACTATTGGTGTTGCAGCGTAAGACACTGCGAAAGACACTGCAACAGCAAACATTAATCGTAATACAATATCTAAAATCATAGGTTTTCCCCCATTTATCTTTCGGTGAAACCGACTTTCTTATAAACTTTTCGTAAAGTTTTATATGCAGTATGTGCGGCTTTCTCCGCACCTTTTTCATATACGCTCTTTAAGTACGCCTTGTCTTGTGACAGTTTATTAAATCTGTCCTGCAAAGGTGCAAGTGTATCTGCAACAGTTTCTGCTACTGCAAGTTTAAATTCGCCATAGCCTTTGCCCTGGAATTCAAGTACGGCCTCGTCTATTGTTTTATTTGTGATTGCACTGTAAATAGAAAGAAGATTGTTAATACCGTCTTTGCCCTCTTTGTATGCAATTTCTCCGTCGCTGTCAGTTACCGCTTTTTTGAATTTGCGGATAATTGTATCTCTGTCGTCTAAAATTGCAATATAACCATTAGGATTGGGGTCAGATTTACTCATTTTTGAAGTAGGCTCTGCAAGGCTCATTATTCTTGCACCTACTTTGCCGATGTAAGGCTCAGGCATAGTAAACACGTCACCGTAAATATTGTTAAATCTGTTTACAATATCTCTTGTGATTTCAAGATGCTGCAACTGGTCGTGCCCAACGGGAACAAGGTCTGCCTGATAAAGAAGAATATCTGCCGCCATAAGAACAGGGTATGTGAAAAGACCGCTGTTTATATTATCTGCGTGTTTGGCAGATTTATCCTTAAATTGTGTCATTCTCTGAAGTTCGCCCATATATGTGTAGCAGTTTAAAATCCAGTTAAGTTCTGCGTGAGCAGAAACGTGGCTCTGGAAAAACAAGGTACTCTTTTCAGGGTCTATTCCGCTTGCAAGATAAATTGTGAAAATTTCCATTGCTCTTTTGCGGAACTGTGCAGGGTCCTGTCTTACTGTTATTGAATGCAAGTCTGCCACACAGTAAAAGCAGTCGTAGTCGTCCTGCAATGTGCCCCAGTTACGAAGTGCTCCTATGTAATTACCTAAAGTAAGAAGTCCGCTTGACTGGATACCGCTTAAAATTCTTTTTTTCTCATCCATTGCTTTTTAATACCTTTCCTAAAATTTCTATACCCTGTACTATCTGCTCGTCTGATGCCATAGAGTAGTTTAATCTGAAAGCAGATGTTATGGCATTCGGGTCTGTCATTGCACATGAGCCGGGAACGATGGCAACGTTGTTCTCTATTGCTTTTGCATTTAAGTCTGCACTGTTACTGCCGTCGTTTGTATCACACCACAAGAAAAGACCGCCCTGGGGAGTGGTTGAAGTAACATTGCCCGGGAAATATTCTTTGATGCACTTTTTCATAAGGTCGCATTTTTTGCCTATATGTTCGCAACTTTTTTTAATGTGAGCGTCTAAATCGTACTTGTTTATAAATTCGCTTATAATCATCTGTGAAATAACGTTTGTGTGAACGTCACTTACCTGTTTACACACAACGCATTTTTCAATTAATTCTGCATCGGCACAAAGGAAACCTACACGAAGTCCAGGTGCCATAATTTTTGAATATGAACCTGCGTAAATTACAATGTTGTCTTTGTCCATTGTTTTTATTGCCGGAACGGGCTCTCCTGAGAATCTTAATTCGCCGTAGGGGTTGTCTTCTAAAATAAACACGCCGTGTTTTTTTGCAACTTCTAAAATTTGCTTTCTTTTTGCAAGAGACATTGTTCGTCCTGAGGGATTCTGGAAAGTAGGAATAGTGTAAATAAACTTGATATTTTTATGTTGTTCCAATGTTTCGTCAAGTTTTTCAATGTTCATACCGTCTTCGTCCATGGGAACGCCGTAAAGTTTAGCATTGTATGAACGGAAGCAGTTAAGTGCACCAACGAAAGACGGGATTTCACAGGCAACTCCGTCACCCTCGTTTAAAAGGGCTTTTGAAACAAGTTCTATACCTTGCTGTCCGCCTGAAACCATAATTACGTTGTCATTTTCATTACCTACATTTTGTGATGCAAGGCGTTCTTTTGTTTGTGCAATAAGTGGGGCATAACCTTCTGTAATACCGTACTGTAAAGCAGTTGTGCCCTGATTTAAAAAGATTTCTTTTGCAATCTCGGCAATCTCTTTGTTGGGATAAAGTTCAGGGGAGGGCATACCCCCTGCAAATGAAATCATACCAGGTTTTGCAAGAGCTTTAAATGACGCTCTTATTGCAGAACCCTGCAAATCTTTTACTCTATTTGAAAATTCTATACTCATAATTGTACTCCTTTACGATAAAAATACACATATATTATTGTATCACAATAACCAATACTTGACAAGATTAAAATTAAAATATATTATATATATGTATGTATTTTTTAAAGGAGAGAAGTAAAATGACAAAAGTCAGAACAAGATTTGCACCCAGCCCTACAGGTTATATGCACATAGGCAATTTAAGAACGGCGTTATATGCTTATTTGCTTACAAAGTCTATGGGCGGGGATTTTATATTAAGAATTGAAGATACAGACCAGGAGAGGTATGTTGAAGGTGCAACAGACGTAATATATAACACTCTTCGTGAAACAGGTCTTTTATGGGACGAAGGTCCGGATATTGGCGGAAATTACGGGCCATACATTCAGAGTGACCGTAAAGGTCTTTATAAAGAATATGCGGAAAAACTGGTAGAACAGGGCAAGGCTTACTATTGCTTCTGTGACAAGGAAAGACTTGAACAGGTAAGACACGACTGCGAAGTACAGAAAATTCCGCCCAAGTATGACAGACATTGTCTTAATTTGTCAAAAGAAGAAATTCAGGCTAAAATTGATGCAGGCGAACCTTACGTAATAAGACAAAATATGCCACAATCAGGCACAACTTCTTTTGAAGATGCAGTTTTCGGCACAATAACTGTTGAAAATATTACATTAGATGACCAGGTTTTATTAAAATCTGATGGTATGCCTACTTACAACTTCGCAAACGTAGTTGACGACCATTTAATGGCAATTACGCACGTTATAAGAGGTAACGAGTATTTGTCATCAACTCCCAAATACAACTTGCTTTACGAGGCATTTGGCTGGGAAATTCCACAATACATTCACTGTTCTCCCGTTATGAGAGACCACACACACAAACTTTCAAAACGTGACGGTGACGCATCTTACGAGGACTTTATTAAAAAGGGATATTTGAAAGAAGCGGTACTAAACTACATCGCACTTCTTGGCTGGAGCCCGCAAGGTGAACAGGAAAAATTCACGTTGGAACAGTTGGTAGAGGCGTTTTCAGTAACAGGTATCAGTAAGTCGCCTGCTATATTTGACGAAGCAAAACTTGCCTGGTTAAACGGCGAATATTTAAGAGAATTAACACCCGAGCAGTTCTATGAAAAGGCATTGCCTTTTATTGAACAGGCAGTTAAAAACCCTGCACTTGATAAAAAGAAAATAAGCGAATTGTTGCAAAAGAGAACTGAAAAGTTGTCAGACATTCCTGAACAAATCGACTTTTTTGACGCTGTTCCCCAGTACAGTAACGAACTGTATGTTCATAAAAAAATGAAAACAAATGAAGAAAATTCAAAAACTTCTTTAATTTCGTTAAAAGAACTTTTGTCAAACCAGGAGGACTGGACAGTTGACGGAATTCATGACAGCGTAATGGCACTTGTTGAACAGTTGGGAATTAAAAACGGACAGATGTTGTATCCCCTTCGTGTGGCGTTGTCAGGTAAGGCATTTACTCCCGGCGGTGGCATAGAACTTGCAGAAATTCTTGGTAAAGAGGAAACTTTAAAGAGAATTGACGAGGCTATATCAAAATTATGAGAAAATTACCTGTAATTATTGATACTGACCCCGGAACAGACGATGCCGTTGCATTGTTTGTTGCAAAAACTTTAGATGTTAATGTTCACACAATTGTAAGCGTTTGCGGAAACGTAAATGGCAGTTACACCCATAAAAACGTGGTTGATTTAAACGGCTTTCTGTCCCTTGATGCAAATATAATAAAGGGTGCCGACAAACCCTTGTCAGGCAGCGGCTTTACTGCAGAGGAAGTTCACGGAGAAAACGGAATAGGCGGTGTGATTCTTCCTGAAGCAAAAGACAATGCGGGGCATATTTCGCAGTTGTATGACACTTTAATAAAACTTGGAAAAGCGGATATTATTACTTTAGGTCCCCTTACAAATATTGCCTATATTTTAAGGGAACACCCCGAGGCAAAGGAAAACATAAACAGCATAACTGTTATGGGCGGCGGTTTTGAAATATCAAACATACCAAACAATGCTGAATTCAATTTCGGTTGCGACCCCATGGCTGCACAAATTGTTTTATTTTCGGGGATTGACATTACAATAGTACCTCTTGATGTTACTCATAAGGTGTATCTTACCAAGGAGGAATTAGAGTATATATGCGGTTTTGAAATGGATAAAACCGATAATTCGGTTGTGGGCGTAATGTCAGAAATAATGTATTATAATTACAAAACGGCAATAGCAAAACAGGACCAGGGGGCATTAATTCACGATGCCACTGCGGTTATACAGTATTTGTACCCCGAACTTTTTGACGGTGTTTGCGGTACTGTAACTGTTGACGGTTACGGTGCAACAACTTTTAAAGAGGGCGGAAACATTAAAGTTGTTTTTAATGTTAAGCGTGATTTGGTTATAGAAAAATTAAAATTCTGTTTTACGAAAGGACATTAGATGATGCTTATAAATTGCTCAAACATTTCTAAAATGTACGGCACAGAGACGGTAATAGCACCATCATCTTTTGCAGTAAATGACGGAGATAAAATTGGTCTTGTCGGCGTAAACGGCGCCGGTAAGACCACTCTTTTTAAGATGCTTTTAGGTGAACTGTCTTGCGACAGCGGTGAAATTTACAAGTCCAACAATCTTAAAATTAAATATTTGGAGCAGTATGTAGGCTATAACTCTGATAAAACCGTTATAGAAATTATAACTGATGCCTTCTCTGATGTGGTGGAAGTAGAAAAACAGTTAAACGAAGTAACAAAAGAAATGGAAATCCACGCTGACGATAAAACAATACTAATGCACCACGAATTAAGTGAAAGATATAACGAGTTGGATGGCTTTACTTACAAAAACAGAATTAAGTCCACTCTTTTGGGCCTTGGCTTTACGGAGAAAGATTTTAATAAAAACTTTTCCGATTTAAGCGGTGGACAAAAAACGAGAGTGATGCTTTGTAAAATATTACTTGGCGGTGCAGACCTGCTTCTTTTAGACGAGCCTACAAACCATCTTGATTTAAAAAGCATTTCCTGGCTTGAGGATTTTTTGTCAGACTACAAGGGCAGTTTTGTTGTTGTCTCTCACGACAGATACTTTTTGGATAAAGTTACAAACAAAACGGCAGAAATTGATAACGGAAAAATCAATACTTATAACGGTAATTACTCAAAATACGTAGTTCAAAAAGAAGAAAGAGAAAAAACTGCCGAAAGAAAGTACAAAAAGCAAACAGAGGAAATTGCCAAGTTAGAGGGAATAATAAAACAGCAAAAGCAATGGAACAGAGAGAAAAATATAAAGACTGCAGAAAGTAAGCAAAAGGCAATAGACAGAATAAAAGAGGATATGGAAATACCCCAGTCCGCACAGGAGTCTGTTCATTTCTCCTTTAAAAGGGCAGAAAGTTGCGGTAATGAAATTCTGGTATGCAAAGACCTGAAAATGGGCTTTGACGATAAGACTCTCTTTAGCGATGGCAATATGTTTATTAAAAAGCAGGACAGGGTTTTTATAACAGGGGATAACGGTTGCGGTAAAACTACTCTTTTAAAAATTATTAACAGCGAACTTACACCGTTAGAGGGCGAATTCAAACTTGGCAGTAACGTAAAAATCGGATACTTCGACCAGACCCAGGAATGCTTAAATCTTGGTAAAACCGCATTCCAGCAAATAAGCGACGACTATCCCTTTATGACCAATACAGAAATAAGAAATGCTTTGGCATCGTTTTTGTTTAAAGGTGATGACGTGTTTAAATATATTTCTGACTTAAGCGGTGGAGAAAGAGCAAGGGTGGCGCTTTTGAAACTTCTTCTTTGCGGTGCCAATTTTCTTATTCTTGACGAGCCTACAAATCATCTGGACATACAGTCCCGTGAGGCTTTGGAAAAAGCTTTGCAGGATTATGACGGCACGATTTTAGCGGTATCTCACGACAGATACTTTATGGATAAACTATCCACGAAAATATATAATGTATCGGATAAACAGATAAAAGAATATGCTTTTGGGTATAAATATTTTGTAGAACAAATTAATAATAGAAACAAGCAAGTTAGTCAACAAAAAGCGGAAGCAGTTCTTTCGTATAAAGAAAAGAAAAAAGCAGAAGCGGAAAAAAGAAAAATAGAAAATATGATTAACAAAACGGAGCAGCAAATAGCGGAGGTTGAGGAGAAAATAGAGGAGTTAAAGCAACAACTTATGCTTCCTGAAATTGCTACCGATTATTTAAAAGCAACAGAAATTACTGAAGAAATAGAAAAACAGGAATACGTTCTTATGGAACTTTATGAAGCTTGGGAACAATATAATTAGGAGGAATTTTAACATGAAAAGAATTATTTCGGTTTTACTTATGGTTGTACTTATTGTTTCTTTATCGGTTTTTAATGTAACTGCTGACGAGGAAATATCCATTGTTGTAAACGGCGAAAAAATAATAACAGATGTTCCTCCTGCAAAATACCCTGTTTACAGTGAGAACGGCAATTATGTTGGCGACAGAGTTATGGTACCTATTCGTGCTATCAGCGAAAAACTTAACTGTGACGTTCATTGGGACGATACTACTCACGGTGTTACTATTTACAGGAAAAATACTCTTTCTATAATGTGGGAGGGAAAGCCTACTGCATTTTATATGAATGGTATCGGTTTATATAAGGGATATACAATGGAGATTCCACCTGTAATAGTTGACGGAAGAACTCTTCTTCCAGTAAGAGCAGTTTCGGAACTTATGGGTGCTAAGGTAGAGTGGATTGATGAAACAAAAACTGTAGATATAATGTATGATTTGGGTGAAATTGAAGACAATGCAGGTCTGGCAGAAAAAGTCTCGGTTTATCAGTCATGTTTCTATGAACAGTATGATATATATGATGGTTTTGTTAACGGAACAATTGAAACTGTAACAGGTAAAATTATTCTTGCAGACGGTGGAGAAATAGGTTTTGAACTATATCCACAGATTGCGCCTAAGACCTGCTTAAGGTTTATACAATGTGCTAATCAGGGGGTGTATGATAATACCATATTCCACCGAGTGATAAAAGATTTCGTAGTTCAGGGTGGTGGTAAAACTACAGACGGAATTCTTTTTGAGACTGAACCTATAGCGGGTGAATTTGTTATGAACGGCTACTTTAATATGATTCCTCATAAGAGAGGCACTATTTCTCTTGCGCGTAAAGAGGATAAAGACAGCGGTTCACAACAGTTCTTTATATGCCAACAGGACAGTCCCAGCCTTGATGGGAATTACGCGGCATTTGGCAGAGTAACATCAGGAATGGATGTGATTGACAGAATTGCATCTGTGGCGGTTGATGAAAACGACGAGCCGATAACTCCTCTTGTTGTAAATGAGATAGTAATAGATTAACGGAGTGATAATATGTGGTTTAAAAAATTTTTCACGAAAAAGAAAGATGATGAAGAGGAAGAAATAATACCCGGCCTTGTAAGGGAACATAATATGATAGAACTTATAGGCAGCGGGGTATCTGTATATGACAGCGTATATGTACCTGTAAAAATCAATATTTTTGAGGACAAATGGGTGTTTATATTTAATAAATTCGAGGGCGATGATTCTGCTGATTTTACAGAATATTCTCTGGAAGTGCCGGGCACTCCACATCAGGAAACTGTAACAATTACACTTGACGGTGTGGAATTTGTGTGGGATGATTACGACGGATTTTTCAGGTGGAATCCCTTTGAGGAGGCGGTACCTGAAAGAAAATTTAACGATTATGTGGATTATTTTTCAAACGGTGAACTTCGGATACAAAAGGATTATGCCGAGCACAATCTGTCACCTGAAGCACTTGAATGTGCCTGGAACAAATGCGATGAATATTATTCGTTTAATGTTCATGACGGAATGTACGCACCTGTACTGTTTGAAATGCCCTCATTGTTTGATAAGAAAGAACGGTATGAGGCATCAAGATTTAAATATTTTCAAGCAGAAGCGGGAAGTGTGGTAGGGGATTTACTGTGTGTCCAGAGATACCTTGACAAAAAATTCCCCGATAAATCTGTGCCCAGTTTGTATCTGGTATATGAGCAAAACGAAAAACGTGAGTTATGGAATGGTTAATTAATATAAAAAGGAGAGTAAAAACATGGAAACTTATTATCTTGGAGCATTGCTTGAAGACAAGGAACTATGCAAGGAAATTATTTCAAAAGGTTTTATTCTTTGCGACAAAAACAACATTATAGGGGATATTGATTTTGCAAACAACAGTATGAGATTCAATCATATTTCTACTTTCGAAAAACTGTACCAGGTTGGCGGCAAAGAACTTTTTGACAATGTATTAAAAAGCGGCAAAACCTGTCTGTGCGACAGTCCTGATGCTGCAAAGATTGGCGTTGTGGAAATAGAAGGTGCAGACGGATTTTATCTTAAATCAAATGTCAGCGCCATTGTTGCACTTATGTCTATATTAAACGCGATTAAATCCTTAGATACTGTGAACAGTGAAATTGATACAACTGTTGATTTTTATGCAAAACTCGGTGAAGAGGAAGCCGAAGAAGAACAGACAGAATGGGATAGTTTTGGTGATATTACTATTGACGAAGATGATGAGCCTGAATATTACGAAAATAATCTGGTGATAGAAAAAACTGACGAGGGCTACATACTTTGCGATGCAGAAACAGGAGAGCAGGTAACTTTTGAATGCAGCGACGGTTTTGAAAACAAGCAGATTTCTGTTATGTATAATATAGAACATCTGGAGTATGACAAAGTTGTGGGAGTAAACATTGAAAAAGATGAGCAGATTACCGAAAAAGCCACAGAAGGTTACCGTTACCAACTCGAAAAGGACGGCAAATGGGGATTTATAAGTGAGCATTTTGCGTATTTTGTATATCCTACATATTACGACATAACTATAAACGGTGACGGGGAGATTGCAGGTTATTACTATACAGGCGAATCGAAAATTACAATATCTGTTGCTTATCCTGCAAGTTATACATCTCTTGATAATTATTGGGAAAATGATAAAGTGCTTCACGGACCCGAAGACAAATTTGATTATACTGATAAACGTAAAAATCTTTATTTACTTCGCGATGTTCCTTCATCATATATGCCCGATTGCGACCTTCGTATATCATACATAGAGCAAGACTATGTTACTGCAGGAGTTGCATATACATCAGGTGATATTTTGTCTGAGGCTTTGACTGGTGTGAATGACAAAGGTATATATAAATACCTTAATAAAAAAGACAGTGTTTTTCCTAACTGTGAACAGTTCTATGCAAAATATGAAAATGGTTTTGTGATTCTGGAAAGAGAAGACTTTGGCGGGAAAATAACTAAAAAAGCCCCTGCTTCCGGATTTAATGCAAAATACTGCAAGATTGCCTATGAATGGGAAAATACCGACGGAATTGAGTATCTGAGCAGGATTGATAAATTCCTTTACATTGCAAAAAAAGAGGGATACTACGGACTTGTAAGATATAATTCCACAGACAGTAAATTTATAGATTATGAAACTCCTTTTGCATTTACAAATATGCAAGAACTTAAAAACGGTTATTGCATGGTTGAGAGATTTGGTAAAAAAGGCGTTTATAACTATACATTACACAGGTATATTGTTCCTTGCGAATATGAATCAATTATTGATGAATCAAATGGTTATACAGTGTATAAAGGCGGTTTTAAAGGGAAAATCGATCTCGGTGGAAAATGGGTAGAAAACTTACATCGGGAGGATTAAATTATGACACTGAATCAGGAAGTTGAAATAATTTATCTGTATATTGTTGCTAATCACTCTATGGAAAGAGTTGCCGACGAACTTGGTTGGGATATGAAAACCGTATCTGAAACTGTACGTGGATACGGGTTTAACAACGACTATGCTGTGAGAACAGAATGGACAGGTAAAGACAAGGGCAGATATGCAAAAGGTAAAAGTTCCTGTCGTGGCGTTAATGTAACCAGGCAAATTATAAAAGAATATCTGGAGTATGCAGATGAATGGGACTGGGATTTTGAGTGGTATATTTCCGATATAGCAGAGGGTATGGCACAACAAAATCAAAGACAACGTGAGCAGGAGCAAAGAAACGCCCAGTACCAGCACCAGATGGATCAACAACGTATCCAGGCAGAACAAAATGCCCGTATTGAGAGGGAACGCCGTGAAAAAGAAGCCCGTGAACAGCAAATCCGTCAGCAGGAATATGAAAGACAACAAAAAGAGCAGGAAAAGAGAAATACAAACGAGTATTACAGACTGCTTGATATAGGTAAAAAAGCCCTTAAAGAAAATCGGCTTCAGGAGGCATTGGACAGATTTTACGATGCACGAAAACTGTATGATGCCATTGAATTATATGCTCTTATTGCTCAGGTACTTGCAGTATCTAAAAATGCAGACGCTCACTGTCAGAGCATTATAAGTGAACTTCGCGAGTATGAAAACTGTATAAAAAGAGACGGAAAGCAACTGTCTTTAGAGCAACTTTTGTGGTATGCAAGGGCTCTTGTGGCAGCCAACCAACCATCAAGTGCGGCAACAAGATACTCTATGGCGGCAGATATACATTACAAAAACAAAAACTATGTTGCGGCAGATTCTGTCTATAAAGAAAGTTACAATAAAACAGGAATATTTACAAACTGGGGAACGGACAAATTCTTTAAACTGGCATATTCAAGAAGTTGTATAAGTAATATGACAAAAGAGGACCACCAGTTTTGTATAGACGCTTATTTTGAATCCAACAGAAATAACGAGGGCCCACTTTCTACAAGCCTCGGAAATATGGCATGGCATTATATAAAACTTGGTAATAACAAAGAAGCGGTAAGCAGATGTGAGAGCGCTATTGTATTTGGCAACAACGAGCCTTATGTATATCACAATCTCGTTGAGGCGTGTATGAATTTAAGTCAGTACGATAAGGCATACAAGACTTTTGAAAAAATGGACAAATTAAATATTTCCTATCAACCGTGGAAAAAGGCAGAATGTATTTATCGTGGAAATCTTTTTGGCGACCAGTCACAGAGTGAAGCGGAGGTTTTGTATAAACAACAGATAAGTGTTCACGGTTTTCACATTCATTCCTGTTATATGCTTCTTTTTATATGTAAATCTGATCTTGAGGCTTGTCAGTACGGTCTGAAATACATTGTTAACGAGAAAAAAGATACAGAAGTATACAGGAAGGCGGCAGAGACTTATTTAAGACGTGCCCGAAGTTCAGGTGATAAAGTTCATATAAGCATTGCCCTTGACTACAATCCTGAAGAAAAGAAAAAGGCAGAAGAACAAGAGGCATTGGAAAGAAAACGCCTTGTAGAACAACGTCTTGAAAGAGAACGCCTTGAAAGGGAAAGACAGGAAAAACTTCGTTTGGTGGCAGAACAACAGGAAAAAGAACGTCTGGAAATGGAGCGTCTTGAAAAAGAAAGACAGGAAAGAGAAGAACTAGAGAGACAGGAACTTCTGAAAAAGAAAGAGGAAGAAGAACTTCTTATGGTCTTACTGTAAATATTGACAAACAGTCGTAAATAGTGTAAAATAACATATTATTCTTATTATATTTTGGAGGACCTATGGCAAAAATCGATGATTTGGTAAATGAATATGTATATATGCAGAAAAATAATGTAAAAATAGAGCCTGAATACTATCAGAAGTATGACGTTAAAAGAGGACTTCGTAACCAGAACGGCACAGGTGTTTTAGTCGGTCTTACATCAATCGGCGACGTTCATGGATACATTATTGACGAAAATGAAAAAGTCGATGTTGAGGGTAGATTGAGATTCCGCGGTGTTGATGTAAATGATTTGGTAGAGGCTTGTGAAAGAGAAGACAGATTCGGTTTTGAAGAAACTGCATTTTTGTTATTGTTTGGCAACTTGCCAACAAAACAGCAACTTAAAGATTTTTGTGATGCTTTGTCTGAACTTCGTGAACTACCCAACAATTTTACGGAAGACTCTATTCTTAAATTCCCAAGCAACGACGTTATGAACAAACTTGCACGTTCGGTACTTACTTTGTATTCGGAAGACGAAAAAGCGGGAGATATATCTTACGAAAATGTGATAAGACAGTCAATGGAGTTGATTGCACGTTTTCCAATAATTGTTGCACAGGCGTATCAGACCAAAAAACATTATTTTGACGGAGAAAGTCTATTTTTGCATAAAAACGTAAAAGAATATTCTACTGCTGAAAACTTTTTACATATTTTAAGACCTGACAACAAGTTTACCCATGAAGAAGCAAGACTTTTAGACCTTTGCATGATACTTCATGCGGAGCACGGCGGCGGTAATAACTCTGCTTTTACTACCCACGTTGTATCTTCTTCGGGTACAGATACATATTCTGTTGTTGCTGCAGCAGTATGTTCATTAAAAGGACCGAAACACGGTGGTGCCAACCACAAGGTTATGGCAATGATGAACGAAATCAAAGAAAATGTAAAAGATTGGACAGATAAAGAAGAAGTATCGGCATATCTTATGAAAATTCTTAGAAGAGAAGCCTTTGACAAGTCGGGACTTATTTATGGTATGGGGCACGCAGTATATACAATTTCTGACCCAAGGGCAGTACTGCTCAAAAGAAATGCAAAACGTCTTGCCCTTGAAAAGAATGCCATGGCAGAATTTGAATTGTATAATCTTGTTGAGGAATTGTCACCTGCTTTGTTCTGTCAGCACAAAGGTGTCACAAGACCGATTTGTGCAAACGTGGATTTATACAGCGGTTTTGTATACTCAATGCTTAACATTTCGGAGGACTTATACACTCCGCTTTTTGCAATGGCGAGAATTGTGGGCTGGTGTGCACATCACATTGAAGAAATTACATACGGCGGAAAGATTATAAGACCTGCATATAAGAGCGTAGCAAAAAAGGTGCAGTATAGTTCAATTGAAGAAAGATAATGGGCTGTAAAAAAAGTGCAGACCGCAAAAAACAGGTATTAATATGATTTTATCTTATTGTTGAAAAAGGTTCATTGAACCTTTTTCTTTGTTTTTGTTGATTTTTGGCTATAAACAAACTTTACCACTCGATGTACTTTAGTACATCTTCGGGTATCCCCTACGGGTTCAGTTTGTTCATTCTGCCTCTTTTTTTCCTACCCCAAAACCCGATAATGGGCTGTAAAAAAAGTGCAGACCGCTAAAAGGCAGGGATAAAGATAAACGACGGTTTTACCGTCGTTTTTTTTATTCCGACTTTTAGGACAAAAACTCCTTTGTGCAATTTTACCATAAAAACACCATAACTTTGTTAAGTTTTTTGATAAAAATTACTATGAATTTTGCTTAAAATATGAAATAATATAAATTAGAAAGTGTATTTTGCACAAGAACAGGAGGACAATAGTTTATGAGACAATTTGGAATTGACGACATTAGAAATGTTGGTATTTTAGGACACGGCGGAGCGGGCAAGACTTCTCTTACAGAAGCAATTTTCAAATTTGCTGGTGTTTCTGACAGATTTGGTAAAGTAGCAGACGGTACAACTGTTACAGACTTTGACCCTGAGGAAATCAAACGTAAAATTTCCATTAACTCAGCAATTGCTTCTTTTGAATATAATGATACAAAAATTAACATTATAGATACTCCCGGATTTTTTGATTTTGTAGGCGAGATTGTTCAGTCTGTAAGAGTTATGGACTCTGCAGTAATCGTACTTAGCGGTAAATCAGGTGTTACTGTAGGCGCAGAAAAATCATGGGATTATTGTGTAGAGAGAAACATTCCCAAAATTATGTTTATCAACAAAATGGACGACGAACACGCTGATTTCCACAAAGTTATGGAACAGTTAAGAGACAAGTTCGGTAAAACTGTTGCACCTTTCCAGGTGCCAATCATTGAAAATTACAAAATGCTTGGGTTTGTTGACGTAGTAAGTATGAAAGCAAAATATTTCCAGGACGGTCCACTTAGAGAAGAAGAAATTCCTGCTTCAATGATGGCAGAAGTTGAGCCTATCCGTGAAATGATTATTGAGTCTGCAGTAGAAACAAGCGAAGAATTAATGGAAAGATTCTTTGAGGGCGATACATTTACTGTTGACGAAATCAAAAAAGCGGTTAAAGCAGGTGTAAGAGAGGGTACATTAGTTCCCGTTCTTTGCGGTAGTGCACTAACAAACAGAGGTCTTGGTGTACTTCTTGATTCAATTCTTAAATACTTACCCGCACCAAGCGATGCACAGCCTGAAGTTACAACTGCAGGTGATGAAATCGCGTACGATAAAAACGCTCCTTTCTCAGCACTTGTATTTAAGACTGTAGCAGACCCCTTTGTAGGAAAACTTTCTTACTTTAAAGTTTGCTCAGGTGAGATTAAGGCTGACTCAACCGTTTACAACTCAACTACTAAAGCTAACGAGAAAATCGGTAAATTATACTATACATTTGGTAAAAAACAATCAGAAACTTCAGTTGTTACAGCAGGTGACATTGGTGCAGTTGCAAAACTTGCAGGAACAAAAACAGGACACACACTTTGTGCTGTTGGCTCTGACATTGAAATAGAGGGCATTAACTTCCCTGTTGCTAACCTTTCTTTGGCTATCGTACCAAAGGCAAAAGGTGACGAGGAAAAAATCAGTTCAGGTTTGCAGAAACTTTGTGACGAAGATTTAACAATAAAAATCGGTAACAACACAGAAACAAAAGAAATGATTATTTCAGGTGTTGGCGAAATGCACCTTGACGTAATTGTTAGTAAGTTGCAGTCAAAATTCGGCGTAGGCGTTGATTTGAAAGAGCCTAAAGTTCCGTACAGAGAAGCAATCCGTAAAAAGGTTAAAGTTGAAGGAAAACATAAGAAACAATCAGGCGGTCACGGTCAGTTCGGTCACGTATGGATTGAATTTGAGACAGGTGATAAAGAAGAACTAACATTTGAGGAGAAAATCTTTGGCGGTGCAGTTCCAAAGAACTACTTCCCTGCAGTTGAAAAAGGTTTGCAGGAATGTATATTGCACGGTGTATTGGCAGGATACCCTGTTGTTAACTTAAAAGCAACATTGGTTGACGGCTCATACCACCCAGTTGATTCATCTGAAATGGCCTT
>JAGCLT010000107.1 GCA_017646825.1 Clostridia bacterium | reverse complement strand
GTGCATTGTATATACCTGTTTCACGTTCTAAGCTCATCAGACTTTCTCCGTTTAGATTTCGCAAAACTAATGCTAATTTTTCTTCTTTAGTATGATGTGTATTTGTTCCACCTTTTGGTCTTCCCATACATCTCAACTCCTTTTCTTTAGTATAACATAAAAAAATGATGGTAGACACTTTTTTGTGTCTACCATCATTATATCACTTCACGGTCGGCGTCTTTTTTTACATCTCTCTACGTCCCTCAATTGCTTTTGTTAAAGTTATTTCATCGGCGTATTCCAAATCTCCGCCAACGGGGACACCGTTTGCAATTCTTGTAACCTTTATACCAAGAGGTTTTACAAGTTTTGCAATATACATTGCAGTTGCTTCGCCCTCAATGTTGGGGTTGGTAGCCATAATAATTTCTTTTACATCACTTCCGTTTAATCTGGTCAGAAGTTCTTTAATTTTAATGTCGGATGGCCCTATACCGTCCATCGGGGAAATTGCTCCGTGAAGAATATGATACATACCGTGATACTCGTGAGTCTTTTCAATTAAAAGCGCATCTTTTGGTGTTTCAATTACGCAGATAATGCTTTTGTCACGGGTGTCGTCATTGCACATATCGCAAGTATCCTTGTCCGTTATATTTTGGCAAACCTGACAGTACTTAATTGTTTCTTTTGCATCTGTTAATGCTTTTGCAAAATCTTCGGCATACTGTTTTGGTGAGTTTAAAATATAAAAAGCAAGGCGCTGTGCAGTCTTGTGACCAATTCCCGGCAACGCTTCAAACTGCTCTATTAAATTTGCCAATGGTGGAATATACTCATTCATTAGAACAACCCGGGAATATTAAATCCCCCTGTAACCTTTTCAATATTTTTTGCAGAGATCTGATTGATTTGTGAAATTGCATCATTAACTGCAGTTATAATTAAATCTTCAAGCATTTCTACATCATCGGGGTCACATGCTTCCGGTTTGATTTTTACTGATGTAAGTTTATGACTGCCTGACATAGTTACAGTAATAGCACCGCCGCCTGCAGTTGCTTCAACTGTTGAATTTTCAAGTTCTTCCTGTTGTTTTTGCATTTCCTGCTGCATTTTCTGTGCCTGTTTAATCATATTGTTCATATTGGGCATACCGCCCATTCCGTTAAATTTTCCTTTAGCCATCTTGTTCTGTACCTTCCCTTTCAATAATTTCTATATTGTCATACTGACTTGCATTTTTTAAAAGCGTTTCAAATGGGTCAACTGCTATTTTTTCTTCTTCAGCACCCTTATATGTTATTCTTACTTTTGTTTCCAAAAATGTTTCCAAATCTTTAATAAAAACAGGGTTATTAGCTATTGCCATATCTGCACTGTTTTCGCATACAACCAATGTAGTTTCGTTTTGCTTTACAAATTCAACATTGTCTCCTAAAAGACTTAAATAGGGATACTGCGCATAAAGTTTTTTTCTTAAATTACTGCTGTCCGGTATCTGCTTTTCTTCCGCAGGAACGGGAGCAGGTTCTGTAAACACAGGAGTCTCTGAAACTACAGGTTCCAAAATTTTCGGTTTTGGGATTTCAACAGGTTTTGGCGGTGCAATGTTTACTGTTCCTACATTCTCAAGACGTGCTATTCTTGAAGCAAAAGCATCGGAGGAACTGTCTGTCTCGGGAAAGCAAAGTTTAACAAATGCCGATTCCAGAACTGCCCTTGGGCTTGTTGATGTTTTCATAGAAAATATTGCGGTTGACAAAAGATTGATTGCGTGAACAATATTTTCTTTTGACACCTGACGAGCAATTTCCACTTCCGCCTTAACCGTTTCTTCTGTTTTGTCAAGGATAACCTCGGGATTGTCTGCAAACTTGCATACCAGAAGTTCCCTTATAAACGAAAGCAATTCTTCGGCAACGCTTGTCGTCTCTTTGCCTGAAATCAATACATCATTTAAAATATTAAGTGCTTTTGAAATGTCCCCGTTAAAAAGAGAAACGGTCATTTCGGTTAAAAAGGTTTTGCCGATTGAGCCTGTTACGTTTTCTATATCTGTAACTGTGATTTCGCCTTTTATACCTGCACAAAGGTCAAGTATGCTTAAGGCGTCACGCATTGAACCGTCACCCAGTTCTGCAACAAGTCTTATAGCATCGTTTGTAATTTCAATATTATCTTTTCTTGTGATTTCGGAAATTCTACCTGCAATATTGTGAACAGAAATTCGCCTTAAATCAAATCTCTGGCAACGTGACTGTATTGTTGCAGGAATTTTATGAGGTTCTGTTGTTGCCAATATAAAAAGCACGTGAGCGGGAGGCTCTTCTAAAGTTTTTAAAAGAGCATTAAAAGCACCCGTTGAAAGCATATGTACTTCGTCAATAATATAAACTTTATATTTTACTGATGCAGGCGTGTATAGCACATCATCACGAAGTTCTCTTATATTATCAACACCGTTATTTGAAGCTGCGTCAATTTCAATTACATCTATACAAGCGTTATTTAAAATACCGGTACAGGCATCACAACTGTTACAGGGATTACCGTCAGGCAAAGGATTTTCGCAGTTTACCGCTCTGCTTAAAATTTTAGCCATAGTGGTTTTACCGGTTCCTCTTGTTCCGCAGAACAAATAAGCGTGAGCAAGTTTATTTGAAACAAGTTCGTTTTTTAAAGTTTCTGTAATATGTTTCTGACCTACCACGTCTTCAAAAACGGTTGGTCGCCATTTGCGGTATATTGCTTGGTAAGCCATAATTGTTACTCCTATCATATAAAAATACCGTACGGCTTAAAATCGAAAAGTCACATCAATGCGAACTCAGCAGTAAACGCTCAAAACCGGCACTCCTGCGGCACACGAAAGACATTCTGCTTATCGCTGCTTCATCACTGACCTGACGAGGTTCACAGCACTTTGTTGCACAGGACCGACTTCTCAACACGCTTAGATGCTGCTCAACAAAAATATGAACAATCCTCAATTAAGCATTCACCCCCATTATAGCGGATTATGGGTACAGGGTGCCGCTACAACCCCGGTTAGTACGGTTGAAATTAGTATACCACAAAAGTAAAAAAAAAACAATAGATATCTGAAAAAATATTGCTTTTAATTTTCAAACGTGTTATTATCCATTGAAAGAGGTGTTTAACGTGAAAATACAGTTACTTAACCGGTAATTTTGATTTTTTAAAATATATAAAATCTGGTAAAAAATCAAAATTTTATAAAGAATAATCTCACCCTTAAAACAAAGACTAATTTTGTAAAAGGGTGATATTTTTATGAAAAAAACCATAATTTTAATAATACTTTGCCTTGCTTTATCTGTTTCTGTAAATGCCGATAAAACTGCAAAATTTGCCTATGTGGATATGACTGACCACTGGGCAGAAGAGTCGGCAGTAACACTTGCAGAGAAAGATATATATATAGGTAATAAAATAAATGACAACTATTATTTTAATCCTGACGAAACATTAACAAGAACAGAGTTTTTAATTATGCTTGTAAGTGCTTTAGAACTTGAAATAAAAACTGATGTTAAAGTGCCATTTGAAGATTTTGACTTGGTACCCGAGTATGCCAAAAACTATATTCTGACTGCATACAGTGAGGGGCTTATAGACGGAAACTTAGAATACGACAAACTTTACTTAAGACCTTTTGACGTGCTGACAAGAATAGAAATCATAAAAATTATTGATAAAGTAATTAATTGCAACACAGATGAAAAAGCAAAATACAATGATATGTATTTAGTTCCCAAATGGGGAGAACAGGCAGTAAGCAATCTTACAAAAGCTGGAATATTAACAGGGTATGAAGACGGCACCGTAAGACCGTATGTTAAAATAAACAGGGCAACGGCAAGTGAATTTATTTTAAAAACAGTAAAGTGATTATCTTCGGTGTAATCACTTTACTTTTTTTATTTATTATGGTAAAATATAGTGATATAATTTGACAAAGGAAGAATTATTATGGCATTTGACGGTATTGCAACCGCCTGTATAACTTACGAACTTAAAAATGAGTTAGTGGGCGGAAGAATTGACAAAGTCCTGCAACCCGAATTTGATGAAATAAATTTAATAATAAGAAATAACGGACAAAACCACAGAGTTGTAATGAGCGCAAGTTCAAATACTCCAAGAGTTCACTTTTCTTCTGTGCAAAAAGAAAACCCCGAAAAGGCACCTATGTTTTGTATGCTTTTAAGGAAACATCTTCTTGGCGGAAGAGTTGTTGACGTAGTTCAGCCAGATTTTGAAAGAATAATCGAGTTTCACATAGAGAGCAAAGACGAACTTGGCGACATTTCTGTTAAAAGACTGATAATTGAAATAATGGGACGGCACAGTAACATTATTCTTGTATCGGCTAAAAACAAGGTTTTGGGAAGCGTTAAGCATATTGATTTTTCAGTATCAAAGGTAAGACAGTTGCTGCCCGGAATGGATTACGAATACCCGCCGTCACAGGGTAAATTAAATCCTATGGATGTGACGGAGGATGATATTATAAATGTACTGTCCAAAAAAGACGGACTTCTTGACAAAATTATAGTTGACAATTTTACAGGGATAGGACCCTTGTCTGCAAGAGAAACGGTTTACGGATATTTCGGTACTACCGACGTGTATTCACAGCTCTTGCAGGATTTCCCTGAATGGCTTTATGAATTTTTTCAAAAAATCAAAAGTAACGAGTTTTTACCCTGTCTTATTTATAAAAATGACAAGATTTCTGATTTCAGCGGAATTTTAATTAATCAGTATGAGGCAGGTGCAGTTGTTGAAAAGCATCAATATTTAAATGTTGCCATTGAAAGTTACTATTCTAAAAAAGACAAGAAAGAAAGAATGGCACAAAAAACTGCACGGCTTTTTAAATTTGTTGACAACAACATAGCAAGGTGCAGAAAGAAACTTGTAATTCAGCACGAAAAAATGCAGGAGTGCAAAGACAAGGAAAAATACAAAGTTTACGGAGATTTATTAACTGCCAGTCTTCACAAGATAGAAGAAAAAGCAACATTTGTTACAGTTGAAGACTTTTACAATAATATGGAGCCGATAACAATAGAGTTAAAACCCGAACTTTCACCTGCGAAAAATGCACAAAGGTACTATAATTTATACCAAAAGTGCAAAAATGCCGAGGTTATGACTAAAAAGCAGATGCAAATTGCAAATGACGAACTTTATTATCTGGAAAGTGTTGCCGAGGAACTTGCCCGTGCAGAAACAGAAGCAGATGTAAATGAAATAAAAGACGAACTTACTTCGGGCGGTTACTACAAGGAGAATACCAAGGGCAAAAAGAAACAAACTGTTTCAAAGCCCATGGAGTTTGAAATTGACGGATATGTGCTAATGGTCGGCAAAAACAATATCCAGAATGATATGCTTACCTTAAAATTAGCCAGAGGAAATGATTTGTGGCTTCACACCAAAAACATACACGGCAGTCACGGAATAATCAAAACAAACGGTGAAATGCCCTCAGACGATACAATAGTCAAAGGTGCAAAAATAGTGGCGTATTACAGTAAAGCACGTAATTCTGCCAACGTGCCAGTTGACTTTACGGCTGTTAAAAACGTAAAAAAACCAAGGGGAGCAAAACCCGGTATGGTGATTTATGATAATTATAATACGGTAAACGTAAAACCTGAAAAATAAAGTTTGCTAAATATATATTTTTGTGATAAAATAGTAATAATGTTTACGAAAGGACGAGATACAATGGGAAAATATTATATTACAACCGCTATTGCATACACATCAAGAAAGCCTCATATAGGCAATACTTATGAAATTGTTTTAACTGATGCTATCGCAAGATACAGAAGATTAATTGGTGATGACGTGTTCTTTTTAACAGGTACTGACGAGCACGGACAGAAAATTCAGGAACTTGCAGAAAATTCAGGGGTTTCTCCCAAGGAATATGTTGACGGAGTTGCAGGTGAAGTACGTGCTATCTGGGATTTAATGAACACAAGTTACGATAAATTTATAAGAACTACTGACGATTATCACGAAAAAACAGAACAGGAGATATTTAAGAAACTGTACGACCAGGGGGATATATATAAGGGCAAATACGAGGGACTTTACTGTGTGCCCTGCGAAAGTTTCTTTACTGAAACACAGGCGGAAAACGGAATTTGCCCCGACTGCGGACGCCCTGTAACCAAAACAGTAGAAGAAGCATATTTCTTTAAAATGAGCAAATATCAGGACAAACTTATGAAGCACATAGAAGAAAATCCTGATTTTATAAAACCTGAGTCAAGAAAAAAAGAAATGGTTAACAATTTCTTAAAACCGGGACTTCAGGACCTTTGTGTATCACGTTCTTCATTTACCTGGGGTGTACCTGTTTCTTTTGACGACAAACATATTATTTATGTATGGATTGATGCTTTGTCAAACTACATTACTGCTCTTGGCTACACTCCCGACAAAAAAGGTGAGTTGTACGAAAAATACTGGCCTGCTAATGTTCACATTATCGGTAAAGACATTCTTCGTTTTCACACGATTTACTGGCCAATACTTCTTATGGCTTTGGGTGAACCATTACCGAAACAGATATTTGGTCATCCCTGGATGCTTTTTGGCGAAGACAAAATGAGTAAATCAAAAGGCAACGTTATTTATGCTGACGATATGGTTAACCACTTTGGCGTTGATGCAGTAAGATATTATATGCTTCACGAAATGCCTTACGCTCAGGACGGTACAATTACTTACGAAACATTTATAAGCAGATATAATTCTGAACTTGCAAATACTTTGGGTAACCTTGTAAACAGAACAGTTGCAATGGTTAAAAAGTATTTTGACGGAGTATTATATACTGACGGCGAAATGCAGGAACTTGACAATGAACTTATTAAAACTGCCCTTGATGCAAAAACAAAAATGGAAACATCAATGGAGGATTTAAGAGTTGCAGATGCAATTGACGCCGTTTGGGATATTGTAAGAAGAAGCAACAAATACATTGACGAAACTATGCCCTGGGCTCTTGCTAAAGACGAAAACGGCAAAGACAGATTAAAGGCAGTTTTATATAATCTTGTAGAGAGTATAAGATACATTTCTGTAATGCTTACTCCATTTATGCCTGAAACTGCAGAAAAAATTGCACAGCAGATTAACTGTGATTTGCTTACATGGGAAAGCATCGGAGAATTCGG
>JAGCLT010000106.1 GCA_017646825.1 Clostridia bacterium | reverse complement strand
GTTAATCTTGAAGAGGGAAAGAATTATACGCTTTTAGTATCAGGAACAGAAAACTCTATGGCTAATGATTTAACCATAGTGGCAAATCCCGATTACGACCTGGACGGCGAGAATTATATCCACCCAAACGTTCTTGAAAACACAAAGTGGAATTTAACAGACGGGGCAACAATCACAGATGAGAATGTTCTTGTTTTCGAAAAAGAAACAAAGGTATCGCGCCAGTTTGTTGTTGACCAGAGCAGAGAATACATTTTGCGCGGATATTACAAAGGCACAGGCGATATGACTGTTTCCGTTACATCGGACGAAGCAGTTCTGGCAGAAATAAATCCTGCCAAAGAAACGGTGACAAAAAACATACAGGTATTCCGTGTTGCAAGTACCGGTTGGTATATGCCACTATCTCTTCTGTTCAACAACCTTGACGGAAAAATTACAATATACAATGTGTTGTATTTAATGCTTGTACTACCGATTGTTGTGACTCTTGGGTATATGGTAGGCACAACAGAATTTTCAATTCTTGAAATAATTGCCAAAAGGAAACAGCGAAAGCAAAACGAAAGACGAGAAAGGGCAATCGAAGAACGTAACAGGCGAAAAAATTTTTAAAAATTTGTTTACATTTGAAATTAATTATTGTATAATGTTAGTTAAGGATTAAATTATGTCTTTTTTGGAGGTCTTTATGGCTGATAGAAAGAAATCAAAAAACAAATTAAAAGCGGTAAGATTATTTATAATTATTGCTCTTTGTGTTTATTTTTCTTATTCTTTAATTACTCAGCAGGTGCAGATTCACTCTGCAAAAAAAGAAATTTCAGGACTTGATGCAGAAATTTCACAGCAACAGCAGATTAAAGAAGAATTAGAGAAGAAGAAAGAATTAATCAACACACCTGAATTCATAGAAAAATTCGCGCGTGAAGAGTTGGGTTTGGTTGCTCCTGATGAAATAATATTTATGGAAGCTCCCAAAAACACTTCAAAATAATTTTCATTAATAACTTAAGGGGGACGCATTTTAATTATGCAGTTGGAAGTCGGTAACATCGTAGAGGGGAAAATCACAGGCATTACAAATTTTGGCGCTTTTGTTCAGCTAAGCAATAACAAAACAGGACTGATACATATTTCAGAAGTTGCTCTTAATTATGTAAAAGACATTAAGGAACACCTAAAAATCAATGATGTGGTTAAAGTAAAAGTTTTAACCATTGATGAATCAGGTAAAATCAGTTTGTCAATAAAAAAGGCACTTGAAGAAGAACAGAAAAAAGCCCAAAATGTGAAAAGACCACCTGCACAATTTGAGTTTACAAGAAACACAGAAAATATGTCCTTCGAAGATAAAATGAAACAGTTTATGTTGGATAGCGATGAAAAAATGTCTGATATAAAAAGAAATATGGACTCAAAAAGAAGCGGCGGATACCGCAGATAATTTTAAAAGATACACCTTGCACAAAATGTGCAAGGTGTTTTTCTTTACGGTTCGTGCACTCTTAGGGTTCAAGTCCCATCGTAAACAAAAAAAGAGTTACCCTTTTAGGGTAACTATTTTTTGGTGCGGATGAAGGGACACAGCCGCTTCGCGTCTTGTCTGCTTGACGACCCAATGCTTCGCATTCGGTACCCGTCTTCGCACCTTTTTGCTAAAAAACAGTACCCCGTACTGTTTTTCTTTACGCAAAAACCCTCTTAGGGTTCAAGTCCCATCGTAAACAAAAAAGAGTCACCCTTTTAGGGTAACTATTTTTTGGTGCGGATGAAGGGACTTGAACCCCCACGTCGAAGACACTAGATCCTAATGGTTATATAGCGTATGTGAAAGAATTATTTTTCTTTTGCATACGATTTTTTCTATCCAAATGCCAAAAGTGTACTCAGTTGTAGCAAAAGGATTGTTATTTATCGAATTATATGTTATAATGAGTTTGTATAACTGCATTGTTTCAGAGGAGTTTATATTATGAAAAATAATTATGATTATTTTAAAAATACCGAATGTAAATATTTCCCTTGCCACAAAACGGAAGGCGAAAATTTTAACTGCCTATTTTGCTATTGTCCGCTTTATGCTTTGGGCGATAAGTGCGGCGGAAACTTTGTTTACATGGAGGATGGAATAAAGGACTGCTCGAACTGTCTCATTCCTCACCGCGAAAACGGGTATTCGTATATTGCATCCAAGTTTTCTGAGATTTATGAACAAGCCAAGAAAAACCGAAGTAAATAGAAAAAATAATCCCATCAATTGATGGGATTATTTTTATGACTCAAGACTATATAAAAAATATGTAATCGCAAGCAGGTCTGCACACCCTCCCGGGGACAGGTTTTGTTTGATAAAAGCATCGTCTAATGTTTCGATTTGATTTTTTGTGGGTTCGGGAAAGTCTGTTAATAGTTTTTTTGTAGTTTTGACGGCATATTCAGCTCCTTTGACCCCTCCACGATGGTAAAGGTTTGTATCCTTAACATTTGAAATCAAGTAAAGCAATGTAATGGTGCCTGCATCATTTGAGTTAAAATTTTTGTTTCTGAGTTCTTTATAACACGGAAGTCCAATCTTTAGAACTGAGTCAAAACCTGAGGCAGCTTCTCCGCGAATTCCGCTGATGCCGTATTTTAAATAAAGCCTTCCGCCGGCGGTTGACGAGTCTATTTGTTCAAAATCTTTTTGAATGGATTCTTTGACGATGTTTGCGCTTTCCAAACAGATATCCGAAGCACACCTGAACGGATCTTCGGGCAGCCATAACCTTCCGATACTTGCACATAGTATACCCATAGAGTAAATTATGCCTTTGTGAGTGTTTATTCCGCCTGTGGCATTATACATAGTTTTTTCTGCCAAAATACCCGCATTACGCAAGAGAGGAAAAGCCTCGTTCGGAGAAAGACTTACTGTATTTTTGCCGATAGAAAAACATTCTCCAAAATAAGGTTTAAGCACATAGGCGCTTTTTTCAAAGCTATTGATATCCATATCTGTATGGCTTCCGTTGTTGCGACAATCTACAAGTCCGGGTTTGGGAGTGGCATACACTTCGTCTAAAAGGCTTTTTACTGCAAGATCAGAAACTCTCTCTTTGTCTAAGAGAAAGAAGTAGTTTTCCATTATTTCTCTTGTGATTGTCTGAATTTCATCAACCGGATGAACTCTGCCTGCTGCACAGGCCCTTCCTGGAGTTCCGCAAACAATGCAATTTCGAGGATTTTTCCTTTCGAGTTTGATTCCATCTGCATTTATTACATCCATATCAAACAATCTTCCGATGGTTATTCCTTCCTCAAGAGAAGAGCAGATATCTTTAAGTTTTGATGCTTCATATTTTACAGAAAACATCGCCTCACAACCCGTAGACTTGATATCTATGTCTTGATAAACGATACTGTCCTGAGGTAAGTTTTCTTTTAAAAGTTTAACACCTTCAAAAAATGAACGCTCAATCAATGGAGAGGTCTTTATGGGTCCTGCAATATTCATGGTAAAGCTGACAAGAGGATGCTTGTAGCGGCTTAGTATAATTTTTTGCTTTTTTACGCGTTCTTCGCGTGCATCAAGCATCTGTTTTAAAGTGACTTCTGCCATTTTTGTCCCCCTGATATAACTACATAATAAGGTCTGATTGTTTTTTCTGCTGTGCATCCAATTTTTGAAGATTGATTTCGGCGTTCTTGCCGACACAACCAACCAACAAATAGCGACGATTAAAACGGTCATATATAAAATGATTAAGCAAATGAAAGTTTTCGATCAGTCCTGTATGACTTACATGTATTCGCGGTCCGGTACAAAAATGCTGACGGCCGCCGACAGATATATGGGTATTGTCCACATAGTCAACGGGAAGATTTTTTGCAATCATTTCATTAACCTGCTTTTCAACTTCGATAATATTAAACTCAGGTTTGGTTTCAGGAAAGGTGATAACAAATCCGTGTTTTACATCATCGTGACCGCAGCGTGCCATTTCGTGTTCGGGTATACAAAGCTCGCATAAGTCCTCTGCGGTATGCGCCATAAGACGGTACGAAAGGGATTCATATACCTTGTCGCGTATTTCTTGTGGCTCAGGACCAAAAAGATTCGGTCTTGCCAGTAATACCTGCTCCCCAACCCCTATGATAAGATTGGCATTAAAGCCAAGCAAAGGATATATAAGGTCAAAATGTTCTACAATAACACGTTTTCCGTTGTGCAACGCTTCGGTAATGGCTTCCGCCAAAACACTCATTTGTGTAAAACCGTTTTCAAAGCGTATATCAAGGTGATAGGTGTGTGGAGAAAAATATCCGTTGTCCTGCTCTAAAAGTGG
>JAGCLT010000015.1 GCA_017646825.1 Clostridia bacterium | reverse complement strand
TTGATACAGAGGGTTTGCTTCTTATGACTAACGACGGAGATATGGCGTACAAACTTACTCATCCTAAACATAATTTTGATAAAACATATAAAGTTGTATTAAATCTTGTTCCGTCACCAACTGCAATTTCTATGCTTAAAAATGGTGTGGTTATTGACGGGAAAAAGACACACCCTGCAAAAGTTGAGTGGTTAAAAGATAATACTCTTTACATTTCCATTCACGAGGGCAGAAACAGACAAATCAGAAAAATGTGCGAAGCGGTAGGTTATAAAGTTAAGTATCTTTGCAGAGTTTCTATGGGTAATTTAAAACTTGGTAATGTGCCTCTTGGCAGATGGCGTCATTTAACTCCGGCAGAAATTGAGTATTTAACTAAAATTTGCAAACAATAAAGGATAGGAAAATGATTGAAATTCACAGACTTAATACATTAAATAATGAAATAATTATGGAAATGACAGAAGATGGTCAAATCATTTGTCAGGCAAAAGCCATTTCAAACACAGACGGGACTGCAGAAATTATTTCTCTTGGGACCGGATACGATATGGGTAAAGCACTTCTTAATGCAATAGACTTAATGGGCATAAAAGATGTGTTTTGCAAAGACTTAACCCTTAAAAATGTTCTGACTGCATTAAAATTCAAAGACGCAGGAGACAGATTTGTATTAAATCTTGAGGGTTACTTTACAGGTGGTTGTTAATAATATTTAACATATAAAATATTACAAGGTAGGAGGCATAATCGTGAATAATAGCGAAAAACTACTTCATTTGCAAAAAATGAAAAGTGCTGCGGAAAAGCTTTCATCAAAAAATCCCACAGACAAAATGAGTGCAAAAAGTAAAATGATGTCACTGTTTGACGAAGGTTCTTTTGTAGAACTTAACTGTTTTGACAGTGAAGAAGGACAGGGTGTAGTTACAGGTTACGGTGCTGTTAATGACAGACTTGTATATGCCTATGTTCAGAATAGCAGCGTTTTGGGCGGCGCAATAGGCTCAACAGAAGCTGCGAAAATTTTAAATGTTTTAACACTTGCTGAGAAAACAGGTGCTCCTGTTGTAAGTATTGTTGATTCAAAAGGTGTAAAGATTGAAGAGGGCATTGACGTTCTTAATTCTTTAGGTGAACTTTTTGCTAAAACTGCTTCACTTTCAGGTGTAGTTCCGCAGATTTCTATAGTTGCTGGTCCATGTGCAGGCGGTTCAGTATTTGTTCCGTCAGCATCAGACTTTGTGTTTGTTATTAAAAATGTTTCAGGTATGTTCCTTACAGGTCCTTCTGTAACAAGAGGTATTACAGGAAAAGATACAGATGCTGAAAAATTAGGCGGTGCAAACGTTTTAAGTGAAAACGGCGTTGCTGATTTCATTTGCGAAAGCGAGGAAATTTGCTTTGCAGAGGTAAGAAACTTAATTAATTATCTTCCGTCAAATAATCTGGAAGTTGCAGTTGACTTGCCAACTGATGACATTAACAGAATTTCAGAAAATCTGAATTATGCTGTTGCAGATGATGGCAAACCTTATGATATGAAAGGCATTATTGCTGAAATTGCTGACAACAACATTGTAATTGAAGATAAAAAAGATTTTGCAAAATCAATGGTTACTGCTTTTGTAAAATTAAACGGCGCAACAGTTGGTGTTGTTGCAAATCAACCTGATGTAAACAGCGGTATTATTGACATTGACGGTGCCACAAAGGCTGCTTCGTTTATTGCAAAATGTGATAGTTTCAATATTCCTGTTGTAACATTTGTTGATACTGACGGTTTTGCAATCGGTGAACAGTATGAAAATAAAGGTATCAGCAAAGCGGTTACAAAATTACTTGGTGCTTATGCAGGTGCAACAGTTCCGAAGATTACTGTTGTTGTAAGAAGAGCATACGGAAGTGCGTATCTTGCAATGGGTTCAAAATCTGTTGGTGCTGATTTCGTCTTTGCATATCCTACTGCAGAAATTGCAGTATTAAGCGCTGAAGCGGCTGCAAACATTTTGTATAACGACAAAATTGCTGGTTCCGCTAACCCAATGAAATCAAGACCTAATATTATTCAGGAATTCAGGGATAAAGATGCGTCACCTTACGAGGCTGCTAAAAAAGGTTATGTTGATGATGTAATCGTTCCTGAAACTACAAGACAGCGTTTAATCAGTGCTTTAGAACTTTTAGCAAGTAAAAGAGTTTCTAATATCGCTAAAAAGCACAGCAATATTTAAAATAGGGAAGTGAATTGTTATGATAACACAAGCGGTTGTTATTTCTGTAATCGGATACTTTCTTTGCTTTGCGGTTTTGGCAGTTATTTGGGCAGTTTTATCAATAATGAAAAAATTGATGACAGAGAAAAAACCTGCCGCGGTTCAGGAAGTAAAACCTGCACCGGAAGTAAAGGTTGTAGCAGAAAATAATGATGATGACGAATTAATTGCGGTATTAACCGCTGCAATTGCCGCATCACTTAATACATCTGGCAGTAATTTGAAAATCAAATCTTTTAAAAGATTACCGTCAGGTCTTTCAAGATGGGGTACAACATCTGTTAATGAAAATTTAATTAACAAATTATAATTTGGAGGTAACTGTAATGAAAAAGTTCAGAATAAATGTAAACGGTAAATCTTATGAAGTAGAAGTAGAAGAATTAGGCGGCGTAGCATCACCTGCTCCCGTAGCAGCACCCGCACCTGTAGCAGCTCCGGTTGCAACTCCTGCAGCAGCACCTGCACCTGCTCCCGCAGCACCTGCAGCAAGCGGTAGTGCGGGAAGCGTGTCAGTATCTGCTCCAATGCCCGGTAATATTATTAAAGTAAATGTTAACGTTGGCGACAAAGTAACAAGCGGTCAGGCTGTTGTTATTTTAGAGGCAATGAAGATGGAAAATGAAATTGCTGCTCCACAGGACGGTGTTGTAGCATCTATTAATGTTACACAAGGTGCAACAGTTAATACAGGCGATGTATTGATTACTCTTAACTAATAAAAGTTAATTCAAAAATATTAGGAAAGGGTGGACAAAGTTGCAACTGTTTATAGATGGATTAGTAAATTTTTTCCAAAGTACAAGTGTGTATAAAATTTTTGCACAGGGTGCTGACAGTTTTGTATCCCTTGGTACTGCGGATTTAGGTTCAATTATAATGATAGGTATTGCATGTGTACTTATCTATCTTGCTATAGGAAAAGGTTTTGAGCCCCTTTTGTTATTACCTATGGCCTTTGGTATGCTTCTTGCAAATATACCGGGTGCAAACATTATGCACAATGAATTTTTTGTTGGTACAGGGCAAGAAGAACATTTTGTAATTGATTACGGACGTATTTTACATGAGGGTGGATTATTTGACCTTTTGTATTTAGGTGTTAAACTTGGTATTTACCCATCGCTAATTTTCTTGGGAATTGGTGCTATGACTGACTTCAGTCCTCTTATTTCAAACCCCAAGAGCCTTATGCTTGGTGCTGCAGCGCAGCTTGGTGTTTTCGTTGCGTTCTTTGGCGCAATACTATCAGGTTCATTTACACTTGGTGAGGGTATGTCAATTGGTATAATCGGTGGTGCTGACGGTCCTACTGCTATTCTGGTAACAAAACAGTTGGCTCCCACATTGTTACCTGCTATTGCTATTGCGGCATACTCATATATGGCGTTAATTCCTATTATTCAACCGCCAATTATGAAACTTTTAACTACTAAAAAGCAAAGAGCAATAAAAATGGAACAGCTTCGTACAGTAAGCAAAAAGGAAAAAATATTATTCCCTATCGTTACTGCTACTGTTGTAATTTTGATTATTCCTGATGCTGCACCGCTTATTGGTATGTTAATGCTTGGTAATCTGTTTAAAGAATCCGGAGTTACCGAAAGACTTTCAAAAACTGCGCAGAACGAACTTATTAACATTGTTACAATATTCTTAGGTGTAACTGTTGGTGCAACTGCATCTGCACAGTCGTTCTTAAATCCAAAAACATTGCTTATAGTTGTTTTGGGACTTGTTGCTTTTTCAATCAGTACAGCCGGTGGTTTACTTGGCGGTCAGGTTATGTACTTCCTGACAAAAGGAAAAGTAAATCCGTTAATCGGTTCTGCAGGTGTATCTGCTGTTCCTATGGCTGCACGTGTTTCACAAACAGTAGGGCAAAAAGAAAACCCAACAAACTATTTGTTAATGCACGCTATGGGACCTAATGTTGCAGGTGTTATAGGCTCTGCTGTTGCAGCAGGTGTATTCCTGACATTTGCACGAATTTTAGGAATTATATAAAGGAGGAAATAATTATGGCAAAGGTTAAAATTACCGAAACCGTATTAAGAGACGCTCATCAGTCTTTGATTGCGACAAGAATGTCAACTGAAGATATGCTTCCAATCATTGAAAAACTTGATGATGTAGGATATAACGCGTTAGAAGCATGGGGCGGAGCTACATTTGATGCTTGTCTTAGATTTTTAAACGAAGACCCATGGGAACGTTTAAGAAAATTTAAAGATAAGGCAAAGAAAACTCCCCTTCAGATGCTTTTCAGAGGTCAGAATATTTTAGGTTACAGACATTACGCTGATGACGTAGTTGAATATTTTGTTCAGAAAAGTATTGCAAATGGTATTGATATTATAAGAATTTTTGACGCATTAAACGATGTGAGAAACTTAAAAACAGCAATTAATGCTACTAAGAAAGAAAAAGGACACGTTCAAACTGCACTTTCTTACACAATCAGTCCTGTTCATTCAAACGAATCATTTGTAAAACTTGCAAAAGAACTTGAATCTATGGGTGCTGACTCAATCTGTATCAAAGATATGGCTGGTCTTTTAACACCTTATGTTGCTTATGATTTGGTTAAAGGCATTAAAGGTGCTGTTAAAATTCCTGTTGAATTACACACTCACTATACAAGTGGTGTTGCTTCAATGACTTATTTAAAAGCAATTGAAGCAGGTTGTGACATTGTTGACTGTGCTATTTCACCACTTGCTCTTGGCACTTCACAGCCACCGACGGAGCCTCTTGTTGCTACATTGGCTGGTACAGAATATGACACCGGATTGTCACTTGACAAATTATCAGATATTGCTGACTATTTCAAAACAATTAAAGATAAATTTGTTGAACAAGGCTTATTAAACAATAAGGTTACAGGTGTTGATATTAACACATTAAAATATCAGGTTCCTGGCGGTATGCTTTCAAACCTTGTATCTCAGTTAAAACAACAAAATGCTGAAGATAAATTTGATGAAGTATTAAAAGAAATTCCACGTGTAAGAGCAGACTTTGGTTATCCGCCTCTTGTTACACCTTCAAGTCAGATTGTGGGCACACAGGCTGTTTTAAACGTAATTCTTGGCGAAAGATATAAAATCGTTCCTAAAGAATCAAAAGGTATAGTTAAAGGCGAATACGGTAGAACGCCTGTACCGATTGACCCTGAATTCAGAAAGAAAATTTTAGGTGATGAAAAGCCAATTGACTGCAGACCTGCAGATTTAATTAAACCTGAACTTAATAAAATCAAAAAAGAAGTTGCACCTTATATGGAACAGGACGAAGATATTTTGTCTTACGCATTGTTTGACCAGGTTGCAGTTAAATTCTTTGAAGAAAGAAAAGCAGGTAAGTATAAAATTGAAACATCCTTGGCTGACAAAGAGTCTAAAGTTCATCCTTGCTGATAACTAATATTAATATAGCGAGAGCATGTGCTCTCGCTTATTACATAGAAAGGAATTGTCTTTATGGTTACCAATGATGTTTTTGAAAAAATCAATTCAATGTATAACAGCTTCAGTAAAGGACAAAAAAAGATTGCGAAATATATTCTGGAAAATTACGATAAAGCTGCATTTATGACCGCGGCAGCATTAAGTGAAACTGTAGGAGTAAGTTGTTCTACCGTTGTTAGATTTGCTGTAGAACTTGGTTTTGACGGATATCCTGCTTTGTCTGATTCATTGCAACGTCTTGCAAGAACAAAACTAACATCCGTGCAACGAATGGAAGTTACATCAAGCCGTATGGGTAACAGCGATATATTGTCAACTATTTTAAATTATGACATTTCAAATATCAAAGAAACCCTTGAGGAGATTGATAAAACTGCCTTTGAAAGTGCGGTTTCAAAAATTGCAAATGCTAAAAAGATTTATATAATAGGCGTAAGAAGTTCTTCAGCACTGGCAGAGTTTATGTATTTTTATTTAAATCTTATTTTTGATAATGTTGTATTAGTTGGTGTTGCAAGTTTTGGTGAAATGTATGAACAACTGCACAGAATAGATGAGGACGATGTACTTATTGCTATCAGCTTTCCAAGATATTCTTCAAGAACTGTTAAAGCTGTTAATTATGCAAACGACAATGGTGCACAAGTTGTTGCAATAACCGACAACGAAAATTCGCCTATTTCTCAGTTGGCTACACATACGTTGATGGCAAAAAGCAATATTGCATCTTTTGTAGATTCTTTGGTTGCACCACTAAGCGTTATTAATGCTTTGATCGCTGCCCTTGGAATGATAAAAAAAGATGATGTATACAGTACTTTTGAAAAATTAGAAAAAATATGGACTGATTATGATGTCTATAAACAGTCGGAGAATTCTCATGAATAATAATGTAATTGTAATAGGCGGAGGACCTGCAGGGTTAATTGCTTCAGCGTACTGCGATGGCAATGTAACCTTGTTTGATAAAAACAAATTACTTGCAAGGAAATTAAGAATTACAGGTAAAGGAAGATGTAACATTACAAATTCCTGCGATATTTCTGAGTTTATTCCCGCTGTACGAACTAATCCAAACTTTTTATACAGCGCATTTTATTCTTTTACAAATAATGATATAATTGCACTTTTAAACAGTCTGGGAGTTGAAACAAAGGAAGAACGTGGAGGAAGAGTGTTTCCAAAATCAGACCTTGCCCGTGATGTTGCAGAGGCGTTAATCAAATATGCCCGTCAAAAAGGTGTAAAATTTGTTAATAAAAAGATTTCGGGTATTAATGTATCA
>JAGCLT010000105.1 GCA_017646825.1 Clostridia bacterium | reverse complement strand
TCATAAAATTCCCTCTTTGAAAATTCTTCGACCTTAAATCGATGGAATTTCGAGGGGATTTTGGTGCGGAAGATGCAGCAAGGCTGACGCCTTGCAAAGATGACAAGCCGAAATACACCGAAATTACGCTATTTAAGGCGTGGTTCGGATGATTTCTGTCACCCTAAGGTAATTGAATACAGAGGGGACGCAGCAAGATTATATTATATAACCTCCTACAAGCCAAATCCTACAGGGAATGTCGTTATACTTGAATATTACGATGGTTCGTGGCATTATGTAGGTGAGCATACAGTATGGTCAACAATGGGAAGTGCTGATGAAGCAATATGGCCTTATTGGTGGCATTATTTTACAAGATAAGTGTTTGTCAGAGCCAGTCACCCTGCCCCTGACAAGAAGAATTAATTATGGATACAATATGGTATAGATTTAGTCAAACAAGGAAGGTAATGATTATGAAAAAAATATCAGTATTTCTATGTATTATATTGGTTTTTGTGTTTTCATCCTGTACAAGGAATAACGAAAATACAACATTTAACTATATTTCCCATGCAGGAAATATACAAAACGGCGGATATATTATAAAACATACCAATGATAATTTTTATGCTGACCAAGATTATTATGACAATTTACATAAAATTACTGACTCTAATAATGACATTACATTTTTCTCAGGAAATCATCAGTATTACGAAATGAACATATATAACGACATCCTTTACTATATTTCAGGTATGCCGGGACAAGTGTGGAAAATAGATTTGAACAGCGGCTCAAAAAGGCGAATAATTAATAAGCATGTAGAGAATTTAATTGTATATAAAGACAATTTATATTACAGATTGTCAGAAGAAGATGACTGGGGTAAACTTTATAAAACAGATTTAAAAGGCAAAAACAAGCAGATGTTAGCGGAGAAAGTTAAAAAATTTTGTATATATGATGATGTAATATATTATTGTGACAGTAACAAAAGTGCCCTATATTCTATGAATACAGACGGGACAAATGTTGCCGAAATAAACAGTTCCTATGTGGGCAACATACTTGTCGAAAACAACAAATTAATATATGCAGATGATAACAGAGGCGGTAAATTATATACCTATGACTTAAGCAGTAAGACCGAAGAATGTATAAGTGAAGATAAGTGCTGGAATTTAAATTGCAACAGCCAATGGATATTTTACAGAAACCAGAGTGAAAAAGGCAATTTATATTGTATAAGTTTTGATGGCAGCGAAAAGCACAAACTTGTGGAAAATAGTGTTTGCGATATTGTTATTATAGATGATATTGTGTTGTACAGAAATATTGATAACGACCTTGAAATCGAATACTGTAAACTATCGGAAAACCTCGTCAAGACCACGGAAACAGAAAATGTTGTCAACCCCACAGTTTTTGACGGAGGGGGACAGACAGTAATTCCCGAAAAAGATGTATATTATAATAAATCTGCCAATTATTTGTTTGAAATCCCCGATACATTTTTAGATTATTACAGCGTATTTGAACATAACAACGGGGAAAGAGTAACGTTTATATTTAACGGTAAAAGCGACTATGTAAAGAACTATTGTGCAGAGAAAAACATTCCCGGAATAGAATTGTTTACTATTTACAGCGAAAATGACAAGGAACTTGCAGGGGATGAAGGGCCTTATGATGACGGCTTCGGGAAAGCAAATAATGTTAGATATTACTTTACTCGTCCTTATGACTATGATGTGTTTACTGACGAGGCAAAAAATTCTTTGCAGGGGGAACAATTAGACGACTATTTACAGGACGAGCAGAAATTCAAAAGCATATATAATAAGATTTATTACACTCTTGCCATAGAAAACAGTTTTGTGGGTTTTGGAAATTACAAAACAGACCCCGATGACAAGGGAATTTATTTGTCTGATGCAAAAGGAAAATATTCACCTCCGCCAATGCCACAAAGTAACGTATATGTTAATGAAAAGTGCGGATATCAACTTACTTTCCCAGAAGACTGGCAGGGGTGGTATTATATCGATGAGTCTCCTGATGGGATTTTGTCTGTTGACTTTTTCGGTAAAAGTATGTCAGGCAGTTATTATACGACATATTTGTCTGAAAGGTTTGAAGAAAGCGAAAAAATGTACGGGCTAAATATGTTCAGCATTGTTACAAAGGCCGATGTGGAAACACATACTTACGACAATATAAAATATATCGGTACGGCAAAGGGTGTTGAATATTATTCTGTAACGGGAACAGGAGCAACCCTAACTGCGGTGTATATGCCTCAGGAAATTTGGGAGGATATAACAGAGGAAGAGTACCAACTTGCAAAAAAAGACTGGGAAAAAGTACAACAGATGGATTATAATGAAGTAACTAAAACATTTAAAAATTTGCAATAATTTAATATATAAAAAAACTCTCTCGAAAAATTTCGAGAGAGTTTTGCTTTGGGGGATAGGAAAAATTGTTCAGAACGAAAAAACTGAACGAAATCAAGGGTGTACCTTGATTTCGGCACCCGAAGGCGTACAAAGGTACGTCGAGTGGTGAAGTTTTTTCGTAGTAAAAAAGCATAAAAAAAGAAGGAACATATCTTTTTTAAGATATGTTCCAACATTTAAAAATCATTGTCTTATTTCCGCTTTTTTACGGTATGGGCAATTTTTACATCCCCACTTATTTCATAATAGAATTAATAAATCTTTGTGCCACAGGGTTTTCCTGACGAAGGTCAACGTTACAGATAATATACTTCTTACCGTTGTACTCCTTTTCGGCACAAGCAAGAGTCTGTCCCCATTTGCCGTCATCATTTGTATTACCGCTTAAAAGAATCGGTGTAAAGCCCTCTGCTTCAAAGGTGTTGTAGATGATTGGTGTAATCATATCAACACTCTTATCATACCAGTATGAGAAGTCTTTTTCTTCAAATCCTTCAACTGCAGGGTGGCCTGTTTTTCTGCTTGCAAAGTGAACAGGAAGCATACCGCATGCTTTAACTTTAACTGTTTCTCCTGCAATTTCGTAAGTACCCGGTTTTAAGTTTGTAATAAGTTCTACTTTATCATTTTTAACGACGGGAACTTTTTTAAATACTTCTATTTGCTGTTCTGTGTGTGACACCACTTTGCCGTTTTCGTCAGTAAGTATTGCTTTTAATACAAATTTTTGTCTGTCGTTAACTTCTTTAATCTTAAATTCAGCGTTTGACACGTAAGTTGTTCCGCATTCTTTCATAAAGCACTTGTGAGAGCCTGTCATATCTGCAAGTTCATAAGTGATTGTGTAGTTACCTGAAGTATGAGTATCGTTACAGATGTAGCACTCTATTGAAATCTTTTCGCCCTCAAAGTATGTATATCTGTCAGTTCTTAATGAAAGCATAACGGGTTCTAAGGCGTTTCTGTATGCAAAGTACGCCTTTTTGGGATTACGTTTGCAGTCCATAATTGTTTTCATCCAGCCGCTTGGCCATGCATCGATAAACAAGTGGATGGCATTTGAAATCATCTTGTCATCACGGCGGAATGCTTCTGTCATTACTTTTACGCCGTACGCCTGGAAAGTCTGACTTGCTTCAATCCAGTCTTCCATTGATTCCTGCTTGTCATAGAACATTGAATAGAAACTTGCGGTTTGTGCATTTACGATATTGCCCGGATTAAATGGTTCAGTAAGCCATTCTTTGGGGTAACACTCTTTCATTACTTCTGAACATTCAAGTCCCTCTGTGCCGTACTCGCCGCAACCGTAGTACCAGCCCGGTTTAACAGGTAACCAGTAACCCTTGTGAAGTTTACCGATGTCAATACCGTGAGCGTTGTACCACATAGGATAGCAGTGATTGTCAGGCATTGATTTGCATGGCGGGTCGTAGTCACCGTCAACGTGCTTGATTACACGGTCAGGGTTTTGCAAATGAACTACTGTATCACAGCAGTCAAAGAAGTCTGCAAGTTCATGTCTTAAGAAATGTCTGTGAGGTGCGTTGTAAGCATTGGGGAACGGCTCGTTAATGTATGAAATAATTACATTACAGGGATGGCATCTTATTATTCTTTCCATCTCTTCAGCCTGTCTTACGCCCTCGGGCAACTTTGTACGTCTCATACAGCCGAACAAGGGAAGGTCTGTTTGTGTCATAAGACCTAACTTGTCGCAGTACTCGTAAACTTCGTCCTGACATGGACGCTGAGTAAGTCTTAAGAAATTCATATTGCAAAGTTTTGCAAGTAAAATATCGTCGATTAACTGGTCAAAGTCTTCTCTTAATACGTCCTGCTGTTCAAAGCCCATTGTGTTTGCACCGCGAAGACGGATTTTTCTGCCGTTTAGGTAGAACATACCTTTTGGATTGCTTTCCAAATCCTGAATAAATGAGCGAACACCGAACTGTTTATGTTTTTTGTCGTACATTTTGCCGTCAAAATATACTTCAGCCTGTACCTGATACAGATAAGGTGTATCCAAATCCCAGATTTTTGGGTTTTCTATTTTGTAAGGAATTTTGTAGATGTTAACACCTTTTTTCATAAGCATAGGCGTACCTTTGCCTAACTGGTCTTTTACCTGAGCCTCTGTTAAGGAGTCACCCATACCAACAGTTTTCATAGTCTGGGGTATGTAGCGGTAGTTTTCCACAACAGTTTCTTTGAAGTTTTGTCCGTATATTGAAAATCCAATTTCGATTTCTTTTTTTGCATAGTCTTCTGATGTTACTTCTACCCAGATTTCGTCCTGACGTACAAAAATATCGGTAATGTTGATTCTGTTTCTTATGTCAACAAAAACTTTGTTGTAAATACCCATTCCGGGAGGGCAATGATGCCAGCCAACAAGAGGGTCATCCCAGCCAAGACCTGTTGCGGCATACAGTTTTTCTCCCTCAAAAGCTCCGCCTAAAGGTCCGTTTGAACCCTGATAAACGTAGTCGTTATAAAGGTCGATTTTAAGGTGGTTTTCGCCAACCTTAATATTTTCGTCAATTACAAATTCAAAGGGTGAGAAAAAGCCCTCGTGAATTCCTACGCAAGTGCCGTTAACATATACAACTGCTTTGTAGTCAGCACCTTTAAAGCAAATATAGTATGCTTTGTCTTTGTTAATCTCGTTAATAGTAAATGTTGATTCGTAAACTTTTTTGCAGTAACCTCTGGGGCCCTCGTAGTGAGGGATTGTAACTTTCTGGTCACCGTTTAAAGTAAATTCAGTAATGGGAATCTGCACATTTGTCTGTTCGTATTTTGGAGCATAGTTCTCTAAATACGGTTTGTATTTTGCTCTCATTCTGCCAAGTTCTGCATAAAGTTCTTCTCTTGTATCAATTTTCTTTTTTGTTTTGATTGGCTCAAAGTCTTTTTTAGCAAGACGAACTGCTTTCTTCTTAATCTTTTGTGGTTTTTGTTCCTCCAGCAGGTGTTGGCGACCGCCTATACCCCCTGCCGCGATGTCGGCAAAAAAATCAGCCATTTTCTATGAATTCCTTTCGTTTATTCAATGATAGTGCCGTCTTTATGAAATACGGGAAGTTTTGCAAGGAATGTCAAATCGCTGCGTTTTGCAGCATCGCCTTCTGCTAAAACTGCCATTCTGCCTACAATGTTTCCACCTGCTGTGTTTACAAGTTTTTCTATTGCCGCTAATGACTCTCCTGTACTTATTACGTCATCAACTATTAAAACACGTTTACCACGCATTGCGTCTGCTTCAGTTTTTCCGATACACAGTTTTTGAGTATGCTGTGTGGTTATGGAATCTACTTCTGTGGTAATCATATCCTGCATATAAACTTTAGGACCTTTTCTTGCTATGATGTAATAGTTGTGGCCTGCCTGTCTTGCCATTTCATAGGCAAGAGGAATGCTTTTGGCTTCTGCAGTAATTATAACATCATACTCCGGTGCTCTTTTTAAAAGTTCTGCTGCACAGTGCTTTGTAACCTCCACATCGCCAAAAATTATAAATGCCGCAATGTAAAGGTCATCGTTCACTTCGCAAAGAGGCAAATCTCTTTTTAAACCTGCAATATCTATTGTATAAAATTTACTCATTTTATTATGCTCCTTTCCAAAAAACATTTTACAACACAATTTCCCATTTTTCAAGTGTTTTATAAAACTATTTCAACTTGATTTTTTGCCGTAACTCTGCCTTTTGTAACTGTGCAGTCAAGGGCAAAAACTTTAACACCTTGTAAAACGGCTTTTCTTAAAGCGTCACCGAACTGTTTATGGGTGTTGTCGTTAGGTTTAAAACACTTTACATTGTCCATTTGTATAATAAATACTACGGCAGTTTCAAAGCCGTTTTTTGTTGCCTTAATAAGTTCTTCTATGTGCTTTACTCCGCGTTCTGTCGGTGCATCGGGGAACATAACAACTCCGTCCTGTTCAAGGGTTACGCCTTTTACTTCTATAAGAAACTTTTTGCCATTATGTTCGCCGTAAAAGTCAAAGCGTGAGTTTCCGTATTTGTACTCGGGCTTTAAATAATCTACTTTTTGGGAAAGCCATTCTCCGAAAATTTTATTGGGTGCCTGACTGTCCATATTAATAAGCCTTTCGTTTTTATATATAGAAACAAGGTCGTATTTTGTTTTTCTATCAGGATTGTCTGTACGGGCAAGATACACCTTTGCTCCCGGCACAAGCAACTCCTTGCACCGTCCGGTGTTTTTAACGTGGACAGTTTCTTCTTTGCCGTTTATTTGCACTTTTGCAATAAAACGGTTGGGACGGGATAAAAATACACCCTCCACAATATTGTTGTATTCCAAAACAACCCCTCCCGTAAAAAAATATTTTAAAAAAACTATTGCATTATAAGTAAAATTTGGGTATAATTATAATATCATTTTATGGAGGTAATTGCAAATGTTTTCTGATTTGGTAGTATATGCTGCAGAAACCGGTGCAGAAGCGTCACCAACAGCGGCAATGGTTGCTCAGTTTTTACCTTTCATTGTTCTTATTTTATTTTTCTGGCTTATTATTATAAGACCACAGAAGAAAAGAGACAAACAGGTAAGAGAAATGCTTGCGGCACTAAAGGTTGGAGATGATGTAACAACAATCGGCGGTATCGTTGGTAAAGTAGCAAAAATCAAAGACGACCAGGTTACAATTGAAACAGGCGCAGACAAAACAAAATTAGTGTTTGAACGCCGTGCGATTGCAACGGTTGCACCTAAGAAAATCGAGGAATAATTTTCAAATTTGCCGAATATAGTTTACCACAACATATTCGGAGGGTTTGGTTATGAATTTAAATACTGCAGTTAAAGAAAGAACGGGTAATTTCCCAGGTTTTCTGTCAGTTTTAAAAAATGTGGCGGTTACTTACGGCATTATGCTTGTTGCACTTTTGCTGTTTTCTGTAATTGTTGCATATACTGACTTCCCCGAGGGGTACATTTCTCCGGTTGTGCTTGTGCTTACGGTAGTAAGCGTAATGCTTTCAGGAGTGCTTACCGCTTTGGGAAACAGAACAATGGGATGGCTTTGCGGTGCAGTATCGGGGCTTTTCTATATGGTTACCCTGTACTGTTTAAGCACACTGTTTTTTGATTATCCGGGATTTGGTGCCAATGTTATTGCAATGTTTGCTTTAGGTATATTTGCAGGAACACTGGGCGGTATTGTGGGTATTAATATGAAGGGGGTAAAACGCAAATGAAAAACATTAAAACATTATGTGGCGCAACATTAAAACAAAGTGCAGCAAAAGGCGGTTGCGGTGAGTGTCAGACATCTTGCCAGTCTGCTTGTAAAACTTCTTGCACAGTTGCAAATCAAAAATGCGAAAATAAAAAAAGATAATTCGGTGGGCGACGGTGTCGCCCATTCTTTTTGAAAGGGAATATTAAAATGGTACATAAGTTCAGTATAGACGGCGTAAACATTGTTGTTGACGTAAACAGCGGTGCGGTACACGTGGTATCCCCTCTTGTTTATGCACTTATCGAAAGCACAGACAACGATATTGAAGCCATAAAAAAATATACAAATGAAGAAATAGAAGAAGCGAAAGCAGAAATAGACGAACTTGTGAAAAACGGAATGTTGTTCAGTGAAGACACCTATTCACAGGTAGCAGAAAAAATCAAAAGACGCCCTGTTGTAAAGGCACTCTGTCTGCATATTGCTCACGACTGCAATTTAAGATGTAAATACTGTTTTGCAGGTACTGGCAGTTTCTGTGGTGAACGCTCAATGATGCCTGTGGAAGTGGGCAAAAAAGCAATAGATTTTGTAATTGAAAAATCGGGCGACAGAAAGAATATTGAAGTTGACTTTTTCGGTGGAGAACCCCTTATGAACTTTGACGTGGTAAAGAAACTTACTGCCTACGCCAACGAACAGGGTGAAAAACACGGCAAAGTTTTCAGACTTACCATTACTACCAACGGCGTTCTTTTAGACGACGAAAAATTGGAATTTATAAACGAAAATATGTCAAACCTTGTTTTAAGTGTTGACGGCAGAAAAGAAGTTCACGACTTTATGCGTCCCGCTGTAAACGGCAAAGGCAGTTACGACGTTATTATGCCTAAAATCACAAAAGCGGCAGAAAGCAGAAATCAGGACAACTACTATGTAAGGGGAACATTCACTCGTCACAACCTTGATTTTTCAAATGACGTTTTAGACCTTGCAAACTTAGGCTTTAAGCAGATATCCGTTGAGCCGGTTGTGGGCGGAAAAGAAACTGATTATGCTCTACGCGAAGAGGACTTGCCTGTTATTTTCGACCAGTACGAAAAACTTGCAATAGAGTATGCAAAAAGAGGAAAGACAGATGATTGGTTTAACTTCTTCCACTTTATGATTGATCTGGACCAGGGCCCCTGCGTAATAAAAAGAATGTCAGGCTGCGGTGCAGGTTGTGAGTATGTGGCAGTCACTCCCGAGGGAGATATTTACCCCTGCCATCAGTTTGTGGGCAATAAAGATTTTTGTATCGGTAACGTAATGGACGGTACTTATGACACTGAAAAAACTACCGCATTTGCAAACACCAACGTTTACACAAAGGAAAAATGCAAAAACTGCTGGGCGAAGTTCTATTGCAGCGGTGGTTGCCACGCAAACGCTTACCAGTTCGGGGGAGATATTAACAATCCCTATGAAATCGGTTGCGAACTGGAGAGAAAACGTGTAGAGTGCGCGTTATATATTAAAGCAAAGGAAATGGAATGATGGCTTGAAAAAATGCACATAACGAACAAACCTCACCCTCGATGTACCTTTGTACGCCTTCGGGTTACCACCGCAAGGCGTTGCCTTGCTTGTTCGGTTTGTCCGTTCTGCACTATTTTTTGTCAGCCCTTAAATATAGTTAAAAATAAAATTAAAAGCACGGTGAAAATCACTGTGCTTTTTTGCAATTTTTTATTGTTCTAGTCTTGATTTGATAGTTCCTATATATTCTGATGGTGATATCTTTTCCTGTTTCTTAAACAACCTTGAAAAATAGTGGACAGAGGAAAAACCAAGTAACTGCGAAATTTCTGTAAGGTTGTAGTCTTTTTCCCTCATCAGTTTTTTTGCCTCTTTTATTTTAAGTCTGTTAATGTAACCAACCACCGTGTCTCCGTATGCCTTTTTAAAACTGCTGCAAAGGGTTGTTTTGTTTGTTCCGAACAAAAAGCACAGTTCGTTTAAGGTGATTTTTTCTTTGTAATTCTTGTTTATGTAACTGTATATTTCGTGGGTTTTGGTGTCCGCTATTTCCTGACCTCCCGCTTTTAACGCAGTTTCTTTGCCTCTTATCAGTTCTATAAACAATGTTTCCATTTTGAGTTTTATCATCTGGTCTGCACCGAAAGGATAATCTTTTCGCTTTTTCATATCCTTAAGGTTTGGAATGTCGTAAGGTGCTTTAAAAACAGTTCTGCCCTCTTTTATGATTTCTGTCAGTATCTTTTGCTGTTCGGGGTCTAAAGTTACGGGCTCGTTTGCAAAACCGTCAAGTTCAGGGGCTTTGCACTCAAAACCAATTATAATAACGTTGGGGGCGTTACCCTCGGTGCAAGTTAAGGAGTGGGTTTCTCCCGAACGGTGGATAATTAACTGGTTTGTAATCAGTTTGCCGCAAAAATTATCCGATTGCACAATGATTTCACCGTTATCAACATATACCATCTCCCTAAAGGCGTGATTATCCTTAAAGGTTTGATATTTTTTTGTAAATTCAAAATAATGAATGTTTGCAATTCTTGAAACTTCTATTTTCTTTTCAAAACGCTTTAATTTAAACTCCATAACTATCACCGCATATATTTTATCATATATTTTTCTTTTGGTCAATGTTAAAAATATTTAATATTGTGCAAAAAAAATTTAATATAGACTAAATACAAAAAAACTCATAATGATATAATAGAATTACAAAAATATATTTATAAAGGAGAATTGTATTATGTCTAGAATTTGTATTCCGGATTACGAGTATAAGGAGAGAGTAGCGAGAGCTGCAGAACTTGTTCGCAAAAAAGGACTTGACGTTATGGTAGTTTCAAGTACTGAATCAGACTATGCAAACGCTCGTTACTTCAGTGGCTTCTGGCCATTATTTGAAAGAGCAGGTGTTGCTATTTCCGCTACAGGTGAAGCAGCATTAATGGTAGGTCCTGAATGTATTATATTCGCACAGGACGTTGCTAAAATCGACAAAATTTTCTGCTTAAGAGAATTCAGAGAATCAGCAGATCCATCATATCCTGAATTACACGCTGATACATTTAAAGATGTATTCAAAGCAATCGGTGTAACAGGTGAAAACATCAAAATCGGTCTTGGCAGTTACGTAGAATGCACATTGCCTATTTTCGAGGGCTTGAAAGAAAGTTTCCCCAAAGCAGAAATCTCAAAATGCAATGACATTATGGTTGAACTTAGAAAAATCAAAAGTAAAAACGAACTTGCATGTATCCAGGAAGGTTTCAGAATTGTTGACCTTGCTACAGATGAAGTTATCCGTAACCTAAAACCCGGTGTAACAGAACTTCAGATGGTTGGTATTGCACAGAAAGTTATATACGAAGAAGGCGCAGAATACGAAGGTCTTCCAATGTATGTATTCAGTGAAAAATCAACAAGACATGCTATTTCACGTTCAGGTTACAGAACAATCAATAAAGGCGATATCGTTCAACTTAACCTTTCAGCAAAAATCGACGGTTACTCACCTGCAATCGGTTTGCCTGTAGTTATGGGTAAATTGGAAGGCGAAAGAAGAAGAGTTGTTGAATTCTGTAAACAGGCTCACGACTGGACATGCGACCAGTTAAAAGCAGGTGTTATGGCAAGCAGTATCGCTAAAGACTTCTATAAAATGTATGTTGATAACGGATTTAAAGATAGTTTCGTTTACGGTCCTTGCCACGGTACAGGTATGATTGAAGTTGAAGCACCTTGGATGGAAACAATTTCAGATTATCCGTTAGAAGAAAATATGACATTCCAGGTTGATACATTTATTATGGGCGACGGTTTCGGCTGCAGATGGGAAATCGGTGCTGCTATTACTAAAGATGGCTGCCACAAGATGACAGACTATCTGAAGAAAGGAATTATAGAAATCGATGGCTAAAAAAGGTTTAGGTAAAAAAGAATGGATAATTCCTGATTGCGAGCTTCCACTACCCGGTGAGGGCGAAGCACAGGGCCACGAATCAGTAATTATCGTAAATGATAATGATAAAGATGCAGAAATCGAAGTAAAATTATTCTTTACAGATAAAGACTGCTATGAAGGTATTAAATGGCACGTTGGTGCAAACAGAGTAAGATGCTTCAGAATGAACAGATTAGAAGATATGTGCGGTTTTGAAGTACCTCTTTGCACACAGTATGCTATGAAAATTTCAAGTAACGTAAATGTTGTTATTCAGTACGGCAGACTTGATAATACTCAGGCAAATCTTGCCTTCTATACAACACTTGGTTATCACGAATAAAAAGGGGTTTGATTACCGTGAAAATTAATTTAAAAAAAGAATTTTTCGGGGACAGAGAGTTTGAACTTTTAACTCACGGCGATATGAAAGTTACTGCTTTTAAATATTCAACGGGAATTGAAGCGGTAAAGGTACAGAATAAAAGAGGTTATTTTATTCTTCTTCCTTTTAAGGGACAGCAAATATGGCGTGCAGAGTTTGACAATCAGCCCCTGGTAATGAAAACATCTTTTGAAGAACCGTTCCCCACTTTGGAATACTTAAAAACTTATGGCGCGTTTTTGGTTCATTGCGGTATCTGCGGTATGGGCGTGGCATCTTCTCCCGAAGATACTCACCCTCAACATGGCGAAATCCCAAATGTGGAATACCAGAAAGCGTATATCATAGCAGATGAAGATGAAAACGGAAAATACATATCTGTTTGCGGTGAGTATGACTATAACGTTTCTTTTGTAAAACATTATGTGTTTAATCCTCAGTGCAAACTGTATGAAAATGAAACAGTTCTTCACGTTGACTCTGAACTTACCAATATGCGCAGTACTCCTATGGAATATATGTACCTTTGCCATATTAACTTCCACCCCGTTGACGGCGGTGAACTTGTGTATTCTGCAAAATATGACAAAGAACATATTAAAGTGTTTAAAATTATCGGCGATAACGTTCCCGAAGAACAGGCAAAGAAACTTGCCGACTTTATGGATAAGGTACAGGAAAATCCCGCACTTCATCATAAAGTTGGTGCACAGGGCGAGTGCTATGACCCTGAAATCTGCTTTGCCATTAACTACGACGGAGACGAAAACGGTATGGCTTACACTATGCAGAAACTCCCCGACGGCAGAGCATTCTATGTATCTCACGATACAAAAACAATGCCTGTGGGTGTAAGATGGATTTCCCGTGGTCCCGATGAGGACTCAATGGGTATGGTGCTTCCTGCTACAGCAGAACATCTTGGATACACCAAGGCTAAAAAAGCAGGAATGGTTAAAACCATCGACGGCAAAGGGAAAATCACTTTCAGCGTAGTTGCAGGTCTTATTGAAAAAGATTGTGCCGATAAAGTTGAAAGCAAAATTAACGAAATAACAAAATAATTAAATGCAGAACAAAACCTCTCGGAGACGAGAGGTTTTTTGTATTATGTAAAATATTAACAACACAATGCGGCAAATTATTCACAATGACTAAAAAATATGTTGAAAAATTAATAATTCCGTAATATAGAGCACTAAAATCGTAATATTGTTTATTGTTTTTGTGCCGTTTGTAGTTTATAATAATGGTAGTAATTTATGATATAATACCTGTGTAGTCTGCGGGTATATATCCGTTACTCTTTTTGCAGGGGGCGAAACCCTTGCAGTTTATATAATATCTATGGAAAGAAGGAAAAAAATGAAAACGGAAATGACAATGGAAACTGCAGCGCAGCAAAACATTGAATTTACTCCCAAGAAAAAGAAAATCAACAAAAACACTTGGCAGTTGTATTCATTGGCTGCAATACCGATTATACTTGTTTTTATTTTCTGTTACTTGCCTATGTTCGGTGTAGTAATTGCATTTAAAAACTATAAGTATAATTTAGGTATCTGGGGAAGTGAATGGGTAGGATTTGATAACTTTAAATTCTTCACACATTCAACAGACTTTATAAGACTTGTCAGAAATACAGTTGGCATGAATGCTTTGTTTATCGTATTCGGTATAGCATCATCAGTATTGGTTGCTATCTTCCTTTATGATTTAAAGAGCAGAAATGCAACAAAAGTGTATCAGACGATTCTTATTACACCGCACTTTATGTCATGGGTTATCGTAGCATATATTGCTTACGCTTTCTTAAACCCCCAGTACGGTCTTATTAACTCTATCGTAACTTCTTTTGGCGGTTCGGCAAAAGACTGGTATGGTGATCCTAAGTACTGGCCTGTTATTCTGACCATATGCAACATATGGAAGCATGTAGGTATGGACTGCGTTGTTTATTATGCGGCGCTTATGGGTATGGATCACTCGTTGGTTGAAGCGGCGAGAATCGACGGTGCTAATAAGAAAGATATAATTATACATATTATAGTACCAACTTTGGTACCCTTAATCACAATTTTGACAATTCTGAAAATCGGTAACATTTTCAGAGGTGACTTCGGTTTGTTCTATCAGGTACCCCGTAACATTGGTAAACTTTATGCAACGACAGACGTTATCGATACATACGTATTCCGTGCAATGCGTGTTATCGGTGATATGAGTATGTCCTCTGCGGTTGGTTTCTTGCAATCTGTAGTTGGTATGATACTTGTTATCATAACTAACAAAGTGACTAAGATGATCGACCCAGAGAGAGGCTTGTTCTAAGGGGAGGTAACAAAGATATGAATAAAAGAGAATTAGGCGGACAAATAGCACTGAACATTGTGTTCATAATCTTATCTGCATTGATTATTGTACCCTTCCTTCTGTTGGTTGCGGTATCTATTACTGCAGAATCTGATATTACAAAATACGGGTATCAGTTAATCCCACATAATCTTGATTTTTCGGCATATATGTACATATTTAAAACACCGAAAATGATACTTGATGCTTATAAAATAACATTTGCATTTTCAGTTGTGAAAATGGTACTTGCAGTATTGTTAATGTCTATGATAGCATACCCCTTAACAAAACGTGAATTCAAAGGAAAAAGTGCAATTTCATTCTATTTGTACTTCACAATGTTGTTTGGCGGTGGATTAGTTCCTACCTATATATTAATAACACAGTACTTACATCTTAAAAATTCATTCTGGGTATATGTACTTCCCGGAATGATCAGCCCCTGGTATGTATTTATGATAAGAACATTCTTCCAGGGATTGCCTTACGAAATTTCTGAAGCAGCACTAATCGACGGTGCTGACGAATATCAGATTTTCGCAAGAATCATAATTCCTCTTTCAAAACCGGTACTTGCAACAGTAGCACTGTTTATGTTCTTGGGTATGTGGAACGACTGGAACACATCAATGCTTTACATAACAGAAGAACACCTTTACAGTTTGCAGTATATGCTTCAGAGAATTATGGAAAATATCAATATGTTAAAAGAAATGCAAAAACAGGGTGTTATGTTGACAGGTGCGATAGATGTTCCATCCGAAACAATGAGAATGGCGATGGCGGTTGTTGTTGCAGGACCCGCATTAATCGTATTCCCCTTCTTCCAGAAATACTTTGTAAAAGGTTTAACAGTAGGTTCTGTTAAAGGTTGATTTTATAAGGTTATATAATTTAAAATACTTTTGAGCAGACGGTGTTTTTGCCGTCTGCTAAAGTAGTCTTTGACCAAAAGTACAAAATACGTGACCCAAAATACAAATTTCTTGATTTTGATATAATTTTTTATAAAAAAATAAAAATTTATATATAAAATAAAAAAAGAAAAGGAGTAATGACATGGTAAAAACAAGTAGTAAACTATCAAAAGTCTTGTCAATGCTAATAGTTTTGTCTATGGTATTGTCAAGCATGGCATTTACTTTGCCGGTAAGTGCCGCAGGTACAGTAATATTTTATGAGGATTTTAATTCCACAGAATTCAATTCCTCGACAGGTACTGTCGATGCTACGGTAGTAAAAGGTGCATACCTTGACGGTACAGCGGTTAGCGATTGGGCGGCTGCTGCAAACGGCGAGGCTGACCCCACCACTAAAATTATTTTTGCGGACGAAGTAATGCAAATCGACAAGGGAAAGTACTCCGACGGCGGTAAGCATACATACGTTCATATTGCAACCGGCTTCGCGGACTCCTACTCAACAACGGTAGGTTACGACAAGACGGGAACGGGTTATTATGTGTTCGAAACCGATTTTAAACCGATAAGTATTTCTTCAAAATCAAAATGGAATGAATATAACGGGGAAATTGTTGTCACTGACACAGGTGTAACAGGTGCAAGCAACAAGACGATAGCAAAAATTTCTCTTGGTACAACAAACGGTCTTCAGGATCTTGTTGGTTCTACAACAAACGATACCACTTATACTGCAGCAGATGCAAACGCTGCTAACGGTGTTAACTACAAAGATAACATGGGTACAGCCGAGGGACTTGAAGGCAAAAACATTAAAATCAGAG
>JAGCLT010000104.1 GCA_017646825.1 Clostridia bacterium | reverse complement strand
GGTTAACAATTACCTGCGGAGAGCGAGAACGATGTTTGTTAACGATGTTGAAGAGTTAATGAACATACCAAAAGTGCTAAAAAACAACGATTTAAAGCAGGTATTTAATCAATTGTGGAATGAGTACAAGGAAAGTGGGAAAATCGCTCCTGAGTCATTCAACAAGGTATTTGATATGCTTTACGAGAACGGAAAGGCAATCAGCACAGAGTTCTACGAGCAATACAAGGACTTAAAAGCAGACATCCGAAACACACATTTCCGTATTACTGACGACATTAAGAGTGCTATTCCTGATTTTGAGCAATTCAGAAGAAGAAACATCAGTACATTCAAAACTGCGGCAGACGGTGTGGAAGTTGATTCGTATTACGAGGAATTATCAGAACTCTATCCTGATTTGTTCCCGGAAGATATAATTGCACCTGCAGACAGGTTATTACGGATTGCAGAGGTTGCAAAGAGCATAAAACCACAGGAAGACAGTTTTGACACGTTCTCTCCCGAATACAAGGACCACATACGACAACAGTTTGAGAACTCATTTTCAAAGGTGACTGACGAGTTTTTCCGTGCAAAGCGTTATCTTGACGACAAGGTATCAGTTGATAGTGAAGAAGACGTTGTATATACTGCACAAGACGTTAAAGCGTTATACAAACTGAAAGACAGAGCGGACAAAGCGGTTAAAGCCATTGAAAACAAGTATGTTTTAAGTGACAAGGACAAAACGACTATTGAGAGGTTATTAAATGGTGAAATTACGGTTGATGAAATACCGAAAGACACATACAAAAAAGCAGTATTAGAAATTTACAAGGCAAAAGTTCCGTTATATGATGCTCAGCAAAAAATCCAAAAGCATATAGAAGGAGTCAGAGCCAGATTTGATGATATTGCCAATTCCTTAACTATGGGCTCTGAACACTGGAAAGAAAGCAAAGGTATTTTTGGTTTTTCATTAAAAACTGCAGAACGTGTTATAAGGTCAATAGTTCCTAAAGAAACTGAGGCAAACAGTATTATATCAAGAGTATTTGACCCGATACACAAGTCTGAGGCCAAGAAAACAAGGTACATTAACAAATACGCTAAAATAGTTGATGATTTACATTTAACCAAGGAAGAAAGTGCTGCAGTTCAGTTTGTGGGAGAAAAACAAACTGCAATGCTCAACAACGGCAAAGACTTGACTGTGGAGGATGTTAAAAAGGAAATTGACAATTATTTCCTGATTAACAAAGATTTGGACCGTGACAAAATAACAAATGCTGTTAAAGTATTCAGAGGAATATACAATGAAATTTACGAAAATATGAATGATGTATTAATTGACTGTGGCTATGCACCAGTTCGTTACATTGTAAACTATTTTCCACATTTCGTTGATGAAGACAATGATGTATTAAGCAAATTCTGCAAGAGAGTTGGCATTAGTTTTCATACACAAGAATTGCCCGGAGATTTGACAGGTAAGACTGACACATTTAAGCCCGGAAAAACGTTCTTCAGTCACGCAATTAAGCGTAAAGGTGACATTACCACGTATGATGCGGTTGAAGGTTTTAACAGATACATAAAAGGTGCAGCAGATGTTATATTCCACACAGAAAACATACAATTACTTCGAGCACTGGAAAGGTCTATGCGATACAGGTATTCTGACCAGGCAACACAGGACAAAATTAAGGAAATTAACGCTGATGCTACACTTTCACCCGAAGACAAGGTTTCGCTGCTTAATGACCTTCTTACCAGGGACGTATCAAAGCACAACGGTTTTATTAACTGGATAAGCGAATATGCTAACATTATTGCAAACAAGAAGTCCTATGCAGACAGGCCTGACGAAAAGAGATTCGGCAGAAGTCTTACATATCGTCTTTCCCTTTGGTGGCAGAGAAATTATGCTGCAAACATGGTATTATACAATGTATCGAGTGCTTTATCGAATACTGTTGCCTTACAACAGGCCTTTTCTGAATTAAACCACAGAGATTTTGCACGTGGAATGTATGATACAATCAAAAACATTAAAGAGAGTGACGGCTTCGAAGACAAGTCTGATTTCCTTACAAACAGAAAAGGTGCATTAATTGCAGGAAAAAGCAAGTTGCAAAAATTTGGGGAAGCAGCAAACTTAATGGAGCACACAGACTTATTTGTATCCCAGGCAATAGTACGTGCAAGATATTACGAAAACATGAGAGTTCGCAAGATGTCAGAGGCAGAAGCATTGGCGGAAGCGGACAATTATGCTAAATCTGTTATTGCCGGACGTGCAAAAGGAGATTTGCCACTTATCTTTACTGAAAAGAATTTTTCAACAAGGTTATTTACTGCATTTCAACTTGAGGTTAACAACCAGTTACAGAATTTATTCAAAGATGCACCAAAGCGTATTTTAAAAGATAAGGGCATAAAGGGACTGGCAAATTACATTATCAAGTATCTAATTTCTGCTTATTTATACAACGAGTTTTACGAGAAAATCACCGGCAGAAAAATTGCCATTGACCCGTTGGGATTTGTTGAGTCGTGCATCGAGTCATACACCGGGATAAAAATTCCAAACAAACTTGATATGATTGGCTGTGACAAAATCACATACGGAAAGAAACCTGAGGGCGTTGACAAGGTATTTAATGTCACAAAAACTGCTTTTACAGAAGCAACAGACCAGATACCGTTTATTGGGTCATTGCTTGGCGGTGGACGTATTCCTGCTGCGGTGACGATTCCTGATATGGCATCAATTGGCTCATCAATTAAAAATCTTGCTACCGGCGAAGGAGACGTGGGTAAGAATGTTGAAAATCTTATTACAGACGGCGTTGTACCGTTGGCTTACGGTTTAAATCCTTATGGCGGATTAAACCAGGTTAAAAAGACAATACAGGGCATATCAACAGTTGCAAAAGGTGAAGTAGTTGATAACAAGGGTAAATTAAAGTACGGAGTTGAGCAGACACCGGGTAATTACATCAAAGGTACAATTTTTGGGCCGTCATCTTTAAAAGACACAAGAGATTTTTATGATGCAGGCGGCAAAGGCCTTACTGATACAGAGCAGAAGTATTATGACAATGTTACGGGAAACGGTGTTTCAAAGTACGAGGCATATCAGAACGTAATAGGTGTCAGAAATGCAAAGAACGAAATATCTCGAAAGAACACATTCTACAGAATTATGTCCAACGACAAATTTGTAGGCAATGTTCAACTTGGTGCTGACAACGCTGCTTACCAGGAGATAATGCGGCTTAAAAAAGCAGACACAGGCATTTCACTTGATTACACTGTTCCTGACAATTCATTTAAGGTGAACGGTGAAGACGTATTCCTTACCAATGCAAAATACAGGAAATATGCTTCTGAGTGCAGCAGATCTGCTCTTGACGGTATCAAGACATTAATTGCTACAAATTACTACAAAAAGGCAAGTGACGTGGAAAAAGCAGAGTTAATTGAGGAGATTTACTCTTATTCAAAAGGCATTTCAAAAACCAAAGTGTCTAAATACGAGCCGGAATCAGACGTGCTTAAAGCAACGCTTGCGAAAGAAAGCAAAGTCAGTGTTGGTGACTATTTCACATTTAAAAAGCAGTTACCCGAAAAGTACAACGAGGCAGATGCATATTCACTTACTCAGGAATTAAAAATGTCAGAAGAGCAGGCGACAATGCTTACAAATCTTTCAAAGTATTCCTACGACCAATGCAAAAGGTTACAGGATGCAGGTGGCTTTAAGTACAGTCAGCAGGTGAGACGTTTATATACTTCGATGCGTCAAAGAGGTTATGACTGCGACACGATATATGCGCCGATGGTCAGCAAGAAGTTCTCATACTCCAACAAAAAACAGGGTATCAGTTACGAGACACAGTTATCTGATGACGATATGCTTAAATTACAGAAAGTGTATTTACATTTATACGAAAAGAAGTTGGGCGAAGCGTTCCAGCACAATTACAGAAGTATAGAAAGTTTATACGATACTGTTGAGTCGGCACGTTATTCCACAATGACCGAGGCAAAGAAGATATTTTATCAATATCTGCAGCAGAAGAAGTAGAAATAATAAAAGAGAGATACATGCAAAGTAGCATGTATCTCTTTGTTTTTCACTAAGCAAATATAGCTTTTAAACTTGACAACTTTTTGACAACTAATTTGGTGTAATTAAGTGGAGTTTTTTGGTATAAAATGGAAAATGCAATTCAAAATAATAAAACCGCTAAATCCTTGAAAATAGCGGTTTTATTTATGGAGCTGTCTAGCAGATTCGAACTGCCGACCTCTTCCTTACCAAGGAAGTGCTCTGCCTACTGAGCTAAGACAGCAACACATTTATTATATAGTATTATTAATATTTTGTCAATATTTCTATTGATTTTTAAGAAGTTTTATTGTATAATAATAAAAGGCTGTGGAGAGGTGGTTGAGTTGGCTGAAGGCGCAGCATTGGAAATGCTGTGAACGTTAATAGCGTTCCGAGGGTTCGAATCCCTTCCTCTCCTCCAGAAAAAATGAACACCAAAAAAGGTGTTCTTTTTTTATGGGTATAAGTGGGATTCAAAGGAGCGGGAGTGAATGACAGTCCGGTGGACTGTCAGAGCCGTGAGTGGCTTTTCCGCAGAAAAGCGAATCCCTTCCTCTCCTCCAGGGAAAAACACATTATTCATTATGAATAATGTGTTTTTTAGCTAAATTCGCTTTCGCTAGCTAAATTGAGCAAGCTCAGCTAAATTGCCTGTGGCAGTTAAATGTGCTTTGCACGCTAAAAGCGAATTTAATTTAGCTACTCCAAAGGAGTTATTTAGCTATGAAGCAAAGCAAAATAATTTAGCTTTGCAACCTGTTGCAAAATTGAGCTAAAATCATAACTCGAAACTACAAATAAAAAACCACCTCATAAGAGGTGGTTTTTTATTATTAACTTTTCAGTTAATTAAGAATTAGTAAATGTAGATGATTAGGTCGATGATTTCGCCTTCTACTTCACGAGCAACTACTTTAACATCAACTGAATCACCATTGCAGTATGCCTGACCATCTTCAAATTCAACTATATCAAATGACTCGATTGAACAAGCATATTTGCTGTTAACTTTGTTGTTATAAACATATACGTTTGTGTCACCTGAAACTGAGAAGAATGTTTTATCGCTACCATCAGAAATTTCAAAGTTTTTCTTTGATCTGTCTTCTAATGTACCATAGTAGTAATAAATGTCATCAGTTACAGGATCTACATCTGCATCTTCAGGGTTTACAACATCGGCACCCCATACAACAGCTTCATTATCCTGATCAAAGTATGCTAATTTTTTAACATTTCTAACTTCACCTGCTGCATTGTATACAGGAACGATTGCATAAGAAGCAACTAAACCGAAGTTTTCATCAGCCGCTGTTACTAAAGCGTCGTCGCCGTCTTTTTCAAGACCGTCTTGAAGAACTTTTAAGTTCCAGATCTGGTTGCCTTCGTCGTCTGAAGCAGAACGTGTTCCTGTTACAAGAGCCATAATAGCACCTGCATCAACAGGATCTGTTTCTGTTGTAACAAAGATGAAGCCAACTTCTTTATCTTCGTTTACATTGTAGATGTAAGCGTTATCTAATTTCTGCTCATCAGCAATGTTTGCTGCGCTGAATAATGTGAAGTCTTCTTCTTCTTTAGCACTGATTCCAGAGAATGAACCTTCTAAGTTTGCAACCATAATTACAGTTTTGTCTGTGATTGACAATTTTGCTGCAAAATCTTCGCTTGATAATGTTTCTGATTTTTCGTTGTATTTTAAATCAACGTCTGCAGCAAACAATGAGAAGATACCTTTGTTAGCAGCTGTGATAGCACCAGCAAATGCATCATTTGCTCTTGCGATTTCTGTAATTTCGCCGGCTGCGTTTGCTTTGAATGTAATAATGTCACCAGCTTCGATTTCTTTAACTGCATAGAATTCAGCAACATCATCAGCTTCGCCAACTTCAGGAACAATTATACCATTACGATAATCAGTAGCATCATAATTAGTATCATCAAATAAATAATTTGCATCACCGTATTTAGCAACTAATTTTTCTGAATCTGCAGCAGTTTTTGTTGCAGCAATGATAATATCATCAGATTCTTCCTCAACAGTATCTGGATCATCAACTTCAACAGCAGCTAATTCCTTTGAAGGAATGTTTGCGATACCGTCTAATGTAACTTTAGAAGCAGTTGCCATTGTACCAAACTGTCCATCGTATGTGAACATTTTTACAAATGTTCTTTTTTCTAAGTTCTTAGATTCTGTACCTACATCTACAACTACAGCATAGTTTGTGTTAAGTTCTGCTGTTGTGTCATAGTAGCAGATGTTACCCATAGCGTCTAAGTAGAATGTACCTTCGTCGCCAAGAGCGATGTCGCCAGGATCAACGTTGATACCGTCAACTGCATAAGTTTCGCCAGCGATAACGTATTCTGAACTATCCTGAGAAACGCCTGTAACTTTACCAGCAACTGTAGCTGTTAGAAGTTCAGCTTTAATAACTTTCTTTGAATCACCACTTTCAACAACTGAAATGATGTCGTTTTCTTTTAGGTCTTCCCAAGCCATTTCAGCGCCTGTAGCGTCTACTAATGTAGCGTCAACTGAACCATCTTCCTTGTAGTATGTGATGCTTCCAGCAGCGTTTTTAGAACTTACTCTAAATCTCTTTGCGCTTACTGATTCAACAACTAATGTTTTATAATTTGTGATGAATACTGTGTCATAAATTTTAGAATTATCAGCAGTAATCTGGAATGTAGCTTCGCCATAATATTTTACTAATTCAGCAATGATAGCGTTAGCGTTAGCAGTTTCTTTTAGAACACCATTGAAATAAACTTTAGCATCTTTAGATACGTCGATAAATGATGCTTTTTTATCTGTAGCTGTTTTGTAGTAATAGAATTTAAAGTTTTCATTGTCGTGGTCAGTGTGTCCATCTTCGTCACATGAAGGACATTTTACAGAGTCTCTGTCAGCGCTTGAAACAGTAACTTCATAAGTTTTTGTTGTATCAGCTTTTACATATACAGCAACAAGATCTTTTGTTTTTGGATCATAAGAAGCATAAACGATTGCTTTTTTACCAACTAATTCAGAAATGTTTGTTTCGCCTGCATAAATTCTTGTAGCATCCAAAAGGTCAGCTTCATATTTTGAATCAAATGCATCATCAACAGTAACTGTTACATATTCTTCATCGTTAGCGCCTGATTCTGTTAATAATGAAGTAGATTCAACTACAACTTTTAATTTAGCAACACCATGGTTTTTGCTTAACAATGTTTCTCTTGCTGTGCCATTGTAACCATCATTTACCTGATAGTTTACCCATGCACCGTAGCCAACCTGTTCCATTAGAGGTGTGTCCATTGTGTTTAGTAACAACTGAGCAACTAAGCCTCTTGTAGCAGCTTCACCAACAACGCCCATAGCGTCATCTGTGATGTCATAGTCGTCAGCAACTGATAGGTATCCTAAAGGATAACCAGCTGCACCAACATCTGGTTCGTGACCGATAGCAACAACTAACATTTTAACTGCTTCTTCGAATGTAACGTTGTTTTCAGGACGGAATGTGCCGTCTTCATAACCGTTAACGATACCTCTTTTTGAAGCAACGTTTATGTAGCCGTTTGCCCAGTGATCTGCAGCAACATCAGGGAATACTGCACTTGCTGTAGCAGCACTTTTTGCCTGATTTTCCTGGTTAAGAGCTCTTACAACCATTGCTGCAAATTCAGCTCTTGTAATATTGCCTTCTGGTTGGAATGTGCCGTCTTCATAGCCTGTGAACAAGCCAAGAGCAACACCAACATTGACAGCTTCTGCGTATGCTGCGTCGTCAGCAACGTCTGAGAAATCAGCAAATACTACTGATGTCATCATCATAGCAACAACTAGTAACATAGCAAAAACTTTGTTTAGGTTTTTCATTGAAAATCCTCCCTTAAAATATTTTTTTTGAAAGAGTTATCATTACTTGGCATTTACAAGCCTCTTTCCTTACCTGTACTGCCTTCGAGTGTGTCTTTAATGGGATAAACCATAAGACACTACTGATACTGTAATGATTATATCAAAAAGCATTTTTAAAGTCAACAGTTGTAATATAACTGTAACTTTATGATACTTTATGACCAACAGCTTATATATTATAATACTTTACGGCGTTTTTTGCAATATTTATCTGTAAATTTTAATGTTCTCTTTTCTAAAAGAAAAATATTTATTGCCCGATACTATTATATGGTCAATCAGTTCGGTCTGTACGTTTGACAGCATCATGGCAATATTTGTCGTTACCGTTATATCATTTTGCGACGGCATAAGCACCCCGCTTGGGTGATTGTGCGTAAGTATCACAAAAGCCGCATTTGTTTCAAGAGCGTGTTTTAATATTACCTTATGGTCGATATGTACCGCCGTGACGGTTCCGGTGTTCACCTTTATCTTTTTAATCAATCCTTTATTTATATTAAGGAAGAGAGCATAAACACCTTCTGCATCTTCGCCTGCGAAAAACTTTACGCAATATTCTCCTGCCTTTTCTGAGTTTGCAAGTACTTCGTCATCACGGTAATAGCTAAACTCATAGCATTTAACATAAGTAGGAAGCATTTTTAAAAACTCTGCAGTTTTAAGTCCTACACCTTTAATACTCATTAAATCTTTTATCTCCGCATTGCACATAGCGTGAAGAGAGCCGAATTTATCGACTAAATCATGTGCAATTTCATTGGTGTTTACTCTGGGTAGCACATTAAACAGCAATACTTCCACCAGTTCGTGTTTTTCAAGGCTTTCAAAATCACCGCTTAGAGCTTTTGCCATAATACGCCGTCTGTGACCGTCGTGTGTATTTCTTTCTGCCATAATTATTTTATTTTACGGCTTCCCGGTTTTACAACAGGCTGTCCTGCTTTGCAAAGAGGGCAACTGTCCGCCTCAAAAGATTCAATCTCAATAGGTAAAACCGCTTTATATGGAACACCAAAATCTACTTTACCTGCAGTTCTGTCAACAATACTGCCGACGCCAACTACTTCTCCGCCGTTTTCTTTAACAAGCTCAATTACTTCTCTTACAGAGCCGCCTGTTGTTACAACATCTTCTACAACAAGAACTTTTTGTCCCGGTTTGATTTCGAAACTGCGGCGTAATGTCATTTTGCCATCAGCATCTCTTTCCGCAAAAATGTTGGGAGTACCAAGTTGTCTTGCAACTTCATAAGAAATAAGTATTGCACCGATTGCAGGGCCTATTACTACCTCTACTCCGCTGTCTTTATAAAGTTTTGCAAGTTCACCGCAAAGTTCTTCACTGTACTTTGCGTTCTGGAAAATTTTAGCACACTGCATATATTTGTTACTGTGTCTTCCTGAAGTCAAAAGGAAGTGACCTTCCAAAAGAACTCCTGCCTCTTGTAAAATTTCTAAAACTCTTTCTCTTGTCATTTTCTTATCTCCTTTTACAATTAATTTTCACGGATACTTCCGATAAGGTCATTTACATCGTCAATATTATTATCGGACATATATTTCAAAAATTCGTTTTTAATATTCAGTGAAGCGTCGGGGGTTACAAGGTTTGCAGTACCTGTTGCAACGGCAGTTGCACCTGCAATCATAAACTCTGCAACATCTTCTCCGTTCATAACACCGCCCATACCAATCAGCGGTACTTTTACGGCTTTTGCAACTTCCCATACCATTCTTACTGCAACGGGCTTAATAGCAGGACCTGAAAAACCTCCAGCATTACGGGCAAGTATTGGACGTCTTGAGTTAACGTCGATTTTCATACCGTATAAAGTGTTGATTAAAGAAAGTGCATCTGCACCTGCATTCTCAGCACTTTTTGCAATTTCCGAAATGTTTGTTACATTAGGCGAAAGTTTTACAATTAAAGGAACTTTACATTTTGCTTTTACTCTTTTAGTAATTTCCGCAACCATACCGCAGTCGGTACCAAAAGCCACGCCACCCTCTTTTACATTGGGGCATGAAATATTAAGTTCAATTAAATCTACGCTGTCGCCCAGAACTGTTGCTATTTCTTCATTCTCTTCTATGGAACTTCCCGAAATATTTGCAATTATTTTTGTATCATATCTTTTCAGGTTTGGCACGTCATAAGTCAAGAAATGCTCAACACCCGGGTTTTGCAGACCTACGCTGTTTAAAATACCCGCAGTCACTTCCGCAATTCTTGGTGACGGATTACCCGCTTTAGGTTTTAGTGTAATTGCCTTAACGCATATACCGCCCAGTTCCGAAAGGTCAAAGTATTGACCTGTTTCCCAGCCGTTACCGAATGTTCCTGATGCAGTAACTATAGGGTTATTTAATGTTACACCTGCTATATTAACTTTAGTATTCATATCTTCACCTACAAATCCAAATCTTTGGCGTCAAAAACAGGACCTCTCTGACACACTTTAACATTTTCACCGTGAGACTGGCAGGTACAAACTGCACAGGCACCTATACCGCAGCCCATTCTTTGTTCCATAGAAAGTTGGCAGTAAATATTATATTTTTCTGCAATTTGTTTTACGCCTTTCATCATAGGCACAGGACCGCAGGAATAAATTGAAGTTACATTATTATTCTTAACTACTTCCTCCAGCACATCTGTTACAAAACCTTTTGTTCCGTAACTGCCGTCGTCGGTAGCAATATGACATACGTCACAGCAAGAGTCAAATTCGTCTTTCATAACAATTAAATCTTTTGTTCTGAAACCTAAAATACTCTGTGTTTTATCTCCTAATGCTTTTGACAGTTTCAAAAGTGGGAATATACCGATACCGCCGCCCACAACAACGGGAACGCCGTCACCTTTTTTGGAGAAGTTAAAGCCTACTCCCAAAGGTCCTAATATATCAAGCTCGTCCCCCTCTTTATACTGAGACAACAGTTTTGTTCCTTTTCCTCTTACCTGATAAACAAAGCGAAGCCAGCCGTCACCGCTGTCGCAGATACTTATAGGCCTGCGAAGAAGAGTGTCACCGCCGCAAAGAACGTGGATAAACTGTCCCGGCTCTGCAATTTCAGGGAATGAAACAATTACATCATATATTCCCTCTACGGGATTATTAATATTTAAAATTTTGCAAATATGAGATTTTTTCATTTTAATCTTCCTTATTATTATATTTCTGCCATAATGCTGTCACGCATATTGATTGCTTCTTCTCTCGCAGCCAAAGCATAATCTTTTTCATCACACTGTGCTTTCTTATATGCACACATAATTGAGCGTGAAGCGTTGATTATTGCACCAAGTCCGTCGTTGTTGAAAGCACGGGCAACGTCTTTTGCAGTACCGCCCTGTGCACCGTAACCGGGCACCAAGAAATATGCTTTTGGCATTACTTTTCTTAATTCTGTAATTTGTTCGGGGTACGTTGCGCCTACAACTGCACCAACATTTGAATATCCGTATTTGCCGATATACTGTTCACCCCAAAGGTTTACGTTGTTTGCCATTTCCTCGTAAACAGTTTTGCCGTTTTCCAGTTTTTTATCCTGCAATTCCCCTGATGAGGGGTTTGACGTTTTTACAAGTACGAAAATTGACTTGTCCTCTTTTAGGAAAGGTTTAATTCCGTCTGTACCAAGGTAGCCGTTAACAGTAAGACCGTCAGAATTAAATGCTGCCGCCTCGCTGTCAATAAGTTTTGTTTCACCAAGGTATGCGATTGAATATGCTTCTGCAGTTGTACCAATATCGTTTCTTTTTCCGTCTGTTATAACATACATTCCTTTTTCTTTGGCATAAGCAATAGTTTCTTCCAGTGCTTTTACGCCGTTCCAGCCGTACATCTCATAATATGCAGACTGGGGTTTTACTGCGGCTACTATATCGCAAAGGTTATCGATAAGACCTTTGTTGAATTCTAAAATAGCATTTGCCGCACCTTCAAAGGTTGAGGGATACTTATCCAATATATATGAAGGAACATAGTCAAGTTTCGGGTCAAGTCCCGCAACTGTAGGGTTTTTCTTTTCTTTTATTTTTTCTATTAAAATATCAATCATTTCAGTTCTCCTTTTTCCACTTTGACTTCGCCGTTTACTATAACTGTATCTGCTTT
>JAGCLT010000103.1 GCA_017646825.1 Clostridia bacterium | reverse complement strand
AGATTACTGAAATAGTAGCCGGAAGCGGTATATAGGGTGACAGGAACTGTCCGAACTACGCCTTAAATAGTGTAATTTCGGTGTATTTCGGCTTGTCATCTTTGCAAGGCGTCAGCCTTGCTGCATCTTCCGAACCAAAATCCTATCGAAATTCCATCGATTTAAGCTCGAAGAATTTTCAAAGAGGAAATTTTAAGACTATGCAAGGAAAAAACGCAGGTAATCCTGACGGATTACCGAGTATTTTAACGTGGCAGAGGTCAAAATTAACCTGTGAAAATCGTGGCTCGGATAGCTTCTGTCACCCTAAGGAGACGAAATTATTTCAAATGAATTAAAAGGCAGTGTTGTGCAGGTTATGGGACCTGTCGTTGACGTTTGCTTTAGTGAGGGAAAGTTGCCAAACATTTACAACGCCCTTACTATGAAAATCGGCGAAAGAACGCTTACAGTAGAGGTTGCACAACATATAGGAGATAACACAGTAAGATGTATTGCTATGGCGTCAACTGACGGTCTGGCAAGAGAAACAGAAGTAACAGACACAGGAAAAGCAATAAGCGTACCTGTAGGAAGAAAAACATTGGGAAGAATTTTTAATGTTTTAGGTGAGCCGGTGGATAATAAACCTGCACCTGAAGATGCAGAGAAGTGGGACATCCACAGACCTGCACCAAAATATTCTGAACTTTCAACATCTACTGAAATTCTTGAAACAGGTATTAAGGTAATTGACCTTTTGTGCCCATACTCAAAAGGTGGTAAACTAGGACTTTTCGGCGGTGCCGGAGTTGGTAAAACAGTACTGATTATGGAACTTATCAACAATATCGCCAAAGAGCACGGCGGTTTGTCGGTATTTACAGGGGTTGGAGAAAGAACCCGTGAGGGTAACGACCTTTATAACGAAATGATGGAATCGGGAGTTCTTTCAAACACCACTTTGGTTTACGGACAGATGAACGAGCCGCCGGGTGCCAGAATGAGAGTAGGTCTTTCTGGACTTACTATGGCGGAATATTTCCGTGAAGAAGAAGGTCAGGACGTTCTTTTGTTTATTGATAATATTTTTAGATTTACACAGGCAGGTTCCGAGGTTTCTGCACTTCTTGGAAGAATGCCATCAGCCGTTGGTTATCAGCCTACCCTTGCAAACGAAATGGGTATGTTGCAGGAGAGAATTACATCAACTAAAAAAGGCTCAATTACGTCTATTCAGGCAGTATATGTTCCTGCGGACGACTTAACTGACCCTGCACCTGCAACTACATTTGCCCATCTTGATGCAACAACGGTTTTGTCAAGAACTATTGCATCACAGGGTATTTATCCCGCTGTTGACCCCCTTGAATCTACAAGCCGTATTTTGTCTGCAGACATATTGGGCGAAGACCACTACACAGTTGCCCGTGAAGTACAAAGAATTTTGCAGCGTTATAACGAACTTATGGATATTATTGCAATTATGGGTATGGACGAATTGTCTGACGAAGATAAACTACTTGTTCAAAGAGCAAGAAAAATCCAGAGATTTTTATCACAGCCATTCCATGTGTCTGAGAAATTTATCGGTATTCCGGGTACCTATGTTCCATTAAGCGAAACAATAAGAGGATTTAAAGAAATCATTGATGGCAAACATGACGATTTACCTGAGTCTGCTTTCTTGTTTGTAGGTACAATTGACGAGGCAGTAGAAAAGGCGAAAAAGGTGGTATAATGAAGACTTTTGATTTTGTTATAACTACCCCTGACGGCAATATGTTTGAGGGTAAAATTGTAAAGGTTTCATTAAGAGGTACAGAGGGAGAACTGGCAGTAATGGCAAATCATACCCCTTTTGTTACTTCTGTAAAACCTTGCACCTGCCGTATTGAAACGGAAGACGGCAATGTTAAAGAGCTGGACATTAAAAGCGGCATTTTAAGTGTAACTTTGGAAAACGTCGCTTTGATAACGGGAAATGCAAAGTGGATGTAAAAAAAGTCCACACCACACAAGGCAAAGTATAAATATTGCCTTTGGGCAATTACATCAAACACAAAGTGAAACTAAAATTAAGGTAGTAATTCGTCATTTGACGAATTACTATTTTTAATTGCCTTGTGTTTTGAACAAACTTCACCTCTCGACGTACCATTGTACGCCTTCGGGTTACCCCTGCGGGTTCAGTTTGTCCAATCTGCCTCTTTTTTTCCTATCCCCAAATAAAAATGGCTGTAAAACAATAGTTTTACAGCCATTTTTCTTATTCATATTCTACTACATCAACCCAGGAGAGTAGGAAGTCTTTTTCATTTTCATTGCCTTTAACAAGTTGTGATGCTGCAACAATAGGCAACCATTTCTGAACATACTGTCTTGCGGTGTCGCTCTTTTTACAGAACAAATCAAGGTATTTAAGCGCAACTTCCTCTTTACCTGCAAGACTAAACATTAGGAAAGTTCTTGCGGCATCGGCGCTTGCATTGCCCTGTGTAACGTGTGACCAGTCAAGGACGTATAATTTGTCGTCATTACCTATAATAACGTTACTGGGATTAAAGTCCCCGTGACAAAGTTTCTTGTGCTTTGGCATACCCTCAAGTCTTGCGTTAAGTTCATATCTTGTTGTGGCATCAAGACCTGATTCCGCGATTTTTCTTGTCATTTTGTCTTTTAGTTTATTTAGATGGTGAACAGAGTGTTTATGAATTTCAAGTTGTAAATCAACAAACATTTCAAGGTATTTGTCTGTTTTGTCGGGGTTTTCTTCCATAAGTTGAGCCATAGTTTTTCCCTCAACAAAATCAGTTACTATTGCCCATTTTCCGTCAATTTTTGTTACTTCCTGAAGTTTTGGAATGTTTAAATCTGTTTCCGCAACTCTTGCAAGGTTTAGTGCCTCATTTAAAACATCAGAAGTTTTAAATTCTTTTTCAAACACCTTAATTGCAAGGTCGCCGTCACGATATACTGTTTTATTTGTTCTTTTTGCTATTACTGTGTTAAGTTTCATCGTTTTCCCCTCCTTAATTACCGTAGTACGCATCTATATATAACTGTTTTATTTCGCTCATAAGCGGATATCTTGGGTTTGCACCTGTGCACTGGTCGTCAAATGCCTGTTCAACCATTTCGTCAAGAACACTTAAAAATTCTTTTTCGTCAACGCCGTAATCTTTAATGGTTTTCTTAATTCCCAGATTTTCTTTCAATTCATCTATAAGAGCAATTAGGTTGTCAAGTTTTTCGTTGTTGTTTTTCCCTTTAACACCTAAACTGTCAGCAATTTCTGCATATCTGTCTAAAGTATGTGGATGGGTGTACTGAGAAAAAGTTCCCATTTTTGTTGGTGCCTCCGCTGCATTAAATCTCATAACGTGTGTAATTAAAAGCGCATTTGCTACCCCGTGAGGCAAGTGGAAATATGCGCCTAATTTGTGAGCCATTGAGTGGCAGATGCCTAAAAATGCGTTTGCAAAAGCCATACCTGCCATTGTTGCGGCATTAGCCATTTTTTCTCTTGCAGTAACGTCTTTGTCGCCTTTTTCGTAGGCTATGGGCAAATATTCAAATATCATTTTAAGCGAACGAAGAACTAAACCGTCTGTATAGTCTGTTGCCATTACAGAGGCGTATGCTTCAATAGCGTGAGTAACTGCATCAATACCTGACGCCGCAGTTAAGCCTTTTGGTGCAGACATATGAAGGTCTGTATCAATTATTGCCATATCGGGAAGCAATTCGTAATCTGCAAGGGGATATTTTATTCCTGATTCTTCATCTGTAATTACTGCAAAAGGAGTTACTTCGGAGCCTGTTCCAGCAGAAGTAGGTATTGCAATAAAGTACGCTTTTTCACCCATTTTCGGGAAAGTGTAAATTCTCTTTCTTATATCTGCAAATCGCATTGCCATATCCATAAAGTCGGAGTCGGGGTGCTCGTATAATACCCACATAATTTTTGCTGCGTCCATTGCACTTCCGCCGCCTATTGCAATAATGCAGTCGGGGTTAAAGCCTCTCATGGCATTTGCGCCCTCTCTTGCACTTTTTAAAGTGGGGTCCGGCTCTACATTAAAGAATGTGGTGTGCAAAATTCCCATTTCGTCTAATTTATCAGTAACTGGTTTTGTGTAACCGTTATTGAAAAGGAAGTTGTCTGTTACAATGAACACTCTCTTTTTACCCATAACATTTTTAAGTTCTTCCAAAGCAACAGGCAGACAGCCTTTTTTAATATATATTTTTTCAGGTGCTCTGAACCAAAGCATATTATCTCTCCTTTCAGCAACGATTTTGACGTTTAACAGTTGCTTAACTCCCACGTTTTCGGAAACTGAGTTACCGCCCCATGAACCGCAGCCAAGGGTTAGTGACGGTGTAAGTTTAAAGTTGTACAAATCTCCGATACCGCCGTGAGAAGAAGGAGTGTTTACTAAAATTCGGCAGGTCTTCATTCTGTCTGCAAAGGCTGACAGTTTTTCGTGCTCTGTCATTTGGTTTATATATATTGAAGAGGTATGACCGAAACCGCCGTCCTGTACTAATCTGTCTGCTTTATCCAGGGCTTCTTCGAAAGTTTTTGCTTTGTACATTGCAAGTACAGGTGAAAGTTTTTCGTGAGCAAATTCTTCGGAAATATCCACGCTTTCAACTTCGCCAATCAGAATTTTGGTAGTTTCGGGAACGTCAATACCTGCAAGTTGTGCAATTTTGTATGCAGACTGACCAACTATTTTGGCATTTAACGCACCGTTTATAATAATTACTTTTCTTAATTTGTCTGCTTCTTCTTTGGTTAAAATATATGCGCCTCTGTCTTTGAATTCTTTTTTAACTGCATTATATACTTTGTCAAGAACAATAACAGATTGCTCTGATGCACAAATCATTCCGTTGTCAAATGATTTTGAGTGGATAACTGAGTTTACTGCTAAAACAACATCGGCAGTATCGTCAATGATTGCAGGTGTGTTTCCTGCACCTACGCCTATTGCGGGTTTTCCTGATGAATATGCCGCCCTTACCATACCGGGACCGCCTGTGGCAAGAATAATGTCTGATTCTTTCATTACTGTATTTGTAAGTTCCAAAGAGGGAACATCAATCCAGTTGATTATACCTTTTGGTGCTCCTGCCTTAACTGCCGCCTCAAGTAACAGTTTTGCAGTTTCTATTGTGCAGTTCTTTGCACGGGGATGAGGGCTTATTATTATTGCGTTTCTTGTTTTTAGTGCAAGAAGTATTTTAAATATTGCAGTAGAGGTGGGGTTTGTTGTAGGAATAACCGCCGCAACTACACCTATTGGCTCGGCGATTTTTTTAATTCCGTAGGCACTGTCTTCCTCTATAACACCGCATGTTTTTGTGTCTTTGTAAGCATTATAAATGTATTCTGCGGCATAGTGATTTTTAATTACTTTGTCTTCAACTACGCCCATACCTGTTTCCTGTACCGCCATTTTTGCAAGAGGTATTCTTGCTTTGTCTGCTGCAGTTGCCACTGCTAAAAATATTTTATCAACCTGTTCTTGTGTGTAGTTGGAAAATATTTTCTGTGCATCTCGTAATTCTTTGATTGCAGTTTCAAGCGTTTCAACATTGTCAATAATTTCGTATTTTTGTTTGCTCATTGTTTAACTCCCCAATCATTAATTAATAAAAATCCTTTAAAATAAGGGTTTGTTTATTTACTTCGTTAATATATTAACATACTTTTAAATTTTTGTCAATAAAAAAAGAATATTATATAAAATAATATTCTTATTTTTGGTTAAAAATTAAATTGTTATTCAAAAGTAACAGTTCGGGTTATTTTTTCTTTGGGCCCAGTATTCTTATGTACCTTGACGGTGTGTGACCTGTGATTCTCTTAAATACTTTGGAAAAATAAAACTGGTCTGTGTATCCGCACTTGTAGGAAATTTCTGCAATATCTGTTTTACCCTTGGAAATAAGTTCCGTTGCATAACGTATGCGAAGGTTGTTAATGTACTGTAAAAACTTGATACCCGTGTTTTTTACAAAAAGCGCAGAAAGGTATTTTTCGTTATAGTAAAATATGTGTGCAACTTTTTTAATTGACATATCATTTGTTGCATAGTTATAACCGATATATTCAATAATAGTGTCAAACTTGCTTTTTGTCTGTTCATGTTGTTCACCTTCATATCCTTCTATAAAAGAAAGGGTGTACATAAAGACGCTTTCAGTTATGAAATTTGAATTGTGTGGACGGACTCTTATGATGGAATCCATCCAGAATTTGCACAGGGCTT